>NZ_JBHIMO010000006.1:0-133946 GCF_042194195.1 Bartonella sp. MR30HLJHH | reverse complement strand
TTAGCTATAATCCAAACTTTGTAGGCAAATCTACTGGTTTGAGAATGAAAGTCAAACGCGTCCTCCGTGATGAGAAATACATTGAAGAGATCAATAAAGCGGTCGAAATCTTTTTAGGGGAAATAGAACAAGAGATGCAAAAGATTTTGGCAAAAGCCGCTTAAACCTATGGGGGTGCTCTCTCCTCCCAGCACCCCCACCCTTTCCTAACAACTTTCAACACATGCGTGCTTCACGCTACGGGTGGATTGTGCGCAAATCAAGGAAATAAACCATGGAAAAGAAATACGAACTGACTGATGAAACAACGGAGGTTGATGGCAAAACTCTCCACCGCATTCGTGCCTTACGAGACTTTGGTGGTATTAAAGCAGACGACCTAGGCGGTCTTATAGAGCATGAAGGCAACTTATCCCATGAGGGCAATTGTTGGATTTGGTATAAGGCTTGTGTTTTTGGAGATGCCCGTGTTTATGGCAATGCACTTGTTTTCGATGAAGCAAAAGTTTCCGATAATGCACATGTTTACGAGAGCGCACGCGTTTACGATGAAGCGCGCGTTTACGGTAGGGCAGAAATTTATGGAGAAGCAAAAGTTTACGGTTATGCATGCGTTTACGGCAGAGCAGAGGTTTACGATTGTGCACGCGTTTTCGATGAAGCACGTGTTTACGATAAGGCAGAGGTTTACGGTTATGCACGCGTTTACGATTATGCAAAAGTTTTAGAAAATGCACATGTTTACGGTTATGCATATGTTTCCGATAAGGCAGAAGTTTATGGCAATGCAAAAGTTAAAAACGGAGATGTGTGCGATAGTGCAAGGATTTATGGTGATGCTAAAATTTATGATCATGCAGAAGTTTACGGTGAGGCAAGCGTTTCCCATAATGCAGAGGTTTACGGTTATGCCAAGGTTTTTGGTGATGCCTTGGTTTTTGGCAATGCACGTGTTCATGGGCGTGCAAAAGTTTACGATGATGCACGCGTTTTCGATGAAGCACGTGTTTACGATAAGGCAGAAATCTACGGAGAAGCAAAAGTTTACGGTGATGCAGAAGTTTACCGTAGCGCACACGTTGATGACTATAACGCCATATCAACTGGAGAAAAGACCCGATGAGAAAATACGAACTTACTGATGAAACAATTAATGTTGATGGATTTACGCTTCACCGAATTAGAGCATTAAGAGATTTTGGTGGCGTCAAGAAAGGTAACCTTGGGGGCTTTATAGAGGATGAGGACAACCTAAGTCATGAAGCCGACTGTTGGGTTAGTAATGAAGCTATGGTTTATTGTGGTGCCGAAGTTTACGACAGCGCTAAAGTGTTTGGTAACGCGAAAGTTGCTTATTTTGCACGCGTTTATGGCAATGCACAAGTTTATGATAACGCAAAAGTATATGGGGGGGATATTTTTGGGGACGCACAAATTTACAAATATGCAATTATTGATGGTAATCCAAGAATTTATGGCGACGCACAAATTTATGCCGATTACAAAATTGTTTACAAGGAAAAGACAGAAAACTTAACAGGGGACGACGTCCCTTTCTAACCACACAAACAACTTTTAACACCAGCGTGATTCACGCCACGGGAGAATTACATCTAAAATGAAGGGGAATAAACATGCCACACCGCCCACCTACTATCACGCAACCAGCTATTGCTCGTGCTTTAAGAGAAGCTAAAAAACAAGGATGTGAACTCATAGAAATCAAACCTACAGGAGAATTATTAATTCATATCAATAAAACCATAACACCAACAACGACAGATAATACTTATAGCATTGACGATTTTCCACCGCTTGAAAATGAACAAGAAGACTACGAGACCAGCAAAAGCTGCCCCTCTGTCGACGGTATAAAGTTTTAGCCATGCCAAAACGCCGTCCACCGCATCTTGTTCGTGAACGTACACGCCATGGTAAAGTTATATGGTATGTACGTATTGGTCATGGACCACGGTTTCGGATTGAAGGAACCTATGGAACGCAAGAATTTGTTGACAATTATACGCTGGCTATTAAACAAGCGCAAAATGGCTCCTCCAAAACAAAGAGGCGTACCAGACTCACAGAAGGGTCTTTCGATTGGTTGTTGCATCAGTATTTACAAAGCATGCAATGGCATAATCAATCAGAATCTACTAAAAAAGTTAAATATCGAATTCTGAATAATGTTTCTAAACATATCGGTGATCGTGCATATAAAAGCATAAACAAACAACACATTCTTGACGCAGTAGAAAGAAGACGAGAGACTCCCGCGGCGGCAAGACATTTTTTAACGGCTTTAAATGGTCTTTTCAATTGGGCAGTTGATAACGATCTTTTAAATAGAAATCCTGCTTTTAATATAAAGCCGCCAAAATCCTTTAACGCAGAAGGATTCATACCATGGTTAGAAGAAGATATTGATAAATATTATTACCGTTGGTCACATGGTACACATGAACGTGTATGGATTGACGTCCTTTTATATACAGGTTTACGTCGTGGTGATGCCGTTCGTATCGGCTGGAAAGATATCACAACAGATAATATTATTCATTTAAAAACAGAAAAGAGCCAATTTAAAACAGATGTTTTTCTCCCGATTTTGCCTGAACTTGCAGAAACACTTAAAATTGGACCTATTGGAGATGAAACATTTATTTGCGGTAAAGAAGGTAAAAAACTAACCAAAGAAAGTTTTGGTAATCTGTTTCGTAAAGCTTGTAATGCAGCAGGTATTAAAAAATCAGCGCACGGATTGCGAAAATTAGCAGCAACACGTGCAGCCAATGCTGGTGCGACAGTTTCGCAAATGAAAGCGCTTTTTGGCTGGACAGAAGATAACATGGCATCCCTCTATACCAAAACAGCCGACAGAAAACGACTTGCAATAGAAGCAATCAAAAAACTTCAAAAAAGTTAGGACAATGAGTGGCTGCTAAAAAACAAACTAAAGCCCCGTCAAAATTATGAATGAAATTAATGCGGCATTTGAGGTGCATCAGAAACCAGAGGAGAAATAGGTGGTTGTGTCTGTTGCATTGTTTGCCATAAATTATAATTCGTTTGCATATCCAGCCAAAATTTTGCTTTACTAAAACCAGCTAATTCTAATTTCACTGCAAGTTCGGTACTCATAGAGGCATGTCCGTTAATCACTCTTGATAGAGAAGCTCTTGTCATATGGAGATGATCAGCTAACTTTTGTATTGTTATCCCCATTTCTTCTAAGAAAGCTACTTTTAGAACTTCGCCCGGATGTGCGGGGTTATGCATCATTTGTTTTCGTTCCTTTCATCAATGGTAATCTTGATAATCAACAAGCTCCACATCTGTTCCTATAAAGCGAAAAGTAACACGCCAATTTCCATTCACCCATATAGAATAGTATCCTGTAAGTTCACCTTTAAGAGGATGCATTTTAAAGGCAGGCGCTTTCAACATTTCAGGCGTCGTAGCACTTGTTAAAGCCGTCAAGATAACGCGTAATTTTTTCACGTGATCTGATTGAATAGCTTTTGTGGAACCTGTTGTATAAAATAATTTTAAGCCCTTATGTTTGAAACTCACAATTGCCATTACCGCCCCTTATCGTATATCGTCACTATACGATCAATAAAAATAAGAGTCAAGTGCCCTGCTAGCAAATCCAGTTATCTAGATAAAATGATTGGGTATAAGCTATAAAAAAGTTAGGGATAGGTAGAAAATAAGTTAAAAGAATCAACGGAATCAAAATTCCCGAACTTTTATATAACCTATTGATTTTACTAAACATTGGCTGGGGTACCTGGATTCGAACCAGGGAATGCCGGTACCAAAAACCGGTGCCTTACCGCTTGGCTATACCCCAAAAAAACACGCTTTATAGCGACTCTTGCACCTTATAGCGATTCCTGTGATTGGACGCAATATCTGAAAATCAAAGACCTTACTTTTTTATCATCCTTACTTTTTTATCATAAAGTCTCTGAATCTTGTATGGTATTGCATCGATACAAATTCGTAGCAGGAACTGATACACAATTGTGCTTTTAAAACAAGTAGAAACCATTTATCCACCAATTATTTTGCTCTTTGTATTGATTTTTTAGGAACAGAAAATGAAAATCTCGTAGTTTACTCATGTATCTAATAAATTAGCATATGATTTACTTTTCTTGATATATTCCAATCTCATCTTGCTTCATTAAGATAAAAGCTGTCACCATATTGGGAACTGGTAAAGTGTGTGATAGTTGCTGTGCTCTTTCATTAAGCGTAAAGATGATAATGTCCACTGGTTTTTACATTATATTATTCATGAATAGCGCCATAAAATGAAATCAAGCACATTGAAAAATATCTCCTAAAAATAACACTTAAATATTCTATTGCAAACACTATGACACACCTAAATAGGTTAGAAGAGTTTTGCAAAAATTAAAAATATTTTATCTGGTATTTGAAAAAATAAAGATATAAGAACGAGGGATAATAGCTATTTCTATTTACTTTTTATTCAAAAAATAATGATATTTTTATCGGTTCATAGATGTAAAAAATCTTCAGAAACAATCTTTATATAGACCAATGCCTTTTTTGATTGATTGGCATACATTTCCTAAAAGCTCCTTTTACAAAAAGAGAAATATTAAAATTAATTCCACACAAATAGGTATTCAACATTTGCTTTTCAATTCTGTAAATGGCAAATTAGACTTATGAAATAAGCTTAACAATTAGAATCGAGGAGATTTTTAATGGCTTTTGAATTGCCCCCGTTGCCTTATGATTACGATGCCCTTTCACCTTATATGTCACGCGAAACGCTTGAATATCATCATGATAAGCATCACCTCGCTTATCTTAACAATACCAATAATTTTATGAAAGAGTTAGGCTTAGAAAATGAAAGCCTTGAAGATATTGTTAAAAAAAGTTTTGGAAAAAATATTGGTTTGTTTAATAATGCAGCACAGTATTACAATCATAACCACTTTTGGCTTTGGATGAAAAAAGATGGTGGTGGTCAAAAACTTCCTGAAAAGTTAGCAAAAGCTATTGACGCTGATCTAGGTGGTTACGACAAATTCCGCACTGATTTTATTGCTGCTGCTAGTGCCCAATTTGGTTCTGGATGGGCATGGGTTGCTGTTAAAGATGGCAAGCTTGAAATTATGAAAACGCCTAATGGCGAAAATCCCTTAATTCACAATGCTCGACCTATTTTGGGTGTCGATGTGTGGGAACATTCCTATTACATTGATTATCGCAATGCTCGACCGAAGTACCTCGAATCCTTTGTAGACCATTTAATTAATTGGGACTATGTTTTGAAACTTTATGAAGAATGTGAATTTTAAGCTATCTAGATAATTTTTTTAGTGTACGAAAGTCCCTATAATCCAATAAATTATCGGGGACTTTCAAACAAAGATATTGTGGATTAGCAACAGCCTTTTCCTGCTATCTTGAGAATATATGCATAGATATAGGCAACTTCTTCTAGCTTTGAAAAACGTCCAGCTGCACCAGCGTGCCCCGAATCCATATTAATACGTAATAAAATTGCATTATCGTCTGTTTTTAAGTCTCGTAATTTTGCTACCCATTTTGCAGGCTCCCAGTAAGTTACACGAGGATCTGTTAATCCTGCCATCACAAGTATAGGGGGATAGTTTTGAGCTTTGACATTATCGTAGGGTGAATAGGAAGCAATAAGCTTATAATCTTCTTCTGATTCAAGAGGATTCCCCCATTCGGCCCATTCTGGAGGTGTGAGTGGCAATGAAGCATCTAACATTGTCGCTAAGACATCAACAAAAGGCACATTCGCTACGATTCCAGCAAAATCCTGTGGAGCTATATTGGCAATGGCTCCCATCAACATCCCCCCTGCTGAACCACCATAAGCAATAAGCCGGTCGTGAGAAGTGAATTTATTGTTTACAAGGTAACGTCCACAAGCAATAAAATCTGTAAATGTATTGTGCTTAAAGAGATGTTTTCCTTTCTCATACCATTCTACTCCCTTTTCTTTTCCTCCGCGAATATGAGCAATCGCGTAAATAAAACCTCTGTTTACTAGAGAAAGTACATTACTATTGAAACTGGCAGGAATAGAGATCCCATAAGCACCATAACCGTAAAGAAGACAAGGCGCACCACCATCAAGAGGAGTGTTTTTGTGATAAAAAAGTGAAATAGGAATCTTCTCACCATCGTCTGCTATTGCTGTAATACGTCGTGTTACATATGCATCTTTATTATGCCCAGAGGGAATTATTTGCGTTTTTAAAAGCATTCGTTTACGACTTTTCATCTCATAATCAAACACTTGATCAGGTGTTGTCATAGACGAATAGAAAAAACGAATAGTTGGACTGTTATATTCTGCAACCCCTTGTAGACCTAAAGAATAAGCCTCTTCAGTAAAAGCAATGGAATTAACTTGTTTCGTGGTACGTTCCATTACTTTTATACGTGGAAGCCCCTCAAAACGTTCGATCCAGACAAGAAAATCTTGATAAGCATCATGGGATAATATTAGGCACCCAAGCTGATGTGGGACAAACTCAGACCAATTTTCTGATTGTGGAGATGTATATGGCGCTACCATAATTTTGAAATCTTTTGCATTATCTAGATTGGTCAGAATATAAAAGACATCACCACCTTCTGTAAGTGAATATTCAATACCTTTTTGTCGTTTCCGTACACATTGGGGAGTGGTAAAAGGCGCCTCAGCAGGAATCAACCAGATCTCTGATGTTTCATGATCATGAATATTAATATAAATAATATCATTAAGCTTAGAGCCGCTTACATCTAAGAAAAAACCTGGGTTGTCTTCGCGAAAAATAAGCTTATCTTGTGATTGATCAGTGTTTAATCGGTGATAATAGAGCTCTGAAGGTCGGTGATTTTTATCCATTTTAGTATAGAAAAAACCTTCAGATTTAGCATCCCATACAATTTGACCAGATGTATCAGTAATTGTATCCATACAGTCAGACAATGTCTCAAGATTACGAATTTTAGCTGTATAGAATTCTGATCCTTTGTCATCATAGGTCCATACCACATGTGTATGGTCAGGAGATTCTTGAACTGAACCAAATTTGAAATATTCTTTGCCTTCTGCCAAGGCATCACCGTTAAGGTAAACGTTTTTTTCTCCGCCATTCCTTGGTGTCCGAAAATAATGCGGTTGTTGACCTCCGGTAACATAAGAGAATCCGTAAGCAAAAGGACCATGTTTTATAGGAACAGAACTATCATTCTCTTGGATCCTGTTTTTCATTTCGGTAAAAAGCAAATCTCGTAATGGTTTTGTATCAGCCATTTGAGCTGATTGATAAGCATTTTCTTTTTCAAGATAATGTCGAATATTTGGATCAAGACAGTTAGGATTTTTAAAAACATCTTGCCAGTTAGACGCACGTAGCCAATGATAGGGATCATCACGAAAAATACCATGATATATTTCCTTATGAGTGATTCTAGATGCTTTGGGAGGAATTGCAAAAGTGCGGGTCATACACAATCCTATATTAAAATATGTTAACAGCTTCGTTTATATGTTAGAATCATAATTATTGATGCAAGTGTAAATATTGATGCAAGTGTAAAAATCTACAAGTTCTATCCACTTGTAAAAATGGCGCCATGATAATTTTTAAACTAATACCTTTCTGTCCATTACATATCACAGCTATTGTTTTCTAGGGATATAA
Organism: Bartonella sp. MR30HLJHH; assembly: GCF_042194195.1. NCBI lineage: Bacteria > Pseudomonadati > Pseudomonadota > Alphaproteobacteria > Hyphomicrobiales > Bartonellaceae > Bartonella > Bartonella sp. MR30HLJHH. The sequence continues at coordinate 126,225 of NZ_JBHIMO010000006.1, read as the reverse complement.
TACCACTTTTATAATGAAAGTGACTGGTAAGACAATTAAACTATGAGAAAAAGAATTGATTTTTTTTGAAACAGTATAATCTTATAATTTTATAGAATAATAATAAATATATTTAAATTATTTTCATTAATGTATAAAACATAAAAATATTCTATGTCATTTTAATAAATAGTTATATATTATAAGTAATTCTATATGTGTCATATTTATAATATAGTGTGTTCTTTATTATTAAATTTAGTAAATATAAACAATGAAAATAAATTTAAATTTATTAAAAAGAAACTTGCTACATTATAAGTATTCAAAACAAAAAATGCTAATTTATATATTATATTTTTATAATTAATAATTTTATTTTTACGTTCTCAAAAAAATAAATAAATTTTATCCTATATTTTTTTATATTTGTGATGTATTATGTACTATGTATGATATTCTATAGGATAAAGATATATTTTACCATGTAATAATTCCGTTTTTCTTATTGTATATTATGACGAAAAAAGGGTATTTATTTGATTTTTTTGTGTTTTGGCAATTTTATAGAATAATTGAATTGACAAAAAAGATTTTTGTACAATATGAAACTCATGTGCATGAGATTTTTATATCGTGAGTATATGCACTATATCTCGATTTTGAATTACTCAATTTTAAATTAAAGGAAACAAGAATGGAACATCGTGCAGTCTTAGAGACTGAAAGCAATTTAGTTATTACATTGGTTGCTGATATTGTTGCTGCCTACGTGAGTAATAATTCTATTCGACCGACTGAAGTGCCAAGTTTAATTGCTGATGTCCATGCTGCTTTTCGTAAAGCAGGGAATCTAGAGTTAACAGAAGTCGAAGTTGAAAAACAAAGGCCTGCCGTTAATCCAAAGCGTTCAGTATTTCCTGATTATCTCATTTGCCTTGAAGATGGAAAAAAATTTAAATCTCTAAAACGTCATCTCATGACACATTATGGAATGTTGCCAGAGGAATATCGTGAAAAATGGCAGTTAGATAGTTCTTATCCTATGGTGGCGCCTAATTATGCAAAAACACGATCAGCTTTGGCCAAAGAAATGGGTCTTGGACGCAAAAGTAAACGGAAAAAAACTAAATAATCTCATTTTGCGAAAAAATGGTTTCGTGTATAAAGTTGATTTTAGTATACATGTTTTGTGTGAAGCTTTTGTATATAGCAATTTCTATCAAGGGTATTATACATAGCTTTCGTTACGAATTCGTTTAATCATTGATTTCAGACCATTTGATCGTTGTGGTGTAAGATTTTCATTTAAACCAAGTTTTTCAAAGAGCTCTTGAGCATCAGAATTGCGAATTTCAGAAGCTTTTTTGCCTGAATAAAAAGCAAGAAGTATGTAAATGAGTCCACGTACAATATGAGCATCGGAATCACCTTGAAACGTCAATATTGGATCTTCTGAGTTATTACGTGAAGATAAAAGCCATACTTGGCTAACACAACCAGGAACTTTGTGAGCATCGTTTCGAGCGCTTTCCGGAAAAGGTGGCAATTCATGGCCAAGCTCAATGACATAACGGTAACGATCTTCCCAATTATCCAAAAGCGAAAAGTTCTCTATGATATTATCGATTGTTTCCGCCATTATTTTAGTCCTGTTTCGTTTGAATAGTCATTCTTAAATACACTTATAAAAAATAAATATTTATTCTTCCTAACATAAAGAACACGAAGAACGTTAAAAATCCTTATTTCAAGATAACATTGTATGGTTTTGTAAGAACTCTTGTATTGCGATTTTGCAAGAAACATTAGGGGAAATCTCTGATATTATTGTTGTTCCCTAATATGTTCCCTAAATATTCATAAGCAACTCTTGCACCGTAATATGCGCGTTCGCCAAGTGAACTTAAAAAGGATTTTCCTACTTTGCAGGTTTCTATATTACGGTCACAAAATGCTCCTAGGTCATTTAAAGCTTCCTTAAAAGCAATAATCACATCGCTCGTTGTTGCCTCATTATTTTTGGGGCGAGAAGAATGCTCACTGCTTGGATTTGCTACAAAAAATGAAATAATGACAAAAATAAAAAATAAAAAAAATGATAATTTGATTAAAAAACGTATCATGGGCAATCAATATACCGCAGTGGTAAATACAATAAAAGAAGCATTCTATACACTGTTTCTTTACAAACAATTTATAAAATTTGTTTTTTATAAAATTGAGTATTCATTTATTGGATCTATATCATTGGCTTTTTTATAAATATGGCACAATGCCGCTGTATAAAATGGGATACATTGTCTATTCAGTAAAAATTTAACATCTCAATTATACACTTACAGGCTGATCATATTAATGAACATACCATGATAAAAAGTGAGAGATATAACCATGATCGTGCATAAGAGTTAAGAAATGTACCCCCCACATTTATAATCTTTTATTCCACAAGAAAGTGTAGCAATGAGATAAGGATTAAACACAGAGTCCAATTTCTTTTCCATATTGTGTACATACTTATTTTAAATAGTAGTTCATCATCTTAGCTTAGTTGAAAAGGCTAAAAAGAGTCAGACTCTGTTATTCTGACTCTAGTAGTGATAAAATATTTATATTATCTATAAAATTTTTACTAGAACATCACCAACATGATCAATATGTCGATCAAAAGATCAAACAATAGCTTCATCTCTTATAACTCCATCTCAAGATCTCAAGACAAGTTTTTCTATAACATTGTAAACATCAATTTAATTGATACAAAAGTAGCTCCACTAAAATATAATAACCTTAAGAGACCAGTATTCTTACCAAACCGTTTACAGAAAAGTAACCCTATATATGTAAATTGTAAAGAATATAATGACTCTTATCTTTTTAACGTTATAGAAAAATAGTCTCTAACTTGTTTTTAAATGATAGGCAAACATCTGCGCCAAAAATGAAGAATAACGTGATATTATTATTGAGATGATTATATGTGATAATGCAGTTTGCAAACACTAAAATGCGCTTGAACGTTAATCATTCGATGTTCTCTTTATACATATTGAAAGATTTGTAAAATCTGAAATTAATAAAAATTGATAAGAGCTCTTGTTGATTGATCAACTTATACATTGATAGAATGAAGCTGCTTATTCTAGGAGTTTGAAAGGAAAAAACAATAATGTAAATGCATTTCTCTCTAGCGAAAAGTAAGAACTAATTTGCATTCGTTTCTTTGTGAAACATAAACGCAACTGAAAATAAAAATGATGACAACAAAACGAAAGACGCCCCGAAAAAAAACTGTAAAACACCGTAAATACTATAGTAGTATTGTTATAACACTTCTTCTTATAATTTTTCATTTTATTTTTTGGATAGCAAAAACTCTTTATTTCTATACACGAAAAAATACTTTATTTTTTGTTGGATCTCTTCTTTTTAGCATTAGTTTTTTATTTATTTCATTTAATGCTTTATTTTCGCAAATGACAACGCATCAAAATATTTTAACTCAAATGAAATTTTCCTCCGTTCAAAGTATAGGGAAGAGCTCTACTTTATCGGAAAAAGAAGCAAAATCACAAGAACTCTCTCGTGTAACTTCTGTACATTCTCCAAGTCATCACCATACAAATTCACCTTTACCCCCTCAATCAGCAAGCATGCTGGAAAAGCAAAAAGAACTAGCAAAATTAGGACTTTATGATGGACCTTTAGATGGACTGGAAGGACCTAAAACACGCCGAGCCATCACTTTATGGAAACAACAAACTGCTCAGAGAAAGCAAAAGAATGTTCTATCTAATTCCGCAACAGATGAAATTGCTATATTAATTAAGCAGAGCGAAATAGAAACAAAAAATATGACGCACTTAAAAGAAGCTATTTCAGAGCCTTCTGTCGAAGATATTATACAAGTGCAAAAAGCTTTACATATTTTTGGGAATGAGGAGGTTATTGTCACAGGAATAGAAGATCAAAAGACAATAGAAGCCTTAAAACAGTTTCAAAAAATGTTTGATCTTCCTGTAACAGGTAAAATTAATCACATAATTTTAATGAAAATGCGTGAAATTGGTTTATTAAATTGAAGCTAATCATCTATACTATAAAAATAATCTCTTAATTTATAATGATAATTCATCTTTCGCTTATTTAATGCCCCCCAAACATTCATTCATCTCAAGCCCTCTTATATTCAATCAATCAGAATGGTTTTCTTACACATTACATATTGCGCCATACAATTTGCTGTCAGAAAACCACAACCAATTGTAGAAAAAGAAATATTGCAAAATAGCAAACGCGCTTGTTCTAGCATTTTTATTGCTTCTGATGATAAAAGGACACGAAATTTTGTTGTAGTATCACGTAAACCTTTCATATTCTCGAGCCACGAATTGTCCATATATTATCGTCAATTTGATCTTTATAAATATGACGAAGAGAATTTGTGCAAACACCTGTAAGGATAAGTAGACGTAAAGCTAGTTGTGTTATGGTTGTTGTTTCGCAAAGTGTCTGATAAAAAACTGACACTTCTCTCCAATTTATTGCTGGAAAATTTTGTGTTTTATGACGTTATTTTCTTAAGAGAGCGTGTGCTTTTGGTTTTGCCTATAAATCAACATCCAAACCTAACGCAGCAGTATGTTTGAAGCAAATGTTAAGACAGTTTAGTACTTTCTCAACTGTTATAGCTTTTGTATGCCAAATGGAGGCAAAGGCATTGCGCTTCTCTGTTTGTATAATCTCTAAACAGGAAAACCGTCTAATTTGGGAAGAATATGAAATTTTAAGGGTAGAAACCAGTTTTCATCTTTGCCATTTCCTTTTAATTCAGCTTTACGACTTTTAAAGACATCTAAAGTAATGTCTTTAAAATAATGGAGATTACCTATTGCCTCATGCCTTTATTTAGCTCGTGTATTTTTGGGCTCACCCCCCTCACATAAAACAAAATGTCCTAAACGGAATATACATGGATTGCCATTCACGAGCTTTCTTAAAAAACATTTTTAAAGCACCCAAGCCCATTTCGCAACAACGGCCCATGAATAATAATAGCAGCCCCACTGTGCGCTATCATCTTTACGCTTGTGAAGAAGCAAACCAGCACCATTACACACTTGTACCTACCTTCAATTTGTGACAACTCTTGACACTTGAGACAGAAGCATATCCTTGCTTTATTTTTTATCCACAGACGCTAATTCCGCCTGTAACATACAAAAAACATGGTTTTGATTGATTCATTATAAAAGAAGTTAAAATGAGAAAATCTTATGATATTTGCAGCTTTCGTTCATAAATGTAAAGATGGTAGCGCATAGTGGAGTTTATATACTTTGGGAAGATTTTTATAAACTTACGGGGAGTTTTACATAATCCCCATTCCACGAATGTCAATGTGAAATGGGGCATCCACTGAGAGCTGCCTATCTCAAACAGCATGATGTGCAAAAAAAATGTGTTTGTTTGGAGCATTCTATTTTGCGTGAGGAGTTCATTCTCCTATAAAAAAGCAAACGTGTAAATTGACTGCACAATAAGACGTTTTTCTCTATCAAGAGGTTCGTCAATAGAAAGTGTATTAATAATACATCTTTGTCTATCCTGCTTTATATTTTCTCTCATAAACCTCTCAAAAAACATTTTCTCGCGTAACATAACTTATCATGCATTTTAGAAGCACTTTTATTTCCTTTATAAAAAAATAAAAGAATATATAAAAATTTATTTCAGTAATAACTATACAACAAAAAATATTAACCCATTATATCCTTTTTGCTATTGCGGCCTGGGCTGCTGCTAAACGAGCAATTGGTACTCGAAAAGGAGAACATGAAACATAATCTAGGTTATTTTCTTCGCATAAAGCAATAGAGGCAGGATCGCCTCCATGTTCACCGCAAATTCCCAATTTTATTTTTGCACGCTGTGATCGTCCACGCTGTGCAGCGATGGTAATAAGTTCTCCTACTCCATCACGGTCAATAGACACGAAAGGATCTTGCTCTAAAAGACCTTTTTGAAAATAGGTTGCCAAAAAAGGAGCAGCATCATCACGGGAAATCCCAAAAGTGGTTTGTGTCAAGTCGTTTGTTCCAAATGAAAAAAATTCAGCAGTTTCAGCAATTTCATCTGCTCGAAGCGCCGCCCTTGGAAGCTCAATCATCGTCCCAACCATATATTGAATAGTGCTTCCCTTTTCTTTCATCACTTCCTCAGCAACCTGATCAATACGTGCTTTTACAAAATCGAGTTCAGATTTAAGCGCAACAAGTGGCACCATAATTTCAAGCATAACAGGAGATCCAGATTTTTGAGCAGCTTCTGCTGCTGCTTCAAAAATCGCCCGCGCTTGCATTTCTGCAATTTCAGGATAAGTAATAGCTAAACGGCATCCACGTAATCCAAGCATAGGATTAAATTCGTGCAACTGCTGAGCGCGTTCAGCAAGCACTTCAGCAGAAACACCCATAGCTGTTGCAACATCAAGAATTTCTGCTTTCGTTTTAGGCAAAAATTCATGTAATGGTGGATCTAGCAAGCGAATAGTAACAGGTAAACCACACATAATTTCAAATAATTCACTAAAATCTGAACGCTGCATTGGTAAAAGCTTATCTAGTGCTTTACGACGACCATTTTCATCATGACTTAAAATCATTTCACGCATGGCAATAATACGTTCATCAGAAAAAAACATATGCTCCGTACGGCAAAGACCTATACCCTCAGCCCCAAAAGAGCGCCCCATACGAGCATCAGATGGTGTATCAGCATTAGCGCGAACTCTTATACGTCGCATCCCATCAGCCCATTCCATTAATTTTGCAAAGTCTCCGCAAAGCTGAGGCTGCAACATTGCAACTTTCCCTTTGAAAATTTCTCCACTTCCACCATCAATTGTAACAACATCACCTTTTTTAAAGCTTTCTCCTGAAGCAAACAGCGTATTTGTGTTATAATCAATCCGCACACTGCCAGCACCAGAAATACATGGTTTTCCCATCCCCCGCGCAACAACAGCAGCGTGACTTGTCATACCGCCACGCGTTGTTAAAATTCCTTCTGCAGCATGCATACCATGAATATCTTCTGGGCTTGTTTCTACACGGACCAAAATAACTTTGCGACCTTCCGCCGACACAGTTTCTGCCTCTTCTGAAGTAAAAACAATTTCACCAGTTGCGGCTCCAGGAGAAGCAGGTAAACCACGTCCTATAACAAAACGTTCTGCTTTGGGATCAAGTGTTGGATGCAAAAGTTGGTCAAGCGACTTCGCATCAATACGCATCACAGCCTCTTCATGGCTTATTAACCCCTCTTCAACCATTTCAATTGCTATCTTGAGAGCCGCACGAGCCGTGCGTTTTCCTGAACGAGTCTGAAGCATCCATAATTTACCTTTTTCAATGGTAAATTCGAGATCTTGCATATCCCGATAATGCTGCTCAAGCTTCTGTGCTATCTGACATAATTTCAAAAAAGCCTCAGGCATAATTTTTTCTAATGACGGCCTATTTGAACCAGCAACAATACGCGCATTTTCTGTAATATTTTGAGGAGTTCGAATGCCCGCCACAACATCTTCCCCTTGCGCATTAACTAAAAATTCACCATAAAGTTCTTTTTTCCCTGTCGATGGATTGCGTGTAAAAGCAACACCTGTTGCCGAATCTTCACCCATGTTGCCAAAAACCATAGCTTGCACATTAACTGCCGTTCCCCAACTTTCAGGAATATTATGTAAACGGCGATAGGTAACTGCACGTGCTGTCATCCAACTTGAAAAAACCGCTCCAATTGCTCCCCACAATTGTTGTTCAGGATCTTGTGGAAAAGATTTCCCTAACTTTTCTTCAACGTATGCTTTATAAGAAGTAATAATGTTCTTCCAATCATCTGCTGTCATTTCTGTATCAATAGTGTAACCATTGCATGCTTTTACTTCATCAAGAATCTCTTCAAAATACGAATGATCTAGCCCCAAAACAACGTTAGAATACATTTGGATAAAACGCCGATAACTATCATAAGCAAAACGTTCATTATTGGCTTGTAAAGCAATGGCTTTTACAGTCTCATCATTCATGCCAAGGTTAAGTACTGTATCCATCATCCCTGGCATAGAAGCCCTAGCTCCTGAACGAACAGAAAGCAAAAGTGGCTTTTGCTCATTCCCAAATTCACGTCCTGTTTGTTCACCAATGCGTCTTAGTGCTTGCTTAACAGATTCCTGTAGCTCTTCTGGATATGATTTGTCATGGGCATAATAAAAATTACAAACTTCTGTTGTCAGCGTAAATCCGGGTGGTACGGGCAAACCAAGATTACTCATTTCTGCCAAATTAGCCCCTTTACCTCCGAGAAGGTTACGTTCACTTGCACTTCCTTCTACCTTTCCATCTCCAAAACTATAAACCCATTTTTTCATTGTACAAATCCTCCCATATCAGCATCAAAACATCATTCAACCTAGGCTCACTAAAAGCAATGATTTGATTCAAAATCGGCTTAACAAAAAATATTGCTTCATAAATGCATACTCTTAATCCTTCCAAAAGCGATAATAACAAAAAGTATCACTATCCATCTTCTGGAAGATTAAGATTCAGTTTTTAAGAAAACTATCAATCACCGAAAAAAATTCTTCTATTTTCATAGCGCCTTCATATTTACTACCATTAATAAAGAAAGTAGGCGTTGCTGTAACACCAAGTTTTTTACCACGCTCAAAGGATGCATTCACTTCATCTAAAATGGCTTGATTTTTCAAACATGCTGTAAAACTTTCATCTGTAAAACCAGCCATTAGTCCAATTTTTTTCAATGGTGTTAGAGCATCTTTTCCGAAAGCCCATTCATTTTGTTTTTGAAATAAAACTTCTATCAAAGGAAAATAGCGATCTTCTGGTGCACACTGTGCCAACATAAAACCTGCTGTTGCCCGAGGATCAAAAGCATAGTCGCGGAAAATCAGTTTTACTTTTCCTGTTTTGATATATTTTTTACGAATTTGAGGAAGTATATCATTATAAAAATGCGCACAATGGGTACATGTCAACGAAGCATACTCAACAATGACGACTGGTGCATCCGCCTCTCCCTCAAAGCGATCCTTTACTTTACCCGATTGGAGAATCTCTTCCATATCAACAGTTGCCACTGGTTTTGGATCACGCGCTAAAGCAAATGTTACACTATTTTGTGCAATCGTTATGAAGAGAAAAATTATCCCGAAAGATAAAAAAGAACGATATTTTACCATAAATAATACTTTTCTGTTGTTATTAACGAATAAGAATCCAATGCTTTCTCATATATTAAAGAAAAATATATAAAATATCTTTCTATTTATTATTTTTTTCCAAGAAAATGCAACAGCCAAGTTTATAAAGTGATTGGCGCAAGCTTTTATCTTCAATTCCTTCAAGCATTTTTTCCACGCGTTTTGTGTCTTGTTCACTTAAAGGCGGTTTTAGAGGCAAGTGATTCATAAAAACCGACATACTCCTTTGCTCAATCTTGATGCGATCAATAGCAATATAGCCAAAAAATCCGTTAATTCTATGAAGTAATTCCTCTGTTTCATGCATCAATTTTAACGCAGAAAATCCTTCACATGCGACAACAAGTGTTGCTGGCTGAAAAACATCATCTTGATCTGCACGACGTTTCCAAATAATTTTAAGCGGCATTGTATGTTCACTGATATCATAGCCCGCAATTTGTGGCCAATGTTCTATAAGCGCTACATTAAGCCCTGTCCGTTTGCGTAAAACTGGATCAAGTATCTTGTATACCGTCTCAGAAAGAGAATAAAAGATATGTTTTTTAAGTTGTTTTTTCATTTTAGATCATTGTTCAACCGCTTACTAAATTAAAATCATTTGTTTCATCTAAAAATTATTGCCTCCTCAATTTATGAAATATCAACAAAATAAATAATTTTTTCTTTTGCATTTTATATCTCCCTATGCTTGAAAACAATCATGTATGAAATTTCTTCGCACCTCCTTGCTTGGTACGATCAGAATCACAGACATCTCCCATGGCGGATTACCCCTGAAAAGCAAAAACAAGGTATCCGTCCTGATCCCTATCAAGTTTGGCTTTCTGAAATCATGCTTCAACAAACAACCGTTGAAACAGTTAAGCCTTATTTTAAAAAGTTTCTAAAACTATGGCCTGATCTTTCCTCTTTAGCAAAAGCCTCACAAGATGACATCATGAAAGCATGGGCTGGACTTGGTTATTATTCACGCGCACGTAATCTTAAAAAATGTGCGCAACAGCTTGTTGAAAACTACGCGGGACAATTTCCACAATCTGTAAAAGAATTGCGAACTCTAGCCGGTATTGGAGATTATACTGCCGCAGCCATTGCTTCAATTGCTTTTAATCACCCTGTAGCAGTGGTTGATGGTAATGTCGAACGTGTGGTAGCGCGCCTTTTTGCTATCACTTCAATATTACAAAAAGCAAAAGTTGAAATTAAAGAAAAAACACAAAAAATTACTGCTTTAAATCGTCCTGGTGACTTTGCTCAAGCAATGATGGATTTAGGAGCAACAGTTTGTACTCCACGCAAACCATCTTGTTATACCTGCCCTCTTCAATGTTTATGTAAAGCAGCAAAGACGCAACAACCGGAATCTTTTCCAGTCAAAGCCCCTAAAAAAGAACGCCCTTCAAAAACAGGTATTGCTTTTGTAGTCCTTAATAAAAAGAGACAAATTTATTTGGAAAAACGACAGACGCAAAAGCTCCTTGGTGGAATGACCCAAATTCCTAACAATATTGGCATAAACAACGAAAATGGGCTCCAAAATGCACCCTTTACTGCCAATTGGCAATTCAAAGGACAAATTACGCATGTTTTTACTCACTTTTCTCTAAAACTCGATGTTTACTATACTGAGGATATTCATGAAATGAATTGTGAAAATGGTTGGTGGTGTAACATTCAACATCTTGCCGAAGAAGCACTACCTACTGTTATGAAAAAAGCCATTTCTGTAGCACTTCCCAATTCTTTCAGATTTAAATAACCTTCCCTATTCGTAAAAATGTTTTCTAACGGAGACTTTTGTATCTCTAGCGATCATTTATTAATCTGTAAAAGAAAAACTTAAAAAAATGAAATAACCAATTTTTTTACAGATAAGAATTAAGGAGAGGTAGAAAAGCTTAGAAAGCTTAGATTTAAATTTCAGGATCTATCCTTTTTTCGCTTATGAAGGAGTAGGTCAGCACCATCATTATATTTACCAGCCCCCTACAACAACCCTTGGCACTTGAAACGGTTCATAAAAGGTACTTTTTAGTTCTTTCTTTAACAATTTTATTCACACGCCAACCCCGCTTATGACATGCAAGAAAGTAAATTTCATTGATTCAATATGAAACAGCTATGAAATAAGAAAATTTGACGATATTCGGGGGGAACTCAATATGAATAACGCTAAATTATCTTGATAAACCAATACATTTTACGCACTTTATAGATACACATATTACCTCAAAAAAGCACTTAATTTTGAGCTTCTGAATGAGCCTTTTAATTTTGATATTTCATTTTTATAAGATTATATTAAAATTTTACTGTTTTGGAACTAAAATCAGAATATAGAGTGAAAGTTTCTCATTTTAATTTCTTCTACAAGAAGCAAAAAATACTCGCTTGCCGCTTACAAGCGAGATTAGTGTGTTAATAAAAAACATCTAAGAAAGGCATAAAATGCCCTCACGTCCATCTCAATCAAGATCAGGTACATTGATGATCACTCTAGAATGAAGCGATCAGCTTAGTTCATAAAACACCCGTTTTTAACATTTGTGAACGTATGATCATTCTTAAATGATCTATGGACTTCAACCGTCCATTTTCCTCATAATACCAAAATGTCCAACCATTACAACTCTGCGAATCTTGAGCCTTTCTTCCCATTGCGTGAATTGAGCCCGCTTCACCACCATGCATAATCGTACCATCAGCTCTTACAATAGCAGATACTTGCTTCTTACGATCATAAAGAACTTCTCCAGGATAGAGTAACCCTGCTTCAAGCAAACTGTTGAATGCTACGCGCGGCTCTGCTTTTTTTCTATCCAAAATCGCTAGTTCTGGTTGCGCTAAAGGTTTAACCGCTGCAATTCTCTCACATGCTGCATCAATGTAATCTTGCTCGCGTTCAATCCCAACAAAATCACGCCCTAAAAGCTTGGCAACAGCACCTGTTGTTCCCGAACCAAAAAACGGATCAAGAATAACATCACCAGGTTTACTAGAAGCCATAATAATACGCGCTAATAACGCTTGCGGTTTTTGTGTTGGATGTAATTTACGCCCTGAATCATCCTTTAAACGTTCAGCTCCAGTACAGAGAGGGAAAAGCCAATCTGAACGCATTTGTAGATCTTCATTTGCCGCTTTTAAGGCATCATAATTAAATGTGTACTTTTTATCTTTTTGATCTCGCACGGCCCAAATAAGCGTCTCATGAGCATTTTGAAAACGGCGCCCTCGAAAATTAGGCATCGGATTATTTTTGCGCCAAATAATATCATTAAGCATCCAAAAACCTAAATCTTGTAATGCCGTCCCAACTCGAAAAATATTATGGTAAGATCCGATAACCCAAAGTGTTCCGTTGGGTTTTAATACACGACGACAAGCAAGCAACCATGCACGGGTAAAAGCATCATAAGCAGCAAAACTCTCAAACTGATCCCATGCATCATCAACCGCATCAACAAGCGAATGATCTGGACGATATAAAGCTCCGTCCAATTGCAAATTATAGGGTGGATCCGCAAAAATCATATCAACGGAGTGTTTTGGAAGTTTTTCTAGAACGGAAACACAATCTCCTTTAAAAATTTTATTGCGCCATGGCATCTGTGAGGGAGTACGAAGAAAATCTTTTTGAAGCTGAATAACTGTCATGAAAAACCCAACAAAATTAACTGAATTTGCCCTATAATCAACCAAAATAGTTTATAGGCCCGCATTACCAATCCATATTTACAAAATAGCGTAAACGTATCGTTAAAGTTCTACAAAATTGATAATTGTTTTTGTTTTTTTTAATAAAAAAACTTTCATATGAATGAAACTTTCTTTTTTTCTTCCCATATCTTTTATTTCGTAAAAGAATTAAGAATCATTTTCAAAGCGTATTTTTATGAAATAAGATCCTCTCAATATCGTTTTCATAAAAGTTGTCCATCTCGTAACATGTAAAGGAATATCTTATGCCTCAGATAGATCTTATTATTTTTGATTGTGACGGGGTTCTCGTCGACTCTGAATATCTTGCAGCAAAAATTGGATCTCAATTGCTCAAACAAACAGGATATGAAATATCACCCGAAGAATTGAGTGAGCGTTTTGCAGGACTTATCTTTCGCGATATTCTTAAACACGTTGAACAGGAAACAGAAAAACCAATTTCTGCTCATCTCATAGATCAGATGACTAATATTTTTCGTACACAAATAAAAACTGAATTACGGGCTATTGATGATGTAAGAGAAGCCGTAGAAATTATTCAAACACGCTATCCCTACTGTATCTGCTCTAATGCAAAAAGCGTAGATATAAAAGAGATGCTCACCACGGTTGATCTCTATGACCTTTTTGAAGGTAAAATATTTTCAGCACCTGAAGTGGGAACAAAAAGAACGAAACCGGCCCCTGACGTTTTCCTTTTTGCCGCACAACAATTACAGGCAGAGCCCCAAAACACTATCGTTATAGAAGATTCCCTTCATGGTGTACACGCAGCCACAGCAGCAGGCATGCGTGTCATCGGCTTTACGGGAGGATCACATAGCTATCTTGGCCACTCCAATGCACTTGCAGAAGCTGGTGCAGAAACAGTTATCGCAAAACATGCTCATTTAGGAGAAGTCTTAGAAGCAATGGCAGTATGGAGAGATCTATTATAAACAATCTCTTAAATATATCAGTTTGTAAACTTTTGTAAGAAGCATTTTTACTCAAATACCCTTCTCTTCTCGTTGCTTCCTTTATAATAACTTCAATAAATGCGTAATTCACGATACGAGTGAATTGCATTTCAATGTGAAGGAAAAATATAGAACCTCGTTGAGCAATCAATAAGCCAGTTAACCATTGCACGCGCTTAAAAAAAAGCAAACAACAGGGAGGAAAAATCATAAAAATCAAACCCTGCTTATCTATCTCAAATCCGATATCCCACTCCCAACCTCAGCAGCCCATCCTGATAAGTTATTATATTTTTCAAAAAAATCACACACTATGGTAAATTTTTAGAGTATGTGCGTATTGATCATGGAAAAACATATTAAAATCCCTGGAATCTATGGAATACAAGAGTTTATTGAAAACAACAAAAGCGTCCTTGTTGAGTTAGAAGGACTTATATTTACTCAATCCAAATCTCGTAAATTTATTGAAGGCTTATTTACTTTGCTGCTTAAACAGTATTTTAACAGCATCAATTGGTACAACCTCCCTAAAATTACAAGAAATAAAAAGAATAGATTCTTATGAAGATGTGCATTTTATAAAAAACATTTCACACCAAGTCATTTACGGGCAAAATATTGATTTATAATAATCAATTTATCATTATTAAACTAAACAAAAAAACGAATATTGTAAGATTCTCTTATTTCAAACCTAGATATGCTGAATTAAAGAAATAAAAATGTCTCTTAATAAATCATCTCAAGAGGTAAAGATTGTAGCAACATTAGAAGCGAGCAAAGTGTATGGCGATGCCATCTTTCTTCTTTATAAACATCAAAGATTCTGATGCCCTAAAAATTTTATATTATGGGGCTTTATCATCATATCTATAATTGCAAAATAGGCTTGAGTACCTTGAGAAGGATTTCTTAAAAAAGCACGTAAATATGAAACATAGAACAACGTAAAGAGATACCTGTAGTTGCTCAAAATTTTCTGAAAGCATTTGCATAGATTTTTTAAATAAGTAATGAAATCAGATCTTTTCAAAAGTAATCCAACTTTAGGAAAGACATCCTTTCTAAAAATAAAAGTGGCTTTTCGGTTTGAAAAGAAGAAAATGTTGAAAAATATTATCTAATGCCGATCTTTCAGCACTCATAAATGTCTCTGAATTGATATTCTTCTATACACTGCTTTACATCACATTAATATGCTGTTCACATTGGCGAGAAAAAGATAATATCATTTATCTCTATCCAATTCGAGCTCTACTTTATACTATGAGTATAACTGTATACTTTTAGTATATATAACAACTATTGTAAATAATAAAAACTTATCGCGTCCATTTGTATTTTAGTTATTAATAGTATTTTTTATAAATACATCATAATTTTCATATTTTTATTATCTATAAATGTATTTAAAAAATAATATTAATATCATTTTATAAAAATTATGCGATCACCACATGTTATTTATATATAACACATAACGAAACATTTTATAAAATTTAAAAAAATATTTTTATGATTATTACTGTTACATTTTTACAATAATGTTTATAAAAAATATATTTATATTTTTATATGTATTTTTATTATTGACTAAAAATACATATTGAAATATCAAAATTGTATATAGTGTAAGATATATAAACATTATCTATATTTTCTTACATATATAAATTAAAAATATTTGAGGTAAAGTTATGGTCAAAATATTTAAAAATTATATCTTAAGCATTTTTATAGCGAGCACTTTTTTTATTTCACAAACTGTAAATGTTAATGCAAACTATTTGAAAACCGATACTCCAAAAGAGGAACTTTCTGTTTTCCCAATGGAACAAGTAAAGTATGCGAAATCTGATGTAGTTTCTAAGACTGCTTTCTATGTTCCATCTGTAAATTATCAAACAGAAAATGGAACAACAGGTGAAGGGAAAATTGAAAAGGTCGTTGAGCCTATGACTGTAGGAGTGGGACTATTGTTTGCTGGATATGCAATGAGCTTTATAGGATCGATAATAAGTTGGATAAAGGACATAGTATTGATGTTCAAATAATTCAACCTCGTCTAGAACTCTAAAACAATAGCTTCATTATGAGGCTATTGTTTATTGTAAAGTAATTACATAATGGAGCTTCTCTTGCTGCAAAATATAAATGTTGTAGATTATATCCAAATATCCAAAGTATAAATTTACGCATATATATATATATTGAATATTATAAAATATTTGAGGTAAATTATGATTAAATTGTTTAAAAATCATATGTTAAGTATTTTCATTATGTCTGCCTTTTTTCTTTCACAGGTTGTAAATGTGCATGCAAACTATTTGCAAAATAATACTCATCGTGAAAATATTTTTTTTTCTGCAATAGAGCAGAAAAAACAGGATGCAGTCCATACCGTTTCTCTCTATAGCCCCATTCTAAGTTGTGGAGTGGATAATAAAACTACTATTGAAGGAAAATTTGAAAAGGTCGTTGAACCTCTTACACTCGGAACCTTTGGTGTTGGGATGGCAATTGGATATGCATCAAGTACGATAGGCATGTTTTTAGGATGGATAATAGGTAAAATAATATCGTATTTTAAATCTCGTTAAAATTGAAATCTTATCAGAATAAAACCTTCTCATACGAAATATAAACTATGGATATATTCTGTGTTTATCCATTGTTGATGACAAAAAACTAATGAATTATCACATTAAGAATGAAGAAGCTTTAAATGCTTCTGTTTCTCTTAATGTGCACTAATTCTGCCGATGCATCTATTCAATTCAGAGTAAAATAAAAGTAAAAGTATTGGTAATAAATTATGATTAAAGTATTGAAAACTTACGTATTAAATATTTTTATAGCGGTTTCTTTTTTGCTTTCACAAGTTATAAATGTTCATGCCAATCATTTGAAAAATGATATTCAATGGGAAACTGTCTCTCTAATAGAACAGGGAAAGAAAGAAGCTATCAATATAGCTTCTCTTTATGTACCAAGTTTCACTCATGGAGCAAAAAGTGAAACTGCCATTGAAGGAAAATTTGAGAAAGTGTTTGAACCAATTACGCTAGGAGTTTTTTCTACAGCAGGAGCTTTGGGGTTTGGATTCTTGACTGGATTTGTTATGTCCATATTTAGCGGGATAATCGGATGGGCAATAGGAAAACTTAAAGGCAAATAATTCAAAGATACACAGTTATTTTTCTATTTAAAAGAAGAATATTTTACAGCCTGCTTCACATCATTGGGCAGGCTGTCGTGTGTTTTCTATGGATAAACTTTAAGTTACCATACTGTATAGAACAAATATAATATCTATTCGTATACAAAATAATAAATTAGGCTAAAAAAATTATTCAAAGTATAGATTTGTGCACGAAATGCCATAAATTTACCTTATAATTATTATAAATTTTCTATTGTTAGTTGTATCATTTCAACATTCATTTTAGAAGATTTAATTGTTACAAAGTATAAGAGCATAAAATAACTATGAATGATTGAGTTTTACAAAAAAAATCTTCAATAAATACCATTCTATCTATTTTATTTTATTATTTAAGAAAGTGCACAAGTGAAGATACGTTGTAAAATTTAAGTGTATGAATAATAGAGGGAAAATTTTCGACTTTAATAAATTTTCTGTGAATATTTGACGTTTATATCTCAAAAATAAAAATGCTTAAGCCTATTTCCTTTTATTATTGAGTTAAAAACTCTATCCATTTAATAATTTAAATATTATGAAAAACGTGAAATAAATAACTTCACCAATTTTCCAGAAATAAAAAAAGGGTAAGACTTATGGAATATATCAGCACGAGAGGTGAAGCTCCTGCTTTAAGCTTTACGGAAACCATCATGACAGGGTTGGCAAGTGATGGGGGACTTTATCTGCCAGATAAATTTCCTCAGCTATCATTTGATGCGTTACGAGCACTTCGTGGTCAGTCCTATACAACAATTGCTAAAACTATTCTGTGGCCCTTTGTGAATAACGAAATCGAATATACAGCTTTTGAAAATATGATCGCTGAATCTTATGCAACCTTTCACCATCCAGCAATCTGTCCGTTACGACAAACTGGAGCAGATGAATTTATCCTTGAACTCTTTCATGGTCCTACTTTAGCTTTTAAAGATGTCGCAATGCAGTTTCTTTCTCGACTGATGAATTATGTTTTGACTGAAAAAAATAGATGTGCAACGATTATTGCTGCAACATCAGGTGATACAGGAGGGGCTGCAATACAAGCTTTTGCTGGAAAAGAACACTCAGATATTTTTATTTTATTTCCTAAAGGACGTGTATCACCTGTTCAACAACGGCAAATGACAACCAATCAATGTTCAAATGTTCATGCCATTGCCATTGAAGGAAATTTTGATGATTGCCAAGCTCTTGTCAAAGCAATGTTTAATGACCACAATTTTCGTAAAAAAAGGGCGCTTTCAGGTGTTAATTCTATAAACTGGGCGCGTATCATGGCGCAAATTGTTTACTATTTTTCATCTGCACTTTCCTTAGGAGCTCCTGATAGAGCTGTTTCATTTACTGTTCCTACTGGAAATTTTGGTGATATTTTTGCAGGTTATGTCGCAGCCCGTATGGGATTACCCGTTGCTCAACTGGTCATTGCAACGAATGATAACGACATTCTTGCACGTACATTGACCAGTGGTACTTACGAAACACAACCAATAGTCCATACAACATCACCTTCTATGGATATTCAGGTCTCTTCTAATTTTGAACGTTTGCTCTTTGAAAGTGGCAATCGTGATCCAATATGGATTCGCAATGCAATGGAAAACTTGAAACAATCAGGACGTTTTACTCTTGATGAAAAGCAACTCAAAAATATTCGTTCCCTATTTTCCGCTGGGAAAAGCAACATGGCTGCAACAGCTCAAACAATTGATAGTGTCTATAAGGAAAGTGGCTATCTTGTTGATCCACATACAGCCGTCGCTCTTCAAGTAGCGCGTGAAAACAAAAAACCGCATATTCCAATGATCGTCCTTGCTACGGCTCATCCAGCTAAATTTCCTGATACTATTAAAAGTGCTTGTGGCCTTCATGCCCCATGGCCATCTCATCTCAATGATGTAATGAAACGCGAAGAACACTTTATAAGTCTTGCTAATGATGAAAAAATAGTAAAAGATTATATCTCTTTAAAATCGCGTGCATCTTATTAAAGTTAGCTGCATTAATTTAAATCAAGAATATTCTAATACCCTTATAATGAGGTATTTAGCTTATTTAATGGAGTTGTAAATACATGGATGTAGATATATGTCGCCTTAGTAATGGCTTGACTATCGCCACACATACAATGCAACAAATTGATAGTGTTGCCCTCGGAATATGGGTTAAAGTGGGCTCACGCAATGAAACCTCCACACAGCATGGTATTGCTCATCTTCTTGAGCATATGGCTTTTAAAGGAACCGAAAACCGCACTGCTTTTCAAATTGCAACCGATATTGAAGATGTTGGCGGTGAAATCAATGCCACCACCAGTATTGAAACAACAGCTTACTTTGCACGTGTACTTAAAAGCGATATCCCACTTGCTATAGACATTTTAGCCGATATTTTAATGCATTCAAAATTTGACGACGATGAACTAGAACGAGAAAAACAAGTAATCTTTCAGGAAATTGGTGCAGCCCATGACACTCCTGATGATATTGTTTTTGATCACTTTACAGAAACAGCCTTTCGTCATCAATCCCTTGGACGCTCTATTTTAGGAACAGCTAAAACTATTCAATCATTTACATCTACTGATCTCCATGATTTCATCAATAAACAATATAGTGCAGATCGTATGATTGTCGTTGCTGCAGGAGCAGTAAAACACGAAAATTTCTTGCGAGAAGTTGAAAGTCGTCTTGGTACTTTTCGCTCCCATTCAACCGCACCTCTTACTAATCTTGCAAATTATGTCGGTGGCGACTTTCGTGAATATCGCGATTTAATGGATACACAAGTTGTTTTAGGGTTTGAAGGGCGTGCTTATCACGCGCGTGATTTTTATGCGGCCCAAATTCTTTCAATCATTCTTGGTGGTGGTATGTCTTCGCGTCTTTTTCAAGAGGTAAGAGAGAAACGTGGATTATGCTATTCTATTTATGCTTTTCATTGGGGATTTTCAGATACTGGGCTTTTTGGTGTTCACGCAGCTACCGGACAAGAAGGGCTCAAAGAACTTATTCCTGTGATTCTTGATGAACTTTCTAAGGTCAGCAAAAATATTCACGCCAATGAACTGCAACGAGCACAAACGCAATATCGTGCGAATCTGACAATGTCACAGGAAAATCCCTCTAGTCAAGCACATCTCATTGCTCGCCAAATACTCCTTTATGGTCGACCAATTCCAATATCGGAAACAATTGAACGCCTCAATCTCATCACTCCTAAAAGATTAACTGATTTAGCACATCGTCTTTTTACAAATTCCACTCCAACATTAACTGCTGTCGGACCTGTAGGACCCCTCATGAATTTTGATGATTTAACGTCAACTCTTTCATACAAGCTAAAGTAAAAAACTTCTTTTCAAAGCAGCATCACATAACATACACATATTTTATCATAAAATTTACCACAAAAGTCCTTCTCATTAAATAAGTTTTGGAAATATTGGGCAGAGAAGCGTACAAAACTACCCAATTCATACTTCATGTGATAAAGATTCTAATGAGTGAAGGTATATTCGTGAAATCTGGAGTTTCATGGTTTAACTTTGCCCTTTTAAAATATAAAACTTCATTCGCTTCAAGTTCCATTGAAGCAAATGGATATGTGGTCTATTTGTATAGAAAACCACATAACTTAAGAAAAAGTGATAATAATTTATTATGTAAATAAATTATAAAAGGTGGACGTTTTTTCTCAAAAATCGAAATGAAAATTAAACATCCTAAAATATTGAGAGTGGGACATTGTGAAGAGTTTGCGTAAAATAATTGATATCATTTTCATTGTAGTCGTTAGTTTTCTTGTCCATCTTACATCAGCACAAGCAATTGAGCCAGTTAAAATTTCTTCTCAGGATGCTGCTCTTGATCTCTCAAAAGCAATTGAAATTCACCATACAAACAACTCTATTTTTCAAACAAGTACAGCGCCAGGACCAGATGGTATTGTATGGCGTATTGAAGTGCAGGCAAAAAATGAAAAATTTTCCGGAAATTGGGCAGTTTTTTCTCTTGCAAATCCAACAGATGAACAAGTCGATCGTCTCATCGTTGCCCCCCATTACCGCATGGCGCGTTCTGGGTTTTTTTGGCCAGATCTCGGATCAGCAAGGATTCAATCCATAACGCCAAGCGAAGGTTTTTCCCTCGATCGTCAACTTAGTGCAAACTCTGACATCTTTCGTATTACCCTTAACCCTGGTGCTGTTGTTACATTTGTGGCCGAACTTAACTCTGCAAATCTACCGCAAATCTATTTATGGCAACCTGAAGCTTATAAAGATGCAATTAATTCTTATACGCTTTATCATGGTATTCTTCTTGGTATATCTGGTCTCTTAGCGCTTTTGTTAACTGTTCTCTTCGTCGTCCGTGGAACAGGGCTGTTTCCTGCAACAGCAGCTGTTGCTTGGGCTGTGCTTTTTTATATTGGTATTGACTTCAACTTTTTAAATAAATTCTTTGCAGTTACACTCACAACACAACCAATCTGGCGTGCTGGTACAGAAGTAGCACTTACTGCTACACTCTTCATTTTTCTTTTTACCTATCTCAGCCTTAACCGCTGGCATTATCATTTTAGTTACGGTGCTATCGCTTGGACCATTGCCTTTTGCAGTCTAGGAGCCTTTGCTATTTATGATCCAATCAGAGCAGCTGGAATTGCGCGTTTGTCTTTTGGTCTTACCGCTGTGCTTGGTATAATATTAATTATCTATTTCTCAATCAGAAGCTATGACCGCGCCATTATGCTTATCCCAACATGGTTGCTCATTAGCTTTTGGTGTGTTGGAGCCTATGCCTGCATAGCTGGATATTTAAACAATGATATTATCCAGCCAGCATTAGCGGGGGGACTAGTGCTCATTGTTCTTCTCATCAGCTTTACTGTCCTGCAACAAACTTTTTCTAATGACGCTTTCCATGAAGGAATATTTTCCGATCTTGAACAACAAGTACTCGCAGCAAAAGGAGCTGGAAATATTATTTGGGATTGGAATATTGAGCGTGACCGTATTGTTGTACATCCAAACATGGCAACCCTTTTTGGTACTGAAATTCATAACCTCAATGGACCTATGCGCAACTGGATTTCAGCCTTGCACCATGATGATCGTGAACGCTTTCAAGCCGTATTAGATATCATTCTTAAAAATAAAAAAGGGCGCATTGATCAAATTTTTCGGCTTTCTTCCGGTGGTGGTTATTATCATTGGTTTTCTCTTCGTGCACGTCCGGCTATGCAAAAAGATGGGAAAATCACACGTGTCATTGGAACCATTGTCAATATTACTAACCACAAAAAATCCGAAGAACGCTTATTGCATGATGCAATCCACGACAGCTTAACCGGCCTTCCTAACCAACAAATTTTCTTCGATAGACTACAAAATTATACCTCTTTGGCGAAAGCAAATATCAAAATTAGACCGACTGTCTTTATGATTGATTTTGACAATTTTCGCCAAATTAATCGCAAATTAGGCATAGCAGTTGGGGATACTGTACTGCTTATAATCGCACGTCGTTTAAACCGTCTCATTAATTTTCAAGACACCTTATCGCGCCTTTCAGCAGACCGCTTTGCAATTATTTTACTCAGTGAAACTGAACCACAAAAAATTGCAGCATTTGCAGATCATTTGCACAAAACAATTTCAGCACCTATTTCACTTTCAGAAAACAAAATAATCCTTTCAACTTCTATCGGATTGGTTACATGGAGTGAAAGTCGATCGACGGCTAAAGATATTTTTAATGATAGTGAATTAGCGATGATTCGCGCAAAACAAATGGGTGGAAACCATATTGAACCTTTTCGTCCTAATTTTCGCACTTTGGGTCTCGAACATAATACTCTGGAGAAAGATGTTCATTATGCCATAAAACGTAATGAGATAAAAATCCTCTACCATCCTATTCTTAATTTATCAGATGGACATATCATTGGTTTTGAAACAATTGTAGAATGGCATCACCCTACTTATGGAAATTTAAATGTCTCTGATTTCATAAAAATCGTAGAAAACGAACAAATTGTTATGAATTTGTCACAATTTATCATCGATAATGCCATTATCGATCTTATAAATGTACAAGAAAAGTTTTCCCAACAATCTTTCTTTATTTCAATTAATTTACCAAGCGCAGAAATGATTCATCCTCGTTTTATCAGTCAATTGCGCGCCGCTTTGCTTCGTCATCCGCTCCACAAAGGACGTTTGATGATTGAAATATCTGAATTTGTCTTAAGAAATAATCCTGAACAATCAGCGCACTTTCTCGAACAAATTAAAACACTTGGAATGAATCTCGCACTCGATAATTTTGGAACAGGTTATTCGTCTCTGACCTATCTCGTACGTTATCCATTTGATATGGTTAAACTTGATCGTTCACTTATTTCAATCGACTCCCTTAAGAAGAAAATTGTTCTCAAGTCTATCATTAATATGGCAACAGATCTTAATTTGCAAATTATCGCAGAAGGTGTTGAAAATGAAAAAGAAGCGATCTTCCTCCGTCAAGAAGGCTGTAAATATGTTCAAAGCACACTTGTAACGAAACCGATTGCCATAGAAGAATTAATTACGCTCGTTCAGAGCCATTTCCCTTATAAAGTAAAAACATAAGGGATAAAATAACGTGTAAAGTTAAAAAGCTTAGAAAAAACTCTATGCATGTCCCATTTCAGAAGCAAGATAAGTTGGATCGATACCCATGCGTGTTAAACTTTTATCATACTTGCAGCTTAAATCGCTTTCAAAAAGAAAACTAGGTGATGTAGAACTGATTAGCCAACCATTTGTAGAAATTTCTGCCTCAAGTTGCCCCGCTTTCCATCCAGCATAACCTAATGCTACCAGTGCATGTTGCGGACCTTGTTCGCAACTGATCGCTTTTAATATATCAATTGTCGCAGTAAAACAGACCTTATCTGCAATAAAAACAGTTTCTTCACAAGCATAATCATCTGAATGAAGGACAAAACCACGCGAAGGATCAACAGGACCACCATAGCGAACTGGAAACTGTTTTATTGGTTCAGAAAGACTTTTTTTTTGGCCACTGTCTATGACTCCCAAGTGAAGCAAAAGCTCTGGAAAATCAATATGATGCAATTGATTGAGAATAATGCCCATCGCACCGGCATCAGAATGCGCGCAAATGTAAATAACAGAACGAATAAAGCGTTTGTCATTCATCCCAGGCATTGCTATGAGTAATTGTCCACCTAAAAAGCCATTACACCGCTTCATTAATTTGTTATTCTCCATAATTTACATGATAAAAGTTTGTTCATTTAGTACACTAGGAAAATAAAACTCCAATGAAAAAAAGTCATATATTTACAAATTTACAAAATATCGCAACTTTCTTTTATAAAAATCTTTTAGTTACTTTAAGCTTAACATTCATAGTTTTAGAATTACTTAACATTCCTGTAAATGCTCAAAAAGGACAAAAACTCCAGCTTTTCGCAACATCTTGGTATGAATCAGATGGTGGTCGTATCCGATTAGCGATCACCGAACCTTCTCTTTCTGGAATAAGAGAAGGCATTATTGAGATTGTGCTTAAACCAGGATGGAAAACTTACTGGCGTAATCCAGGTAATTCTGGCATGGCACCGTTTTTTAATTTCAACCAACAGGTTTCTTATGAAATCTTTTATCCTACCCCACAGCTTTTTGAAACAGAAAATGATTGGTCATTAGGCTATAAAGATAAAGTAATATTGCCCTTCAATCTTTCTGGTTCAAGCAAAAATTTAAGTGGTGCTTTCACTCTTGGATTATGTAATAAAATCTGTCTTCCATTTACTGTTAACTTTGATTTTTCGCCATCTGCTCTTAAAAATAAACATCTTCCTGCTTCCTTCTTAAAAAATGCCCAAGATTCTTTGCCCCGCATGATGCAGAATGCACTAAAAATAAGTGCCGAAAAAAATAACAGTACCCTTCTTATAAAAATACAAAATAACAACAAAACCACTCCTTCCTCTCTCTTTTTAGATGGAGGAGAAATGCAAATTGGAGCAGCAAAAAAAGTCAGTGATAACGCAGAATATACACTCTTCAGTGCTCCACTCTATTTCGCTCCAGAAGAAATAAACCAAAAAATTTTTTATACAGTTTCTTTTAAAGATTACGCCTTAAGTGGAACATTCATATTCCATACGCAGCCAACCCCTCTTGTGACTCCGTAATAAAAGAAAAAGCTCTCAAACAGCAATTATGCTGTAAAATGTCCATTTTCGCGATATTGAGTAATTGCTTTGCGAGCAAGGGCATCTGCGCGTTCATTTTCTGGATGTCCCGCATGCCCTTTTACCCAGTGCCATCTGACTGTATGACAAGAACAAGCATCCTCAAGAGCTTGCCATAGCTCCATATTTTTAACAGGCTTTTTTGATGCGGTGCGCCAATTATTCTTTTTCCAATCTTCAATCCACTTAGATATACCGTTACGCACATAAACTGAGTCTGTATAAAGGTCGACCAAACAGGGCTCTTTAAGCGCCTTTAATGCACAAATTGCCGCCATGATTTCCATTTGATTGTTTGTCGTATGGACCTTACCGCCATAAAGCTCACGTTCATGACCATTCCAGCGTAAAATTGCTCCCCATCCTCCAATTCCAGGGTTCCCTGAGCAAGCACCATCTGTATAAATTTCAACGACTTTTTGTTGAGTTGCCATAAAATTTAAAAACCTAATTCACTTAGCGAATTTACATTACTGAAAAAACAAAGCTTGTGCCAATACTCCCATGGATCTTTCTTAATAACAAAGCTATTAGGCGGTGTATTAAACCAATCATAAAGACGTGTGAGTAAGAAACGTAAAGACGCACCACGAGCTAACAAAACAATCTTGTCCAATTCTAAAGGGATCAATGGTCTTATTTTTTGATAATTTTCCAATAACTTACGTGCTTTGGCCAGATTATAGGAATGATCAGGCTCAAAGCACCAAGCATTTAAACAGATCGCTAAATCATAAGCAAAAAAGTCATTACAAGCAAAATAGAAATCTATCATCCCAGAAAGACGATGATTCACAAAAAAGACGTTATCATTAAATAAATCTGCATGGATAATGCCTATTGGTAAATTGAGCGGCCAATTTTCCTGTAAAAAAGCCAATTCAAACTCAATTTTTTGTCCAAATTCTTTTAATAATGCATCTTCTTTTGTTTGACAACGTTGCCACAATACCTGCCAATCCATAACAGAAAGAGTATTTTTACGACTGAGTGTAAAATCCTGTCCTGCTAAATGTAATTGTGCGAGCCCCGTCCCCACTTCACCACAATGATCTATAGTGGGCTGGCGGACCCACTCTCCTTCCAGAAAAGTAATAATAGCAGCAGGGCGTCCTGCTAATTCACAGATCATCATTCCATCATTTTGAATAACAGGTTGAGGACAAGGAATTCCACGCTGTCCTAAATGCTGCATCAAGCGACAAAAAAAAGGTAAATCATCTTTTGAAATACGTTTTTCATAAAGTGTTAAAATAAATCGCCCTTGTGTTGTCTCTAACATAAAATTAGAATTTTCAATCCCCTCCTCTATACCTTGATAAGACAAAAGTGACCCTATTGCATAACGTGTTAAAAACACTTTTAAATCATTTGAATGAATATCTGTATAAACGGCCATTATTCTGCTTTCGTTGTAGACATGTCTGTATTCTGATTTTCATTTTTTGCATTATTTGCTTGACCATTGACGAAAGCCATATCTTGAGACGTTAAAATGACGTCACGTAATTCGCGACTCACTAAAAATTTTTCCGTTTCTACCGCTGTTTCAGCTAATTCTATTGTGACATCATAACGCTCACGAAACGCTGAAATAATTTCATCAATAATAATTTCAGGAGCCGAAGCCCCTGCTGAAAGACTGACAATAGAAAGAGCTTTTAGGTTTTCAAAATTAATTTCATCAGCGCGCTGAACTAAAATAGCTTGCCGCGCACCAGACTTTTCAGCAACCTCTACTAAACGTCGTGAATTAGAAGAATTTGGCGCTCCAACAATCAAAAACAAATCACTCCCCTTTGCTGCTGCCTTAACCGCATCTTGTCGATTCGTTGTAGCATAGCAAATTGACTCAGCCGCTGGGGCCGCTAATGTAGGGAAACGTTGTTGTAATATATCGAGAATTCCTGCAGTATCTTCAACAGAAAGCGTTGTTTGTGTAACAAATCCTAATTTATCTGGATCATTGGGTTGGTAATGCAAAGCATCTTCTATCGTTTCAATAAGCGTCACAGCCCCTTCTTCAAGCTGTCCCATTGTCCCTATCACCTCAGGATGACCAGCATGACCAATCAATATAACATGACGACCATGACGTTGATGTCGT
Organism: Bartonella sp. MR30HLJHH; assembly: GCF_042194195.1. NCBI lineage: Bacteria > Pseudomonadati > Pseudomonadota > Alphaproteobacteria > Hyphomicrobiales > Bartonellaceae > Bartonella > Bartonella sp. MR30HLJHH. The sequence continues at coordinate 98,677 of NZ_JBHIMO010000006.1, read as the reverse complement.
ATCGCTTGTTTATGAACTTTCGAGACCAACGGACATGTTGCATCGAGATAAAACAAATTATAGCATCGTGCTTCTTCTGAAACAGATTTTGGTACACCATGAGCAGAAAAAACAACCGGTTGATTGCGATGTTCTTCTGGAATCTCATCAAGTTCTTCAACAAAAACGGCTCCCCGTTGTTGTAATCCCTCAACCACGTAGCGGTTGTGTACAATTTCATGACGAACATATACTGGAACACCATATTTTTTTAATGCAAGGAGAACAATCTGGATAGCACGATCAACCCCTGCACAAAATCCACGTGGACCACAAAGACGTATCGTTAAAGGGGGAAGTCCAGACATAAATCATCCTTAATCTCTACAGTTTTAGCTATATATTCAAACAACCTATCATTATACACGAATAAGCAATGTAAAAAAACTGGCAATACCATCTTTTGCATAAGAACACACTCTATCGTGTTTTCTTACAATATGTTCTTGCAACAAAGCTCTTTTAAAATTTGTTCTTTCATTTTACGCGACTAAAGAGCGATAAAATACCAAACAAGAGATTCAATCAAAAGAACTCCAAAGATAGCTGCCAAATAAAGTAATGAAAAGAAAAACAGTTTTTTTGCCATCAAAATAGTTTCATTATGTGTATCAGCTTTCCACAAACGATAGGCAAAATAAACAAAGATAATGCTTAAAATTGTTGAAAAAATACCATAAAAAATTCCACCAAGACCAGTAAAGCAAGGAGCAGCTGCGCATAATGCCATCAAAATAGTATAAAATAAAATCTGTTTTTTTGTTGAATGTTCACCTCGTACATTAGGCATCATAGGGATACCTGCTGCCTCATAATCAAGAGATGAAAATAAAGAAAGAGACCAAAAATGAGGGGGGGTCCACATAAAAATGATTAAAAATAATAAAAAGCTATCAATACTCACTGTCCCTGTTGTCACGGCCCATCCAATCATTGGTGGAAAAGCCCCAGAAGCACCACCAATAACAATATTTTGTGGTGTGATACGCTTTAACCAAATTGTATAGATAACAACATAAAAGAAAATCGTAAACGCAAGAAAAAATGCCGCAAACCAATTAATGAAGCTCCCCATAACCAATACCGAAAGCATAGAAAGAACCATGCCAAAAATAAATGCTTTTCGGGAACTGATTTTACCCATAGGAATAGGACGCTTTTTGGTCCGTTCCATCACGGCATCAATGTCAGCATCATACCACATATTCAGTGCTCCCGCACCGCCACCACCGATAGCAATACATAAAATCGCTAAAAAACCATACAACGGATTGATAGGAACAGGCGATACAAGCAAACCAACCAGAGCCGTAAAGACCACAAGAGACATAACACGTGGCTTTAATAACGTGATATAATCACCAATACCGGATTTTGGTGGCGTTGATTTACCATTCACAACCGATAACTCTCCTGAAACTGACATTCCGCTCAAAGCCCTTTTCCATTTCTGTCATTCACAAACCAATATTATCTGACAAATATTATCTAGCGTATGGAAATGATCAATTAAGACCAATCGTATTTTTGAGAAAATATGAAATACCTCGTTCGCACGTATCCCCTAAAAATAGATGGAAATATTGGCAACAAAAATACATTTTTTCAATCAACATTCTCTCCTACATTACAAATGTATCATAAAAATATATCCTATGGATTAATATATTTGGGTAAATACTGATTTTGTGTTATAGTTTTTATGTGGGGAATTCATTTTTTTATGTAAATCTATGCATGGTTGTGTGTGTGTTGAGTCGGATAGGATTTTCTGTGATACTTCATAAATTACTCAAAAAAAGTTTTTTTATTGGTGCTGTTCTTTACACACTTTATAGTAGTTTTATCAATCATGCATTTGCACAAACACCCTATGCGCAAAATGTCCCTGCTCCACAAACCTATGGTGCATGGACAAAAGTTTGTACTCTACCGCCAGGTACACCTAACATGCAGTGTGAAGTTGTACAAAACGTTCATACACAAGGTCGTCATGATATTACCTTGCGCGTTACATTTTATAAACTTCCTCAAAAGCAAGGTGCTTTGATGCGTGTTTTTGTTCCGATTCGCGTTGAATTACGTCCTGGTGTTGGAATTAAAATTGACGATAAAAATATGGGCAGAATGGAATATCGTCGTTGTCTTGGTGATAATTGTGTTGCTGAAGCCTTTCTTAAAGAAGACATATTGCAGCTCTTTTTAAAAGGAAAAATGGCAACTTATTTTATTTTTACAACTCCTGAACAAGGGATTGGAGGTTTCGTTGACCTTCATGGTCTTGGCGACGCCTATACAACCTTACCTACATGAATGAAATCGATACACTTTAGACGATTAAAATCTCATTGTATATTTTGAAAGCTTCTTAAATTAGATTAATAAAAATCTTCTAAGTCCCCATAAAAATAGGATAATTCTTATGAAATCGCTGATTGATCATTTTGATATTGCTTCCTCTAAAGTGCAATCACTTGTACAGGAAACGCTTCATCATGCTGATGACGGTGAGCTTTACCTTGAGTATACAGAAAGCGAAGCTCTTTTATTTGATAATGGACAGCTTAAAAACGGCTCTTTCCATCAAGATATGGGATTTGGTCTGCGTGTCGTTGCTGGAGAAGCTACCGGATATGCATATTCTAGTGAATTATCAGCTGCTGCACTCAAACGTGCCAGTGAAGCAGCTAAAGCTATTACCTATAATAATCATGCAGGGACTTATAGCATAGCACCTCAACAAACAAACAAGAGACTTTATCAACCGCATAATCCCCTTGATGCTCCATCATTTGAAGAAAAAAGTGCTCTTTTGCAAAAAATTGATGCCTATTTACGTGCTAAAAATGATAAATTGCATCAAGTGACTGCTTCTCTTTCCGGCTCGCTACAACATGTTGAAATTTTACGTGCAGATGGTTATTTGGTTCGTGATATTCGTCCCCTTGTGCGGCTTTCTATATCTGTAGTCGCAGCTGAAGGCAATCGACGTGAAAATGGTTTTTATGGATGTGGAGGGCGACAAGCATTTGACCAATTTATTCATGAAGACAATTGGAAAAAAGCTGCGGATGAAGCCTTACGTATGGCTTTAACAAATTTAGAAGCAGAAGCAGCACCTGCAGGATCTTTTGATGTTGTCTTAGCCAATGGATGGCCTGGCGTTATGCTCCATGAAGCCGTAGGTCATGGTTTAGAAGGTGACTTTAACCGTAAAAAAACATCCGCTTTTGCTGGACTTTTAGGACAACAAGTTGCGGCAAAAGGTGTTACAGTTGTTGATGATGGAACAATTCCACAATGCCGTGGTTCTCTCACTGTCGACGATGAGGGGACCCCTTCAGGATATAACGTTCTCATTGAAAATGGAAAGCTCGTTGGTTTTATGCAAGACAGGCTTAATGCACGGCTTATGGGAAGTAAATCAACTGGGAATGGACGGCGTGAATCTTATGCTCATGCACCAATGCCACGAATGACCAATACAATCATGCTAGGAGGAGATAAAACACCTGAAGAAATCCTTTCTTCACTCAAACATGGTATCTATGCTGTTTCATTTGGTGGAGGACAAGTTGATATTACTTCTGGAAAATTCGTCTTTGAATGTACTGAAGCATACCGAGTAGAAAATGGTAAAATTGTAGCACCAATCAAAGGCGCAACTCTTATTGGAAATGGACCGGATGCTATGAAACGTATTACAATGATTGGTAATGATAGTAAACTTGATAATGGTATCGGTCTCTGTGGAAAAGCTGGCCAAAATGTCCCTGTTGGTGTTGGTCAACCTCATCTTCGAATCAATAATATGACAATCGGTGGAACTGCGCTTATAAAGGAATAAGCGTTCTCATTCCTTCCCAATATTGCCTCCTTCTCGTCTATCACGACCACTTTGTGAGGGGGGGGTACAATGCGTTGATTTATAAAGATAATCTATCGTTTTTCATATTGAATTAGAACCTTGAATTCCATAAGATTCTCTCATTTCAAATCTGTTCCATGTTGAATCAATCAAAATCTTTCGTTTGTACGTTACAGGTGGGGGGAGTTATATGAATAAAAACTGTAAAAGACAGGACCAAAGATTCCTCTTATGTCCCCTCTCAAGTACCAAGAGTTGTAGAAACATTGAGAGATGGCAAATATAACACTGGCACCGGCTTGTTCAGATACATCTTCTTCGTAATACATTAGTCTTTTGTGTGGGGTAATTTACCTTTTATATTTCATAATAAAAAAGTTTAAAATAAAAAACACTTTCTACATTCAGTGCTCTTAATTCAACGAGCAAAAGGTTATTATTATAGAGAAATTTTGGAGAGATTTTTATAATAATACTCAAGTAAACTTTTAAAAAAGTCTTCATGGCATTAAAAAATTTTAGGCTAAAGCTTCCAAGCTTTCTTTTTTTTCTTTTTGCTCAAAACAGCAACAATTTCGACATGTGGTGACCATAAAAATTGATCAATCGGTATGATTTTTTCTACTGTATACCCCCCTGCAACAAGAAGAGATAAATCACGAGCAAATGTAGTAGGATTACAGGAAATTGCCACAACACGTGATACTGTTGTCTTCGCTAATTCACGTACTTGTTGCTCTGCACCAGCACGGGGAGGATCAAAAACAACACTCTCAAAACACTCAAGTTCCTTTACAGAAAGGGGATGTCGGAAAAGATCACGTTTTTCACAAGTGACCGTTTTTAAACCAGTTGCAAAACGTGCTGCTGTATTTAGATTTCTTAATGCATCTTCATTATCTTCTACTGCATGAACATTCATCTTTTTTGCCATACGCAAGGTAAATGTTCCTATCCCTGAAAACAAATCAACAGCATTCTTTGCTTTTTTTAAATGAGTCAAAATAATATTGCCCATTATATTTTCAGCTTCGCAGGTTGCTTGAAGAAAACCACCAGAAGGAAATTCAACAAGGACATCTCCAAAGTAAATTTCTGGTTTTTCTCGTTCAACCAAAACTTCACCGTCAACAGATAAACGTATAATCCCATATGAAAGAGCAGCACTGATCATTTTCTGACGAAGTGATTCATGGTGTACAATGCAACCGCTTAAAGCAACATCTAAACCATTTTCAACACGTGTTATTGTAACATGAAACCGTTTGGCAGAGCTGCTTAGAAAAGCACAGAGCTCTCTAATATTATGCAACTGAGAAATAAGCTCTGGACGGCTTACTGGACATTCCTCAAGAGCTACAATCTCATGAGAGAGATAACGGTTAAAACCAACTTTTTGCCCCTGTGGGGTCATAGATGCTGTTAGAGTAATCCGCCGTCGGCTATAAGGTTTACATTCTATTAAAGGCGCAACAACATTATTAAGTCCATACTTTTTAAGCGCATCAACAACCAATTGTTGTTTCCATACGCGATAAGCATCCATATGCCAATGCTGAAGAGTACACCCTCCACATTCTCCAAAATGCTGACAAAGAGTATCAATGCGTTCTAATGATTTTTCTTTTAATGCTATACATGTTGCATATTTTCCATGAACAGTGATTTCAGCACACTCTCCTGGTAAAGTAAAAGGAACATAAACGAAGCCGTGAGACGTCCTAGAAGTACCATACCCATTTGCTCCGATATGGTCGATTATGACATTGTCACTCACTCTTGTTTTTCTCCGAATAGTAAATATTCCACGTTGCCATCACCACCTGTAATAGGGGAAGGAATTAAACCTCTTGCGCTCCACCCTGTTTGTGTATTTAACCAAACAAAAAGCGCCTCAGCAATTTCTTTAGCTATTGATGGATTTAATATTCCTCCCTTACTAAAGTGTTTACGACCAACCTCAAACTGAGGCTTTACCAGTAAAACAGCTTGGGCGCCCTTCTTGGCTAAAGACAAAACGGGAGGCAATGCAAGTTTGAGAGAAATAAAGCTAACATCTGAAACGATAAGATCAATTTCTCGCCCACCTAAATGTTTATGTTGAAAATCTCTAACATTCAAGCCTTCTAATAACGTTATAGCACTGTTGCCCAATAAACGTTTATCAAATTGATGATGCCCAACATCAACGGCAATTACATGAGCCGATCCACGCTCTAAGAGAACTTGTGTAAAACCACCTGTTGATGCACCAACATCAATGGCCGTCACTTTATCTGTTATAATCGGAAATGCATCAAGTGCAGCAATCAATTTTAATGCTGCCCGAGAAACATAATTCTGCGCTGGATCACAAACAGCAATCTCTGCATCATCAAAAACGATTTGCCCAGCTTTAAAAACGATTTCGCCGTTAACTTTAACAGTTTGACGCATAACAGCATCACGTGCGCGTGAACGTGTCGTAAAAAAGTTTTTTTCAACTAAGAGAATATCGAGCCTTTTTCTGGCAGCCATATCACACTCAAATTTTTTATCTTGTTCGAATCTCGCGTCCTAAAGCAGCAAAAACCGTATTGACAATACCCATAGCATCAAGCCCGATACGTGAAAGAACTTTTTCTGGTGCACCATGATTCAAATACTCATCAGGAAGTTTTAGTGTGCGAGCTTTCAAACCATGCTCTAAGAGCCCTTCTTGCGCTAAAAATTGTAATATGTGCGCTCCAAAACCACCGATTGCCCCTTCTTCAATTGTCACCAATACTTCATGCTCACGTGCCAAACGACACATCAAATCCTTATCTAAAGGTTTCGCAAACCGTGCATCTGCAACCGTCGTAGATAATCTTTCAGCCTCCAATGCATCAGCAGCTTGCAACACTTCTGACATCCGCGTTCCAAAACAAACCAAAGCGATCCTATTTCCTTCACGCAGAACACGCCCTTTTCCAATTTCTAATAACTCACCACGTTGCGGTAAATCTATACCAATGCCCTCACCACGTGGATAACGAAAAGAAATTGGTCCCTGATCATAAGCTGCAGCTGTACGCACCATATGCATCAGTTCAAGCTCATCAGAAGGTGCCATAACAACAAACTCAGGAAGAGTGGACAAAAAAACAATATCAAAACTTCCAGCATGTGTTGCACCATCTGCCCCCACAAAACCTGCACGGTCAATAGCAAAACGTACTGGTAATTTTTGAATTGATACATCATGAATAATTTGATCATAAGCACGCTGTAAAAAAGTAGAATAAATTGCAACAAAAGGCTTGTACCCTTCACAAGCAAGACCTGCCGCAAAAGTTACGGCATGTTGCTCAGCGATACCAACATCAAACATTTTTTCAGGAAATTTTTTCGCAAAAGAATCAAGACCTGTCCCTGTTGGCATCGCTGCTGTTATGCCAACAATCTTATCATCATGGCGAGCTTCTTCTATTAAAGCTTTAGAAAATACCTTGGTATAGGGTAGAATATTACTTGATGCTTTAACCTGTTTTCCTGTCATGACATCAAAACGATTAACACCATGATATTTATCAGGTGAGGCTTCTGCAGGTGGATATCCCTTTCCCTTATATGTGACAACATGCACCAAAACAGGACCACTAGGATATTCACGAACATTTTTTAAAACAGGCAATAAATGCCCCAAATTGTGCCCATCTATGGGTCCAACGTAATAAAAGCCAAGCTCATCAAATAAAGTTCCCCCAACCAAAAGTCCACGCGCAAATTCCTCTGAACGACGCGCCTTATCCAAAAAAAACTTTGGCAATTTTTCGCTCAACATCTTTACGCGTTCACGCAAATGACGATAAGAAGGACGAGATACTAATCGTGCAAGATGTGCACTCATAGCACCTGTAGGTGGTGCGATAGACATATCGTTATCATTAAGAACAACAATCAAGCGTGCATCCAAAGCACCAGCATTGTTCATTGCTTCATAAGCCATGCCCGCAGACATTGCACCATCACCAATGACAGCTATGATATTGCGTCTTGTCTCTGCTTTCAAAGCACTTGCCACCGCCATGCCAAGCCCCGCTGAAATAGAAGTAGACGAATGACCCGCTCCAAATGGATCATACACACTTTCTGAACGTTTTGTAAAACCTGATAATCCGCCCTCTTTACGTAATGTGCGAATTTTTTCTCTACGCCCTGTTAAAATCTTGTGTGGATAGGTTTGATGACCAACATCCCAAATAATCCTATCTTCTGGTGTATTAAAAATATAATGTAATGCAACAGTGAGCTCAACAACACCAAGTCCCGCCCCAAGATGACCACCTGTTACAGAAACCGCATCAATTGTTGCGGTTCGCAACTCATCAGCCAACTGTACCAGATCAGACTCAGGCAATGCCCGCAAATCTTGCGGAAAACAAACACGGTCAAGCAATGGTGTTAAGACCTGAGACAAAAAAAACCTTTCTATTATCTTAACTCAAAAAAACGCAACGATAAAGATATATCTTCTCTACTCTTATTTACAGTTTTGCATCTTTTTTACTGAAAAATGTTCTTTTCTATTTGAGATGAGCTATACTTTCCTCATTTTTAACTTATTTTATAAAAAAGAAATCAATAGATTTAATTTTCTATAAAAAAGGTTATTATATCTCCTCGTTTCACAATAAATATCCAAAATATTTAATATTATTTAGCATCAAGTGGTTCTACTCCTTCTGGAGAACCTTCTTCTGAAAGCTGTATTTTTTCAACTTTAGCTTCAGCAACTCTTAAGAGTTTTTCACAATGCTTTTTAAGCGCTTCACCGCGTTCATAAATATCAATGGATTGTTCCAAAGGCACATCGCCACGTTCCAAATTTTCGACAATAACTTCAAGTTGCTTAAGCGCTTGCTCAAAGCTTAAGGTCGTAATATCCCCCTCTTGTATCTCTTTTTTCATATGAACCTCAAAAAATATCTGTTCTGGATATATGAATTCCAAAACCTTCTAAACCTACATAATGATGCTCTTTAGCAGCATAAACAATAACAGAGCCTATTCCTAGATATTTTAAAATTTGTGATCCTAAACCAATTTTGCGCCATTCTTCTTCGCGTTCAATCGCCTGCACATGGTTTTCTGAACTGTCTCTTGCCATATTTTGAATATCAATAGTTGATTGCATAACAGATCCTTTACGCAAATAAATAAATATGCCACGTTTTTCTTTTTCCATCATATGCTGCATCATCACCATAATATCTGAAGCTTGACAAAAAACGTCATTTATAATGTTTTCATGATGTAAATACACAGGAATATCCTCACCCTCACGGACATCACCAAAAACAATTGCAATATGCTGAATGGCTTCCCAAGGGAGTTGATAACTTTGAACAATAGCGGGACCTATAGATGTTTCAATAGGCATTTCTCCAACATGTTTGATCAATATTTCCTTACGTTGACGGTAAGCAATTAAATCTGCAACCGTTATCATATGTAACCGATGTTCTTGTGCAAATTTCATGATCTGATCGCCATGTTTAACGCTGCCATCATCATTGACCAACTCACCAATAACACCAACTGGTGGCAAACCAGCTAATTTACATAAATCAACAGCAGCCTCCGTGTGACCTGAACGCATGAGCACCCCCCCTTCATGCGCAATCAAAGGAAAAATATGTCCTGGACGGACAAAATCGTGAGCACCAGCATTTGGATTAGCAAGATTACGAACTGCTAATGTGCGGTCATGTGCGGAAATACCCGTCGTTATCCCACGTTTAAAATCCACAGTAACAGTAAATTGCGTCCCATGTGCAGAGTTATTATCTGGTACCATAGGAGCAAGATTAAACCGTTGTGCTTCTTTTTTTGGCATAGGTGTACACACAATACCTGTTGTGTGACGAAGAATAAACGCCATCTTTTCTTCTGTACAATGCGCTGCAGCAACAGTTAAATCACCCTCATTTTCACGGCCATCATCATCTGTCACCACAACAATTTCACCGCGTTCAAAAGCTTTAAGTGCAGAAACAATTTTTTTTTCATCATACGCCATTGTTCACCTTTTTAATCACCCAACTTGACCGCGATGTCTTAGATAATGGTCAGCAATAGCACAAGCAACCATCGCTTCACCAACAGGAACGGCACGAATCCCAACACATGGATCATGACGTCCCTTCGTTATAACATCTATATCATGACCATCAACATCAATGGAGCGACGAGGCGTTAAAATTGATGAAGTAGGCTTTACAGCAAAACGTGCAACTATTGGCTGTCCACTCGATATTCCCCCTAAAATACCACCAGCATGATTGGATAAAAAAAGCGGTTTTCCATCATTTCCCATTCGCATTTCATCGGCATTTTCTTCTCCCCTCAGGCGGGCTGCCGCAAAACCATCACCAATTTCCACACCTTTTACCGCATTAATCGACATAAGTAACGATGCAATATCTTGATCAAGCTTTGCATAAATAGGGGCTCCTAAACCTGCCGGAACATTTTCTGCAACGATCTCAACAACCGCACCAACAGATGTTCCCTCTTTACGGAGTTTACTGATATAATCACTAAAAATGGGAACCATCTCTGCATCAGCTGTAAAAAAAGGATTATTATCAACCTCTGACCAATCCCACCGATCACGATTAATATTATGAGGACCAATTGCTATCACTGCTCCTCGTACAATCAAACCAGGAACGATTTTACGAGCAAATGCACCAGCTGCAACACGTGCTGCCGTCTCCCGTGCTGAAGCACGTCCCCCACCTCGAAAATCACGAATGCCATATTTAATATCATAAGTATAATCCGCATGTCCTGGACGATACTGATGAGCAACCGAGCTATAATCCTTCGAACGCTGATCTGTGTTTCGAATCAACAGAGAAATTGGTGTACCGGTCGTCACCAATGTTGTCCCATCGTCTTGAACAACAACTCCTGAAAGAACCTCTACTTCATCTGGTTCTCGGCGCTGCGTTATATATTTTGATTGTCCTGGTTTGCGTTTATCAAGATAAGCTTGAACTTCTGCAAGAGTAAAAATAATTCCAGGTGGACAACCATCAATGACACAACCAAGAGCAGCACCATGACTTTCACCCCATGTTGTTACACGAAACAAATGACCAAATGTATTATGCGACATGAAAAAAGATCCGTTTCTCTGTCAAATATATACAACGACAACGTATGTTGTATGCTATAAAAAAGGTAGCTCTTTGCTCCCAAATACTCTTAGCCACTTTAAAGTTGGTCAAATTACTGCTGTCCAATAAAATCCTATAAACCAAACTTTATTCTTTAACGACAGAAATGTCTGGCGCATCAACTGCTTTCATACCTATGATATTATAACCCGAATCGACATGATGGACTTCACCGGTGACAGAACGAGACAAATCTGAAAGAAAATAAAGCGCAGAATCACCAACCTCTTCAATTGTTACCGTACGACGTAATGGAGCATTATACTCATTCCATTTTAAAATATAACGAAAATCACCAATACCAGAAGCCGCTAACGTTTTAATTGGTCCAGCAGATATAGCATTAACACGAATATTTTGAGGGCCTAAATCTACCGCTAAATATTTCACGCTCGCTTCAAGAGCTGCTTTGGCAACCCCCATTACATTATAATTGGGAACAACCTTTTCTGCACCATAATAGGTCAGTGTCAAGATTGACCCACCATCTGGCATCAATTTCTCTGCACGCTTCGTTAGAGCTGTTAGGGAATAAACGGAAATATTCATGGTCATCATAAAATTTGATTCGCTGATATCAATATAACGACCACTTAATTCGTCTTTATCAGAAAAACCAATAGCATGAACTAAAAAATCGAGTTTCCCCCATTTCTTCTCTATTTCTCTAAAGACCGTATCAATAGAGACACTGTCAGAAACATCACAATGTCCACAAACAAACCCCTTTAATTCTTCAGCCAAAGGCTCAACACGCTTTTTCATTGCTTCACCCTGATAGGTAAAAGCAAGCTCTGCCCCTGCGCTACTTGCCGCTTTAGCGATTCCCCAAGCGATGGAGCGATTATTGGCCAACCCCAAAATTAAACCACGCTTACCGTACAACAAACCATTACCCTTAGCCATCAGCACTGCCCCATTGTTACTTAAAATTAATATTGTTCATCTGCCTATGACACAGGTCAACTTTTTCTTCAAGCAATTGGTTTAAAATCAAACTAAAACTGCGCTTTTATATATAAAAAATTTTAAAATTAATCTGGTTGCATTTGCAAAAACTGTTCTAGCGCCGCATTTTCTCCTTCCGGCAACATAATGCGAACATGCACATAAAGATCATCTCTTGTACCATTTTTTAAACGAAGCCCTTTTCCTTTCAGCCGTAAAACGCGATCAGAACTTGACCAAGCAGGAATCGTTAAAACCACACGTCCCTCCAACGTCTCAACTTCTTCTTTTGCTCCCAAAACAGCATGTTTAAGAGAAACTGGTAAATCAAGATGAAGTGCTCTTCCTTCAACCCGAAAACGAGGATGTTTTTGAATCTGAATGGTTATCAACGCATCTCCTGCTTGCCCGAGAGGTACCTCTTCTCCCTGACCTTTTAAACGAATAGTCTGTCCGTCTTCAATATAATCTGGAAGTTTAATTTTTAACTTTTTTCCATTTGGAAAAATAGCTTCCACCTTTTCTGCGCCAACCATCTGCTCTAATGTTATGGCAAGATTAGCACGAATATGTGCCCCTTGTTGGGGACGGTTATAGTGTGTGGAATTCGAAAAGTTACTACCTCCCCCAAACAGATCCCGAAAAATATCACTCGCATCAAAACCTGCACCACCTGAAGAGGAAAAATCAAATCCCTTTTCTCTTCCTGAAAAGGGATTTTGTTTATTGCTAAAATTTTCACCAGTACCATAAGCTTGATAAAGCGGTTTTCCTTCCATATCAATTTCACCGCGGTCAAATTGTGCCTTTTTATCCTTATCACCTATAATTTCATAAGCTTGATTAATTTCAGCAAATTTTTCTTTAGCCTTTGTATCATCCTTATTATGGTCTGGATGATACTTCTTTGCTAATCTTCTAAATGCCGATTTAATCTCTTGCGATTTTGCGGTACGTGCCACACCCAGAATCGTGTAGGGATCACGCATATTGCCCTCTTTTCAATTTTTTCGTTTTCAAAATATCAACTGGTCCGTTGCTCAATATCCCTTATATCTTCATCAGTCTATTCTAGAGAATAATTTCTTCTTTCCTCTTTATATGTCTATCAATAAACTAAAATACCAGATAAAATGAGACATTTATTTAATATAGCTCATTGTAGCCTATGCTAAAGTAAAAATAATTAAACTACCATAGAAATACACAATAGCATTGGCTTTTTGAAAATAAGAAAAAATGGTACTGTAACCTTTTGATGATAAAGTAAATGAGAAAATGCCTCGCCCATGCTCACTGATATTTGGAGAAACTATGAGCAACAAAATACCAACAGATGATCATTTTATGAAAATGCAAAAACCTTTTGAACTTTTCGCAAAGTGGCTTGAAGAGGCAACGATAAGTGAAATAAATGATCCAAATGCTATGGCATTAGCAACAGTTGACGAAACAGGACTCCCTAATGTTCGTATGGTTCTCCTCAAAGACTACAGTCCCCAAGGCTTCGTCTTCTATACCAATTATGAAAGCTCTAAAGGACAAGAAATTTTAAAATCAATGAAAGCATCTTTAGGTTTTCATTGGAAATCGCTCCGTCGTCAGGTCAGAATTAGAGGAATTGTTGAAAAAGTAAGTCAACAGGAAGCCGATGCCTATTTCCAATCGCGACCACGTGGTAGTCGAATTGGTGCATGGGCATCTAAACAATCTCAACCTTTAGACAATCGTTTTGTGCTCGAAAAAGCAATTGCTCAATATACTGCGCGTTATGCTCTAGGCAATATTCCACGACCACCTTATTGGTCTGGGTTTCGTGTTAAACCCCTTTCTATAGAGTTCTGGTGCGATCGCCCATTTCGTTTACATGATCGTCTGCTTTTTACACGCGATTGTGTTGAACACAGCGATTGGAAAAGACAAAAACTTTATCCCTAATCCTTCAAACTTCATCGTTATAAAGATTTTTTCTTCCCAACAGTTAAACAAGTATTTTTTATTTGAAAAATTCTAAAAGAAGATGATTTATTTTATTTAAATAGAAGAAATTCATTTTCACTGTAAAAGTTGATTGGTAATATTTTCTACTGTATTGCTTAAAACAGATTAGCAACAAGCTTATTTAAAAGAAAATACTGTATTCAGCAGAAACTATGACTTTAGCTAACTTATTTTTAGACCGCAGGATAAAATATCATCCATATACCCCCACATACCAAACCAGCAAAAATCACAAAACCAATAAGCGAATTAGATTTGAAAAGCCTGAGGCATTGTGAGCTGTCATCTATATCAATGACTTTAATTTGAATAAACATATGGATGCTTGCCACAAAAATCCCCAAAAAACTAAGAACAGGGACTCCAGCTAAATAAAATGCTAGACTAACGAACACCACAAAACCACCATACAAAAATACTAAAGCGCGCTTGGTTCCTTTACCAAAGAGAAGAGCCGTAGAACGGACACCAACAGTAGCATCATCTTCTTTATCTTGATGTGCGTAGATTGTATCGTATCCTATGGTCCACAAGATTGATCCCACATAAAGCAAGATTGGTGCCCAGCTTAAACTTCCAAAGACAACAGCCCACCCCATTAATGCCCCCCAATTAAACGCAACGCCTAAAAAAAACTGCGGCCAATATGTTACGCGTTTCATAAAAGGATAAAATGCAACAGCTATCAATGACGAAATACCTAGAAAAAAACTAAACCTATTAAATTGTGATAAAACGACTAAACCAACCAAACATTGCATAAGTATAAAAACTCTTGCTTGAAACCGACTCACATGACCTGTCGGCAATGGGCGAGAACGTGTCCTTTCTACCTGAGCATCAATTTTATGGTCAATAAGATCATTCCAAGTACATCCTGCCCCTCGCATAGCAATAGATCCCAGAAAAAAAAGAAAAAGATACCAAACCCAATGAAGAAACATTGATAAAAGAGTATCGTAATGCATGTTATAAGAGAAAAAAGCCATTGTTGTTGACCAAAAACAAGGCCACATCAACAATTGCCATCCGATAGGCCGATCCCAACGCGCCAATTGCGCATAAAACCATAAAGAACAGGGAAGGAAATTGTAGACCCATTGTTTGGAAGATGCATCCATAACCCGTCCCTGACTCTCACAGGATTGAACATGCGCGATATTTTTATTTTTTTTCATCAAATGATTTACCTTTGGTCTTGCGATAGAGACATTTCATTCTTATGAGAAGGAGATGAGATTAATCATCTTTTATGAGAGGAGCAAGCAATGAATATTCTTCTTATTGGCTCAGGTGGACGAGAACATGCTTTAGCATGGAAAATAGCTTCATCACCACTGCTAACAAAGTTATATTGTGCTCCTGGAAACCCTGCAACAACAGAATTTGGTGAAAATATTAATTTAAACATTGATGACCATCCCCTTGTTATTGATTTTTGTAAAAAACATTCTATTGACCTTGTGATTGTAGGACCAGAAGCACCATTGGTTGCGGGTATAACAGACTCTCTTAATAGCGCTAACATCTGTGTATTTGGTCCTACTCAAAAAGCTGCTCAACTAGAAGGTTCTAAAGCTTTTACAAAAGATTTATGTCGTAAGAATAACATTCCTACAGGAAGTTACCAATGCTTTAATGATGCCTCTAAAGCTAAAGCTTACATTCATCAACAAGGTGTTCCCATTGTTATTAAAGCTGATGGCTTAGCAGCTGGCAAAGGTGTCGTGGTTGCAACAACTATGGAAGAAGCATTTAACGCAGTCGATGCCTGCTTCAAAAGTGCATTTGGAGATGCAGGAAACAAAATTGTTGTAGAATCTTTTCTTGAAGGTGAAGAAGCAAGCTTCTTCTGCCTTTGTGATGGTAAAATTGCTCTTCCTTTTGGTTCTGCTCAAGACCATAAACGTGTAGGTGATGGGGATATTGGAGCAAACACCGGTGGTATGGGTGCTTATTCACCAGCGCCCATCATGACCCAAGAAATAGTGAATCGTACCCTCAAAGAAATTGTTGAACCAGCTTTAAAAAGCATGAAAGAAATGGGTGCCCCCTTTAAAGGTATTCTCTTCGTCGGATTAATGATAACGCAAAAAGGACCCGAATTAATTGAATTTAACGTACGATTCGGTGATCCTGAATGTCAAGTTTTAATGATGCGCCTCAAAGATGACATTTTGCCAATTTTTCTTGCTGCAGCTCAAGGAAAACTTGAAAATAAGCCTCTTTGCTGGTCTGAAAAAACTGCTCTCACCGTTGTTATGGCTGCCAATGGTTATCCAGACTCTCCCCAAAAAGGTACTGTTATCCGTAACGTTGATAAAGTAAACAATCTTCCCGATGTGAAAATTTTTCAAGCTGGTACAGTATTGCGTGATGGAGAACTCATTGCAAATGGTGGACGTGTCCTCAATATAACAGCAACAGGAAAAACGATTACGCACGCACAAAAACGTGCTTATGAAGCTGTTGATTGTATTGATTGGCCAGAAGGTTTTGTTCGTCGTGATATCGGATGGAGAGCCATTGCGCGAGAAAACTAAATCCTTTGAATATTCTTTTTTCCGATTTGATTATTTTATATAAGAGCATGATACACAAATTTTCTTACTGTTTTACATTGACCATAATTTTGAAAAAATGAGTGTGCTTTCCTTTGAACAATCAAATATTGTAAATAGGATATCTACTCATGATAAAATAGGAAAATTTTCTGAATATGACACTGTGATATAAACTGATCATTTTACTGTTGTATTTAATTTAAACGTATTTTCTCATCATTTTTATAAATACTTTCTTTCTTATAAAACCCTGAAGAAAAACATATATACTATCATTTCTTTTATTTATTGCGTTTTTTAATGAAATTCCGCTTTTACGAAAAATAAAATGCCAAAAAAAAGATACTGATGTTATTCACGTACAAATTCTTAAACAATATCTCTCATGCTCGTCACTCCCATTTTACGACACTACCTGCAAATAGTATAAATCCATTCTGCCATCTTTCTGAAATAAAGATAAAAACCGATACTATCATTGTATTTTCCAACTCCCAATATTACGATAACCCTTTCTATCTAAACGCTTTATCAGAGAGTGTTTACTCTTTTTTAATGATTTTTATCCACACTCCAACCCTTCTTATAACGTGTAACGTGCAAGAAAATAATTTTGATTATAGGAGAGAGATGAAATAAGAATATTTTGCAATATTCAAAGCTCTCATTCAACATGGAGAAATGATTTATAAAAAAGTAAAAAACACTTCCAGCAATCTGCTCGTGTTTTAATGATGTGGCAAAAACCAAAAATTACACCGCCAAAAAACGGTTTCCATTGTTATGAAAGCCGTTTTACCTCTCCGAAAAAAGCGTTTAACATAACCAATTCCTACTGCAAATATATGGTGGCAAAAAACTCTCATTTACAATCATTGACTTCCTCTTTGCCTTAAAGAACCAAAAGTCACACCAAATCCCATCTGTAAACGTCCGGATTCTCATTGAGCGGGTTCCTCTTGGTTCCCACTCATATGCTTCACTTACACAAAGACCGACAAGCAAACTTAAGAATATTCGCCATGTCCTCTAAAAATACTTCATGTGTGAAGTTTACATGCCTTATATTACCGCCCCAAACAACGATGTTTTACGGCACAACAAGATAAATGCTTACGGTAGTACAAAAATGAATGCATATTAATATTACTGGAGTGCAATTCGATTCGCAATCACCAAACGCAAGCCTAACGGATTGCTATAACGAAGTAAAAAACGCTTTTGTTTAGAATGTGCTGTTGTACCAAAAAATCGATGTAAATCAGAACGATCTTTTACAACCAGAATGCGATTATCTTCATTGATCATAAGCATGGGGAGGCCATAAGTATCCGCCCATAATCGCCAATCCAGAAGAACATTATTCAAATCTCTGGAAACCAAAAGCGGTATACAAGCTTCCTCATCGACATGAAGTAATTCTAATGCAACAGCTCTTTCTCCTGAACGCGTTTTTACAGTACGTGCTGCAATTCCTTGGAAATGATAAGGGGGTATTAAATGCGATAAGCTTGAAGGCATATCCGTTTTAAAAGAAACACCACGCTCATTTAACGAACAAATAACCTGATTACCCGTTTTGGATGAAAAATATGTCGTCGTTTGTGGCAAATGGCACGGATCTAACCGAAATTCAAGCACCGCTTTTGCCTGATTAAAGCATTGATTAGCCATATACATTGTCCCAATTTATCTTAAATAACATACACCCTTTAGCAGCTTTTTCTCATTGGATTATTAAAAGTTTGAATAAAAAACAACTGGTTTCTTTTTTGGTTATTAAAATCTAAACAAAAATACATGATCACCATTTTTGAATTATAATACTTTTCCGGGATTCATTATCCCTAAAGGATCGAGCGTTTTTTTTATCCCTTGCATAATATCCAATGCGACAGGCGATTTAAAAGAACGAAGTTCTTCGCGCTTAAGCTGACCAATTCCATGCTCAGCAGAAAATGCACCTCTATAGTCCATCACTAAACTATGAATGCGATGATTCATTTTTGACCATAACTGCAAGAACACTGTTGTATCAGCTCCTACAGGTTGTGTAATGTTATAATGTAAATTTCCATCACCCATGTGCCCAAAACAAATCACCCGTGCTCCTGGAGCAATATCTTCAACAATAAGCGCTGCCTCAGCAATAAAATCAGGAATAGAAGCAAGTGGAACCGCAATATCATGCTTAATGGACCCTCCTGCTAACTTTTGTGCATAGGATATACTTTCACGCAATTGCCAAAAAAAATCTTGCTGTTTTAAAGATTGCGCAACAACTGCATCTTCTATCACCGCATTCTTTAAAGCTTCTTCTAAAATAATACTCAATACTGATAACGCCTCATCATTGCCTTGCAATGATGAAATGTTCATTAATACATACCATTCATGTTTCCGCTGGAGAGGAGGCTTCTCACACATCTTATAATCTAAAGCCATTTGCAAACTGAGATTTCCCATGAGCTCAAAACCTGTCAACATCCCTCCTCCATATTCTTGAGCCAGAGATAAAAACTCTAAAGCCTTCGCCGGACTATATAATCCCACCAAAGCAACAGCTTTTCCTTTTATTTTTGGAAACATCTTCAAAACGGCTGCGGTTATAACACCCAATGTGCCTTCTGCACCAATAAAAAGATTTTTCAAATCGTAACCGCTATTGTCTTTTTTAACAAAACGCAAATCATCTAAAATACGGCCATCCGGTAAAACAACTTCTAAACCAAGGCAAAGCTCACGCATATTGCCATAGGCTAAAACAGCTACCCCTCCAGCATTCGACGAAAGATTTCCTCCTACTTGGCAAGAACCTTCAGATGCCAAAGAAAGAGGGAAAAAACGACCTGATTCATCCACTTTTTTCTGTAAATCCTGTAAAATAACACCAGCCTCTACAACAACAAAATTTCCCTCAAGATTTATAGCTCTAATCTTATTTAATCGCTCCATGGATAAAAGAACGCCCCCTCCTCTTTCATCTGGTTGTTGTCCCCCCACAAGCCCTGTATTTCCACCCTGTGGCACAATCGGTGTGCGTGTTTTGCTCGCTAACTGCATAATCGATGAGACCTCTGCGCAAGAAGAGGGACGTAAAAGTAAAGGTGTTTTTCCATGAAAAAGCCCACGCTCTTCAAGCAAATACGGTGCAATCAACGCTTGATCTGTTATAGCATGCTTAGCACCAACAATTTCCCTAAACCCCTCAATTAATTCCTGCTCCATGTTCATTTCTCCTTTGGAGCTGCAGCCCGTATAAGACGATCATTGATCGCCTCCCCTAATCCATATAATGGAATAGGTTCTACTGCGATACATCTCACTTCAAATGAATCTAATTCCTTCATATATTGAAATAAATGAGAGGCTGCCTCTTCCAACTTTCCATCTTCGCTAAGGTTTAAAATAGAAACGGCATTTTCAGCCCCCATAACGCGCTTTGATCCAAATGCTAAAAGCGCTTCACCATTTTCCACCTTTTCTACATTCAAACGAATCGTGGCATTGGGAGCATAATGCGACTTTAACATCCCTGGAGCTTGAATCGCCGCCCTTTGATCCATCCGTTTTAAAGACTTCCCCACAACTTCTTCAATTTTATCAGCCGCAAGCCCCCCTGGACGCAAAAGATAAATATTTTCATCACAAATCTTAATAATTGTTGATTCAAGCCCTATTTTAGTAGGTCCGCCGTCCAATATCAAAGGAACAGATTCCCCCAAAGATGCAAAAACAGCCTCAGCTGAAGTAGGGCTAAGACGCCCCGATTGATTCGCACTAGGAGCAGCAAGTGGGCGGCCAAAATATTGTACCACTTCCGCAAAACGGCTGTCTGGAAAACGAACAGCCAAGGTATTCAAACCAGAGGTTGTTAAAGGATGGATATTATGCTGTTCCTTTAAAGGCAAAACCAATGTCAAAGGCCCTGGCCAAAATTCCTCCATTAGTTGGCGTGAAAGAAAGTCAATTTTAACATAACGTTCCGCCATTTCGATGCCGCTGACATGCGCAATAAGAGGATTAATTTGCGGACGACTCTTTGTAGAAAAAATAGAAGAAATTGCCCTTCCATTGGTTGCATCGCCCGCTAATCCATAAACAGTTTCCGTTGGTAATGCTACTAACTTCCCTTGTTTAAGAAGCGCTATTGCCTCTCTTATCGAAGCACTATTGAGGGGTAGAATCGTCATGACACACCATTTCTATAACACTCTTTTAGTGGTGCAAAACTATAACGATGTAATCCTCTAATTGGTCCATATTTATCAAGAGCTATACGATGCGCTAGCGTTGCATAACCTACATGCTTCTCTAAACCATACCCTTTATAAACTTGTCCTGCACATTCCATCATTCGGTCACGTGTTACTTTTGCAATAATAGATGCGGCTGCAATTGAAACTGAACGCTGATCACCCTTAATCAACGCCATTGCCGGAGAGGACAACTCAGAAGGAATATCACGTCCATCAACAAGGACATAGTGGGCTGGAATAGCTAACCCTATAATACAGCGACGCATTGCTTCTAAAGTTGCTTTTCTAATATTAGATTGATCAATTGTACGAGCACAAAGACTAGCGACTGAAACCGCTAATGCACTTTGCAAAATTTCATGATAAAGTCTATTTCGTTGGAAAAAAGAAAGTTTTTTTGAATCATTTAACCCATTAGGAATATGATCTTTATCCAAAATAACTGCTGCCGTTACCACAGGCCCAGCGAGAGGCCCCCGTCCTACTTCATCAACACCTGCTATATGAAAAAAACCCTGTTTTTGCAAATCCAATTCGCACGAAAAATTTGGTTGAAGCTGAAAATTAAACATCTTTGATAAATCACAAATACAATAAACATACATCTATTTCTGTAGCCTGATCATTTTTTGCAAGCATTACAGTTTTAAATGGCTCTCCAAACATTCTGCGAATTCTTGCACAAAAGATAAAAAACACACAAAATAAAAAGTATTCTGTTGTCTATTTTCTTTTCTCAAAGATCATTCTAGCATGTATTTATTTTATCTGAAAAATAAAAAAATACATTTCTTTGGTTACTCTCTTTCATTGTGTATAATAAAATCAGGACGAAATAAAAGCTTTTATATTTATTTATCAAATATTTCCTAAAGTCATGATAGGTTTTACAAACCAATTTGGGTGCATTGATTTGATAAAAAGAGCCGCTTGTTGCGCCGTTTGTTTATTTTTAAAAATGCCAAAGCAAGTTGCTCCCGTTCCAGACATACGGGAAAAAAGAGCCCCACATTCATCTAATATAGATAACACTTCAGCTAACTGAGGTGCTATTTTTAATGCAGAAGAAAAAAGATCATTACGCGTTTCTTGTAAAGCTTCAACCAATGAATCAACACTCTTTAAAGCGTCTGTATTAATTTTTAAAGAAAAATTATGACGCTTCTCTAACGCTTTAAAAACAGTTTGTGTTGAAATCTCTTGTCCATGATTAACCAATACTATTGCAAGAGAACAGGCTCCTTTTAGTTGTATCATCTCTTGACCAATTCCTTTGACCAAAAGCGGCTGCTGATATTCTAATGCATAAAGGCACATGGGAACATCAGCACCAAGAACTAAGCTCATTTTTGCTAATTCTTCGTAAGAGCAATCAAGATTCCACTGTTGACGCAACATGCTTATAACCCCAGCTGCATCACCTGAGCCACCACCAATGCCTGAAGCAACAGGTAATGTTTTTACAAGCCGAAAAAAAGCAGGTTGAGCACATTCAGGAAAACTCTTATGCATAAAATCCCGTGCGCGAATAACCAAATTATCTAAATGAGACACAAGGCCTTTTGCAAACGGTCCCGTCAAAACAAACTGATTATTTTCGCAAGGTGCATAGTGTAGACAATCACCGCTAAGACTAAAATAAACCAAACTTTCTATTAAATGATACCCATCAGCACGTTGCCCCACAACATGTAGAGCTAAATTCAATTTAATAGGTGTAAATAAATAGGAATGTCTTTGGAACGAAGCTTGTACATTTGATATCATATGACGTAATATTCACCTGTATAGGGTTCTTTTACAAATTCCCCCTTTATCCATACTTTTATTAGCACAAACCCTATAAATAGCTTGGAATATTCTTAATCGTTTTCTAAACAAACAATAAATATAAAAAGCACTCATACAAAATAAACGACATGTTCTCATTCGTATCATTTCAAGCCTTTTTCTTCTAGAATCTGTTTTTAGATAAAAATCCCTTTGGCTTGAATGATCCTTTCCATTACAGACCATAACGCTGCCAAAGTGCTCGCTCTTCTGCTGCCATCAATGCACTGTCAACGACTGTATAAACCGTATGTGCAGTCACCCCTGAAGGCGTTTTAGGTCCTAAGAAACTTTTTGAAGGCATAATAAGTCGAAGTTTTGCATCATTACCAAAACGCTCCTTAATAACAGAACGTACATCATTCAATCCATCAACCAGACCAAGCTCAACGCTTTGTTTTCCACTCCAAAACATTCCTGTAAAGAGATTCGAATCATCTGATAATTTTTCAGCACGCCGTTCTTTAACCAAATCGATAAACGTTTGATGCACTTCAAGTTGGAGAGATTTCAAATGCTCGATATCCGCCTTTTTTTCTGGCTGAAATGGATCTAATGTAACTTTGTTCTTTCCTGCCGTGTATACACGCCGTTCGATACCAATTTTCTTCAAAAGTTCCGGAAAACCAAAGGAAGCTGAAACCACTCCAATGGAACCAACAATTGAAGAAGGATCTGCAAAAATTTCATCCCCCGCACAAGCAATCATATAACCACCGGATGCTGCAATATCTTCAATAAACACAAGAACCTTTTTATTTTTTTCTTCTGCCAAGTCACGAATACGCTTGAAGATAAGACGCGATTGTACAGGTGAACCACCAGGAGAATTAATAATAAGTGCAACAGCCGGTGACTTTTTGTGTGCGAAAGCCTTCTCTAAAAGATTTGCACACCTACTGAGGGAAAGGGTCCGGGATATAGAGGCTGATGAATCCATAATTGCTCCTTGAAGGCGCACCACCGGAATTTCAAGTTTATCGGAAAAAAAACGGCGTGGAATAAAACTTTTAATAACATCCATCAAAACAAAATCTCCTTATAAATTAAGAACAATTAAATAGGCAAGGACAACAAAAAGGAAGAACGCGATAACATCCAAAAGCGCCAATCAATCCCCACATTACAAGCAGAAATATAACTTCACCCAAAGTCAAACCTCCCTAACAACAAAGTTTGAACTTTAAATAATAAACTAAAAAACACAAGATACTATTAGAAAAGTTCCCACAAGCTTATATATCCATTATTAATTGCATCAACCTGGGGTGAAAAAGTATGGTCATTACCTTCATGTATAACCAATGCCGGTAAAATAGATAAAGCTGCTCTGCTTCCTCGTTTTGCGTAAAATAAAAGACGAATTGCTGCTGTTTTCACACGCGCATGCACAGGAATTATACAAATACCACCAAAACGCCCTTCTAAAGCACGCAAGATATCTGTCAACGATTGTGGACGTGCAATGAGCCCTAAGTATCCACCTGGCTTAACAATGGCCGCTGCACTCCGCAACCAGTTATCAAACATCGCTTCAGACATAACATGTGCTTCAGATTTTTGTTTATCAGGTGTCTTGCGATCAGTAGGATTATTAAAAGGTGGATTCATAATCGCAAAATCAAAGCTATTATCTATCAAACCTGCTTTTATACGGGCATTCCCTTTGAAGGTAACATCTGCTTCTAGCAAACAAACTCGGCTAGCAAATTGTTTATTTTGTTTTAGCATAAGCGTTTTTTGAGCGTAAGATACCATAAAAGCTGAACGTTCAACTAAGGTAACATGAACTTTCAAACAACGCGAAGCAACAGCCAACCCTGCAGCTCCAGCACCTGCACCTAAATCAACAACCTTGCCCTTTAAATTACTTGGAACCAAGCTAGCTAATAACATCGCATCCATTCCAGAACGATGACCATATTTATGGGGTTGAACCAAATAAAATTTCCCGCGGTGAAAACTATCAATTGTTTCACCACTCTGATTCGTTGTTTTATCCATTTAAAAGCCTAATGTTCACCTTTATAAACTGCATTTTTGCCATTCAGCTGCTATTTTAAATTTTTTTATTATTTCATAACAACAAGATTACACTCGCTAAAGAACATTTATTGCCAATAACATTCCAAGCTTACACTTCAAAGCGCCATCAAAAGCTTGAGTCAAACACAAACCCCCTTTATGCTAGTAAATAAAGTAAATTTTATATATGTCCATTGCAATACTCTAGGAGTAAACACATTGAGCGCAGCTATCAAACCAGAAAAAATAAGAAATAATCAAATTTCTCTTCAATCTCTTGTCAATCTTACTCAAAAAGATATGGAGCGCGTAAATCAATTTATTCTCTCTATGGCAAAATCAGAGGTTGAGATGATCCCTGAAATTTCCAACCATCTTATTTCATCAGGTGGAAAGCGATTACGCCCAATGATTACGCTCGCTTCTGCTCATATGTTCGGTTATCAAAGTGACGGGCATATAAAACTCGCAACAGCTGTTGAATTTATGCATACAGCAACATTACTACACGATGATGTGATTGATGAAAGTAATTTGCGACGTGGAAAATCCACGGCACGGATGATTTGGGGGAATCAAGCAAGCGTACTTGTTGGTGATTTCCTGTTGGGTCAGGCTTTTAAAATGATGGTCGATGTCGGTTCCATAGAAGCGCTCTCTGTCCTAGCGAACGCTGCTGCAATTATTGCTGAAGGAGAAGTTATGCAACTTTCTGCTGCAAAAAATATCAAAACCAGCCCTTCAGACTATCTCAAAATCATCAATGCCAAAACAGCCGCACTTTTTTCAGCAGCCGCTGAAGTAGGACCGATTGTTGCTGGCTATGGACATAAAGAGCGTTCTTCATTACGTGAATATGGAACATCTTTAGGTTTAGCTTTCCAATTGATTGATGATGCACTTGACTATAGCGGTAGTGCTCAAAACTTAGGAAAAAATATAGGGGATGATTTTAGAGAAGGAAAAATAACAATGCCTGTTATTATCGCATATGAACGTGGAAATATAGTAGAAAAAAATTTCTGGAAACAAGCACTTGAAGATGGCAATAACAATAATGAAGCCTTCGCATACGCGCAACACTTAATAGAAAAGTATGATAGTATCACAGATACAATAGAACAAGCACGCATCTACGGAAAACATGCAATTGATGCTCTTATTCCCATGAACGAAAATCTTGCTTACAATGCTCTCGTTGAGACTATTGAATTTTGTATTGCGCGCGTAAACTGAATTCTTTGCAAGAATCGCAGTATTTCTCAATAAAGTAATGAGATATGATCTATAAACAACACCATCGATTGATTATCTTGAAAAGGATTAGCTCCATGTGCTCTGCAACGGTATCCCGAATTTTTACCCTCTTTATCGTGGGTATCATGCTGATGCCATTCCCCACCTACAGTAAAATAAGCACCGCAATTCATACAAGCTCATTTACAGGTGCTTATTTAGCTGGAAGGGTTGCAAATCATGAAAATAAAACAGAACTTGCTATCAATTACTTTAAACAAGCACTCGTTTATCAGCCTGATAACATTGAAACACAAAAAGAGCTCCTTGAAGCTATGCTCTCGGTCGGAAACTTTAAAGAAGCTGTCCAACAAGCCCAAAAACTCAAAGAGCAAGATGTTATAACTCCCTTTGTTTCCTTAACTTTGTCGGTAGAAAGTCTCATCAAAAAAGACTATAAGAATGCCAATTTTCTTCTGCAATCAAAAGAACCTCCGAAATCCAACAATCCAATACCTGAACTCATCGGTGCTTGGATTAAATTTGGATCTGGACAAAAATCTCAGGCAATCGCTGATCTTAAGAAACTCAAAGGTCCTGTCTGGTATGACCTTTTTATATCTTATCATCTAGCACTTATGAGCGACCTTGCAGAACAGCCAAAGGATGCAAAAAAATATTTCATTAAAGCACTTAGTAACAAACAGGGGACTCTTATCGCTCCTAATACCTATGAACGTATTATCATAGCCTATGCCTCATTCCAATTGCGTCATAATATGCGTAACCAAGCTATTCAAACAATCCAACATGGCGAACAAATGTTGTCAGGTCGAGAAGTCCTTAAAAACTTTCGAGAAAAAATTGAAAAAAATTCTTTCTTAGAGAGAGTTATTAAAACACCTCAACAAGGAGCAGCCGAGGTATTATATAATTTTGGAACAGCCCTCAACCACAAAAACTCAGGGCGAATTGCACGTATTTTTAAGCAATTATCTTTCGCCTTATACCCTCAAAATGACGCAACACTGTTTCAGCTCGCACACATTTCTGCTAAATTGAGTGATCCTCATAAAGCAATTAAACTTTATCGCGCTTTATCCCCTAAATCTCCTTATTATAAAGACGGACAACTTCATCTTGCATTCCTTCTTGCCAATAACAACAATTACAAAGAAGCAATAAAATTACTCACATTGTTAAATGAAAAATTTCCCAATGATCGTAATATTTTGATAACGCTCGTTGCTTTTTATATGCAGGACAATAAATTTCTTGAGGCCGTTAAAACTCTAGACACCGCTATTGCCCAGATAAAAAACTTTCAGCAGGACGATTGGAAACTCTTTTATCAGCGTGGTATTGCTTTTGAACGTTTAAAGCAATGGCCAAAAGCAGAAATTGACTTGAGAAAATCGCTTGATTTTTTTCCAAACCAACCGCAGGTTCTTAATTATTTAGCCTATTCCCTTGTAGAACGTGGTGAGAAGCTTGAAGAATCGCTCCGTATGCTGCAAAAAGCTTCTGCTTTGCAAGTTCACAACAGTCATATTCTCGATTCTTTAGGGTGGGCTTATTATAAACTAAAAGAATATAATAAAGCAGTGCAAATATTAGAAAATGCTGTCAGATTACAGCCTGAGGACCCAACACTGAATGATCATTTAGGTGATGCTTATTGGAAAGTTGGACGTAAACGTGAAGCAATCTTTCAATGGAACCACGCAATTGATGGAAAACCAGAAAATTCTGAACAAATTCAAGAAAAATTGAAATTTGGTTTGCAATAAACGATGCTTAACCATAACCCACATGAAATAATAAAAAGAGAAACTAAAATTACTTTGTTTTTTTGTTTAGTCCAATATAAAGAGTATAAAGCGTGAAACTGCCTGAACATCTTAACCCCAAACGTTCTTTTCAGGGACTAATCTTAACTTTGCAAAACTATTGGGCACACTATGGATGTGCAATTTTGCAACCTTACGATATGGAAGTCGGAGCTGGGACTTTTCATCCAGCAACAACATTACGCTCCCTAGGTCCACGCCCTTGGAAAGTTGCTTATGTCCAACCCTCCAGACGCCCAACAGATGGCCGATATGGTAAGAATCCCAATCGTTTACAACACTATTATCAATTCCAAGTGCTTCTCAAACCCTCTCCGCTCAATCTACAAGAACTTTATATAAAGTCGCTACAAGCTATCGGGCTTGATACAAAAATGCATGATATTCGCTTTGTTGAAGATGATTGGGAAAGTCCCACCCTTGGTGCTTGGGGGCTTGGATGGGAATGCTGGTGCGATGGGATGGAAGTCTCTCAATTTACTTATTTTCAACAAGTTTGCGGCATTGAATGTGCTCCAGTTTCAGGGGAGCTTACATACGGTCTTGAGCGTCTAGCGATGTATATCCAAGGGGTTGATAACGTCTATGACCTTAATTTTAATGGTTTGGAGGGAGAAAACAAAATAAGTTATAGAGATATTTTTTTACAGGCAGAACAGGAATACTCATATTACAACTTCGAATTTGCTGATACAAAATTGCTACATCAGCACTTTATCGATGCAGAACGCGAATGCAGCGCACTTCTTGATGCTGGAAAACCAAATAAAGAAAATATATTACATCGCTGTGTTTTTCCTGCCTATGATCAATGTATTAAAGCGAGCCATATCTTTAATCTTTTGCAAGCACGTGGCGTTATTTCTGTAACCGAACGTCAAAATTACATTCTTCGCGTTCGTGATCTCGCGCGCCGTTGTGGGGAAGCCTTCTTACTCACAGAAGCTGGACAAATATATACTGGAGAAGCCTAATGTCTGATCTTCTTCTTGAACTTTTCAGTGAAGAAATCCCCGCACGTATGCAACGAAAAGCTGCTGCTGATCTCAAAAAATCTGTTACAGATCAACTTGTGAATGCTGGATTGATCTATGAAGCTGCTCGTGAATATTGGACACCTCGTCGGCTAACATTGGACATACGCGGACTTTCCATACGCTCAAAAGATATCCATGAAGAACGAAGAGGTCCTAGTATAAAATCACCACAGCATGTAATTGATGGTTTTCTACGTGCAACAGGATTAAACGATATTTCTGAAGCACATATTGGACATGATGATAAAAAAGGTCATTTTTATATTGCTAAAATTGTTAAAAAAGGTCGAGCTGCAGAAGAAATTATTGCCGATATTTTACCGAATATTATCCGCAACTTTCCGTGGCCGAAATCTATGCGTTGGGGAAAAGATTCAGCACAAAATGGTGCTCTGAAGTGGATTCGACCTTTACAAAACATTCTTTGCATCTTCGGACCAGAAATTGGTGAAACACATGTTATTCCGTTTACAATTGGTTCTCTTAAAAGCAATAATTTAACTTATGGTCATCGTTTCTTAAGTGATGGAAAGCCATTTCAAGTGCGCCGCTTTGATGATTATGTTACTCAACTTGAAACCCATAAAGTCATTCTGGATGCCGAGAGAAGAAAGAATATTATTTTAGCTGATGCCCAAAATCTCTGCTTTGCAAACGGTTTAGAACTGGTTCAAGACAATCCCCTCCTAGAAGAAGTTGCTGGTCTTGTTGAATGGCCTGTTATCCTGATGGGTGATTTTGACCAATCATTCCTTGATATTCCTCCAGAAATTATTCGCTTGACTATTCGAACCAATCAAAAATGTTTTGTTACCCGTAAACAAGGAGAAAAAGTAAAACTCTCTCATCATTTTATTCTCGTTTCTAATATTCTTTCAAATGATGAAGGTAAAGAAATTTCAAAAGGAAATAGTAAGGTTGTCCGTGCCCGTCTTTCTGATGCACTTTATTTTTGGCAAACCGATCAGCGTGATTTGCCTGATATTCAACAATTAGAATCTTCTATAAAAAAATTTGATCTTGATATAAAAAAACCTCTCGATCAAAGAATGGCGCGACTTGATCATTTGAATGTAACTTTTCATGCTAAATTAGGTACGCAAGGTGCAAGAGTAGAACGCATTGCTACACTCGCACAAGAAATTGCACCTTTGATACAGACAGATTCTCTTTTAGCAAAACGTGCAGCAATCCTTGCAAAAGCTGATTTGCAAACAGAAATTGTCGGAGAGTTTCCTGAACTACAAGGGGTTATGGGGCAAAAATATGCCCTTCTTCAAGGGGAAGATCCTCGCGTAGCTGTAGCAATTGAGGACCATTATAAACCTCAAGGACCAACAGATCGTCTTCCACAAGAACCGCTTGCTATAACCGTTATGCTCGCCGACAAAATTGACATGCTCGTTGGCTTTTGGCTCATTAATGAAAAACCAACGGGCTCAAAAGATCCCTATGCGTTAAGACGAGCAGCACTGGGAGTTATTAGGCTTGTACTTTCGCGAGATTGGAAAATCAATCTTATGCCACTGTTTCAGTTAGCAATGAATCTTTTCTTAAAACAAAAAAATAAATATGAAATCTCTCAAAGAGAAAATTCACAATTGCTGAATCTTCTTCCAGAAAAAACAGAATATATTTTATCAGACCTGTTATTCTTTTTTCATGACCGTTTGAAAATCTATCTAAAAGAGGAAGGTGCTCGTTACGATGCCCTTGAAGCCGTTTTAAATAAAGATTCTGATGATTTTTTATTGGTTGCACGTCGTGTCGAATCGCTTATCGCTTTTATCAATACCCATGATGGAATGAACTTTGTAGCCTCTGTAAAACGTACTACCAATATTCTTGAAAATGAATTTCAAAAAAGCACAACAATAGCGAATGAAATTAATTCTGAGCTCTTTGTCGAGAAAGAAGAAAAGCAGCTCTATCGTGCAATCTGTGAAGTAGAAAAACAGGTTCTAGCTCCCATCAATGCGACAAATTTATCATTTGCACTCAGTGTGCTAGCGCCACTTGGAAAATTGATTGATATATTTTTTGAAAAAGTATTGGTGAATGATAAAAAACCTGATGTTCGTGCTAACCGTCTTGCTCTTCTCCAACGTACTCACATTGTTACACAATCGGTTGCGGACTTCTCAAAACTTGTCATTTAGAATCAAAAGGCCCTATTAACTGATAAAAATAATGAAGATAAATTTTTATTTTTTATGACTTTTATTAATTAATATTGAGAAAATTATGCAACCAAAGAGTCCGTTTTTTATCTCTATCTCTCAAATATCATTAGTTAAGATATGTTTCCATTTTGATAAATGATTCTTTCTCAAGAGACTCTTTAATAAGTTCATCTGCCTTGTTAGAATCTAATTCCTTTGCAATAAGGATACGTGCTGTAGAAATTGCCAAATCAATAGCCGATGAAGAAACCATACGTATTGCATCCGCTTCTGCTTGAGCAATTTTTTGCTCTGCTAATTTATTGCGGTTTTTTACATATTCTTCTGCTTTTGTACGAGCTTCAGCAATAACAGATTCAACTTCATGTTTTGCTGCTGCAATAATTTCTTGCGCATCTTTTTCTGCTTCTGCATGTTTGCGCTGATATTCAGCCAATATTTCCTGTGCCTCTTCACGAAGATGCAGAGCCTCATCTAGCTCATCTTTGATACGCTTCGCACGCGCATCAAGATGCTGTATAACCCTCTGTGGAATTTGGAAATAAACTAAAAGAGCTAAAAAAAGAATTAAACCAATAAATGCCCAAAAAGTATCAGTCATTTTTGTCTTCCTCAATAATCCGCAGTTTTAACAGCTGAACGAACAACCTCTTTACTGATATCAACGTCAATCAATTTTTTCACAATTTCAAGAGCTACTTCTTCAGCGATAGAACCAACATTTTGCATCGCTTTATCCCGAATTTTTGCTATCTGTTTTTCAGCATCTGCGAGTTTTTTTTCTAAACTCTCTTCAATTTCTTTCCGTTCAAGCTCTGCTTTTTCTTTTAATTCTTCACTAGCTACCTGCGCTATAGCATGCGCTTTCAAACGCGCTTCTGCTAATTTCCGCTCATAAGTTTCAACAACAATGTCTGCTTCCTGCTTCATACGCATTGCCTGATCTAAATCAGATGCGATTCGATCTCGCCGCGTTTCAATAACACCACCAATACGTGGTACAATTACACGAGAGATAAAAAGATAAAAAAGTCCGAAAGAAATTGCCAACCAGAAAAAATGCGAACCAAAATGTATAAAATCAAAAGGCGGAAACACACGATCTGCGTGCTCTGCCACCTTTTTAATATGTTCTATCGACGTTTCAGTATTCTGTGCATAAGCGCTTGAAACAAACATCTTCTTTCATCCTTTAAATAGCTTATTAAAGCCCTCTATAACCGATGATAACTGACTAACATCTCGCTGGTTAAGAGCTAAAAGGGCAAATCTTTCCTCATGCAAGAACAGATATACCCTTTTGATGATGATCAAACCCCAAAAAGAAGTAATAAAGCAATGAGTAGTGAAAAAATTCCCAAAGCTTCTGTTACAGCAAAACCAAAGACGAGACGTCCAAACTGACTATCTGCTGCCGATGGATTTCGTAATGCCCCAGAAAGATAGCTACCAAAAATATTACCAAGTCCTAAAGCTGTTCCAGCCATACCAAAGCAAGCAAGACCAGCGCCAATATATTTTGCTGCAAGCACCATTTCCATGTTATTCTCCTTTAAAGCGAAATTGTATTATTCGACGGAAAACCGCCAGTTCTATTAATGTCCTGGATGAATTGCATCATTAAGATACATACAAGTTAAAACCGTAAAGACGTAAGCCTGAAGAAATGCGACCAAAAACTCAAGAGCAGTAATCGCTACAGTCATAATAAGCGGTAAAACCGAACCACCCACACCTACGAGTCCTACTCCAATCATTGAAACAACAAACCCAGAAAACACTTTGAGCGTAATATGACCAGCAAGCATATTCGCAAAAAGACGAAGAGAAAGACTAATTGGACGGGAGAGAAAAGAAATAACCTCAATCATTGTCACCAGAGGCAAAACCACAACAGGAACTCCACTGGGAACGAACAGTTTCAAAAAACTGACCCCATGCTTATAAAAGCCGTAACCAATCACCGTCAAAATTACCACCATTGCTAACGAAAACGTGATCATGATCTGAGATGTAACCGTATAAAAATAAGGAAAAAGACCAATAAAGTTAGCAACCAAAATAAAAGTAAACAGAGAAAAAACTAAAGGAAAAAACTGCATTCCCTGCACACCAGATGATTCACGCAGAGTCGATGCTACAAACTCATATGCCATTTCCGAAAGAGACTGCATCCGCGTTGGAACCAATCCACGACTTGATGATGAAATGAAGAGAAAAATAGAAGTTATAACAACCGTGAGGACTGTAAACAATGATACATTTGTAAACGATAAATCCATATTTCCTATGGAAATCTTAATCAGCCTTGAAACCTCAAACTGATGAATAGGATCTGGAGCGTGCGCTGTCACTTCAACCTCATTTACCGGACCTCTCATTGGCCCCTTTATCTTGTTTATCTTGGCGCAATACGCCCTTTTGTCCTAATTGACTGGAGGAAACATACCCCACAGACCGAAGAATACTCACTACACCAGCAGCAAATCCAAAGAAGAGAAAAAATACCAATCCCCAAGGATACGAACCTGCTAACTTGTCAAACCCCAACCCTAAAACAACACCAACTATAACACTCGCCAGAAACTCACTGGAAAGCTTAATTGCATCTGTCATCCCTCCTTGTGTTTTTTCCCGCTTATTCTTATGCTTCCGCTTCTTTAATGCTTGCTTGCGCACTAAAGCTACGCTTAAGTTCCTACTACGACATTCCAAATCCTCTGAATGAAGATACTCACCTTGCTTTTCCTCTTCAGCCTCCTTACGGCTTATAACGGGTTTCTCGCCCATCGCCATCATTGGCTCCTTAATTAAAAAGCAAAGTAAGAATGCATTTCATAAAACCGTGTGCATCATATTGTTCCCGAATTTATTCGTCAAGATACTAAAAGAAATCTATCACCAATTTATCGCAATAAATAATGTACCTTCCCATTTTATAAACCTTACTCCCTCTGCGCCTTGCAAATAATTATCTCTCATCTACGAATAATGCTTTGCTACCTCACCTGAACGCACTCTATCTCCCCTCATGACACAACTCTAAAACATATTGGAAAATAATTTTATTGTGCATTTTATCACTCGTAAGCAAATAAAATATGATTCTTATGAGAGATTTATTATTTTAAAATATAATACGAGAATGATGATTTATGTATTAAGTAACTAAGGCTACGTAAACAATATCTTAGATACTACACCCCCGGTTTCTTACAACTGTAACCAATTCTTTGGCTTTCTTTTTATAGTTGAATATTGATAGAATAGAGAATATTTTTGCTTTTTATTTGAATAAACTCTTGTAAAATTACTTATTATGTTCAACAATGGAAATTTTAGTAATTTTCTTTATACAAGCCAGTGCTATAATGAGTTTTTCCGCCTCCTATTGTTGCATTTACTCTGCTATCGTATTCATGCTGCACTAAAATGATTTATTAAAAGGGTTATGCTTTTTTCCTAAATAGTTTTATTTCACGCATTTTTTCTTTTCACAACGTATCTATAAATGATTTTTTTGATTCGGCTAGGAACGTTGAAATAGGTGAATATTACGATAGACCTATCATGGTAAGTGATTTTGGTTTCCTACCTATTTTAAATTACGAAAACTTCTCTTAAATTTATTGGTAAAAAATCCGACAGCTCTTGGAGGTGCCTTACTATTGATCTCTCATATGATTCACCTCATAAACACTTTGGGTAAACTCTACTCTGAATATTCACCGTATAATCAATAAAAAACACCACATACGTAAAATTTTATGTACCTTATATCACTATTCTAAAGGGGATATTTTACGGTATAATAAAATAAATCAATGTATTGCTCAATAAAGAACTGTTTTTTCTTTGGCTCTGTTTTAAAGAACTGTTAATTTGGTAAAATGTAAAAGGTGGCGTACACTGCCTTAATTTGTTTACACGTTTATATTGATTTTATGATAGCGATTTTACTTTCTATTCCTATCTTAAGAGCTGCAATATAGCTATCCATAAAGTCCCAATCTATTTCATTGCCACTTAAACAAGGCAACCAAATGCTTTCATTTTCAAGTCTTTTTTGATTTCCCATATCTTCGTAACTATATTTTTGACAAACTTTAGATATTATTGTGCAGATGAATAATCCTCTATTATAGTTAAGATTTTCATTTCTCAAGATCAGTATAGACGATCCTGCTCCTCCTCTGCCTAGAAATGGTTTATCCTGATAATAAGCCGTTCCTGTTAAGGGACTAACTGTTATACAATTCTCTTTATCTAAATGCTCATTTAGCAACTGTGTTACATAACGTTCAACACCATTATTGTAGTTACCTGATGCAACAAATGGTATTAAACCATCATTATAATCAGTCTTCTTTCGAGCAGATGGACGTTCTATGTTAAAAACATCTTTTACCTTAAACTCTTTCCAATTTGCTTCTAGATTGCTAGTTATCATTCTTACTCACCTTTATCTTAATCTCTTTAGATTCAAAATCAATTACACTCTCATATAAGACATTTTTAGCAACTCTTTCAGATAGCTCTTTTATATCTAACTTATTATCAAAAATAAGTCTTTCCATAAGTGTTTTAGCAAAATCATTCTCATCAATGCTTAATGGTTCTTGCTCAAAAAAATAACTTAAATTTTCTTGAGGATTAAGCCATTTTATTGTTTTGTCTCCACTGGTTTTAGTAATTACATCCACCCAATAATTTTCTCTAATAATCCATTCATCCCTAATATCTTGTCTTCCTTGATTTTTAACTGTCTGTAATCCGTCTTCTTCGATATAACAAGAAAAAATGGGATGTGATTTTTGCGGTGTTTTAGCATTAAATACAAATATAGACGTGGATAAACCTTCAGAAAATAAATTTTCAGGTAGTTTTATAATCTTCAATAACCGATGTTTTTCAAGAATTTTCTTCGCTTTTCGCACTTTTTCTAGCTTTTTATCTGGTAGAATAAAAGCACATAAAACATCTTTATTAACTGAATCTAATACGTTTTTTACAATATCTATACAACCATATTTATTCTCAAAGGGCGGATTCATAAGGACTTTGGTAATTCCTTTTGATTCAATCCAAGATTTAGCTGTCGCGCTTCTAGCATCTAAATTTTCTAGATTAGTTTTACCATCTTTATGAATCAGCATATTAGCACAAGCTAAAGCAAAAATTTCTCGATCAAACTCTATTCCAAAAAGCTGTTCTTGTTTTATTTTCTTAGCTTTTTTAGTATTAACTCCTCTAGCTTCCTGTATCATATTACACATAGATTTAACAAGGAATGCACCACTTCCACAAGTAGCATCGAGTATCTTATCATCTTGATCAACGTTAAGTATTCTATACATTAATGAAGTTATATGATCAGGAGTGAATACTTGACCGTGATCAGATTTTTTCTTATAACGGTTAAATTCATTAAAGAATATCCCCATTACATCTTCACCATTCCAAAATTTAGAGTTTATAGAGTTAGATATTTCTATTACGCAATCAATAAAGTCATTTATAGACTCTTGATTTTCAGTTATATTCATTTTAATCTCATCATACACTTCAAGTAATAAATTTACTTTCTGATTCTGAGATATTGCATTAGAAAAAGATTTTGCTAATGTAGAGCGTATAGCACCGTGAAAGAAAGCATACCCTCTATTTTTTATATCAGCTAATTTTGCATCATATCTTTCTGCTACTAAAGCACAGGCAGTAAAAATCATTCTGTGATATAAGTTCTTCACGGCAAAATTAAAATGCAAATTATCATTTATTCTTTTTGTTAAGTTATAAATTTTACCTTTATCAATTCTTTTGTTATCAAATAGAGAAATATAGAATGATTTATGTTGTAATTCTTTTGGACAATCTACAAACGTTATCCCATTAGTTCTATCTGAATCTATGTAAATTAGACTATATGAGCCATTATACAGAATACCTACAACCTTTTGGTATTTTTCTCTAACGATAGATATATAGTCCTCTAGTCCCGATATATACTTGTTTAAATTCTCATTACTATTTTTAGTTTCCAATATAATAGCAACTTCAGTAGTATATTGTGGCAAGTACCAACCGTCAGGTTTTTTGTTTGAGCTAATAATACCTAACTGTTTAAAGGTAGTTATTTGCCCTACTCCTTGTTTTACACCGTCTTCTATAGAATCAAATCCAAGTATTTTGGCTGCTTCATCTCTTACCATATCCTCTGTTTTAAACGATGTCATTAGCAACCTCCCAAAATATATTTGCAAGGTTGAATAGGTAGGACTAAGCTATTTGTAGGCTTATAAGCTGGTAGGCTCATTTTGGGGTCCTTATAAGTGATATCAAATAAATTTTGAGAATTAAACAGAAATAGCAGGACGTTTGGCAATATCCATTGAACGACGAATACAAGGGGTATTGCGGATAAAATCAAACAAGATTACTTCTTTATTCGCTTGCGTGTCTTTGGCGAAATTCACAAAGTTGTGATACACGAGATAGTTATTCAGATATTTATTTGCCACGCCTTTAAAGCAGTGGATAATCGACTCTTTAAGACGACTGTGATAACCATTCACGGTTTGAATATTAAACATCCCGACTTTGCGTTTGTTTCTTGGAATATGGATATGATTTAGCTTCATATCTAATGAGAGTTTTTGGTACGAACGGAGAGAATCAGTTACAAAAATCGATTCTTTGGCAATTCGTCCGTCTAATACTTTTTGCAAATCCGCTAAACAAGGGCGACCTAATTTCGCTACTTTTGCAATCGAAAGACCATTTAAGTTTACGCCTACTGGAACACAGACTTGCTGTTTAGAGAAGCCAAGCTTGGTCGCTGCTGTTCCACGTTTATGCAGTAGACGTGGTAGTTTACAATCCTTGTGATGTCCCTTGTACAAAATAGCAGTAAAGATTTCATCGGCTTGGATAAAGCCGTATAATTCCACTTCTTCCATCATTTTCTGTAACGCATCTAAAATCTTGTGTCGCCACGCAAAGGCAACGGCAAAGTTAATGTCGCAGATTTTTGCACATTTACGCAGAGAGTATTTCTCAATCATACAATGCACATATTTTTCGAGTGTTGCTAATTTTTTTTTGGTTTGGAAAAAAGCTGTGCCAGTGCCTTCAACAAAAGTTTTACGGCAATCAAGGAATAAATAGCATTGATTATTGCCAATTTTATCGTTTTTCATAAAATGCTTAGATTGGCAATGTGAACAGCAAGAGACAATTTTACGTTGAATCATTTTGGTGATTGTCTGCTTTTGAGTGGAAATTTCGACAAGGAATTTTTGTTTATCCTGTTCAGATAAGTTGCTAAATAGTTGTTTTAATACGTCAATTTCATTCGTGATATGAGACATAATAAAAATCACATTAACCTATTGAAAATAAAGAGATTATAATAAGTTTGGATATTTTTATCAACAGTTCTTTAAAACAGAGCCTTTTCTTTGATTGAAGATAACGCCATTATCTGTTGAGAATGATCAATTTATTTTTGATATTAAAACATTGTAATTTATTAAAAATCTTATTTTTTCATGCGTTCTTAAATGGAGATTGACTTACTCAAAAAAGAGTTATTTCTTTTTGGAACGTGTCGCAAAAGGATTATCAGAGGCTCGTAATGATATGCGAACGGGTATACCAGACATATCAAATGTTTCACGTAACCCATTGACAAGATAGCGCAAATACGACTGTGGCATACTTTTGGGGCGCGAGCAAGAAATCATAAATCCAGGAGGACGTGTCTTAACCTGTGTGATGTATTTAACCTTAAGTCGACGTCCAGAAACTGCAGGAGGTGGATGATGTGCAACAACAGTTCCAAGCCATTGATTCAATTTAGCCGTCGAAATGCGACGATTCCATACACGGTGCATCATCATGATATTTTCCATCAGTTTATCAATCCCTTGACCATATTGTCCTGATAAAGGAACAGCTCTCAAACCACGAACTTGAGGAAGAAATCGCGCACATTTTTCATGCAAATCAATCAATGTGGTCTGACTATTTTCAATAAGGTCCCACTTATTGAAAGCAATAACTGGAACACGCCCTTCACGAATCACAAGATCAGCAATTTGTAAATCTTGCTTTTCAAAAGGTATCGTTGCATCAAAAACAATGACCACCACTTCTGCAAAACGAATAGCACGTAAAGTATCTGCAACAGATAGTTTTTCTAATTTTTCTTGAATTTTCGATTTTCGACGTAAACCTGCAGTATCAAAAAGTTTAATATGACGACCACGCCATTCCCAATCTACAGAAATAGAATCACGCGTAAGTCCTGCTTCTGGTCCTGTTAACAAGCGCTCTTGTTTCAACATACTATTGATAAGAGTGGATTTTCCTGTATTGGGACGCCCTGCAATTGCAATCCTAATGGGCTTACTTTCATCGTAAATAAGCTCTTCTTCTTCCAAATCGTTTACATCATCACCAACAGATGCAAGCTGTATCGTAATATCTTCTTCTTTGTTGTTGCCAAAAGCATGCTCTGACCCCACAGCATCTATAATTGCATCACGCAGATCACTAAGTCCCAAACCATGTTCAGCCGATATTAGGCACGGCTCCCCCAAACCTAATGACCACGCCTCATACTCTCCTCCTGTTGCCGCTCTTGACTCAGACTTATTAGCAACAAGCACAATTGGCTTTCCTGATTTGCGAACCAATGAAGCAAAATTTAAATCACTTGGTGTTATCCCGCTCTTTGCATCAAATACAAATAAAATAAGATCCGCTTCATCAATCGCAGCTTTTGTATGAGAACGCATACGCCCCTCAAGTGTATGATCACCTGCTTCTTCCAGCCCAGCCGTATCAATCACATCAAAACGTAGATCTTGAAGTTTTGCCGCATGAATACGTCGATCACGTGTTACACCAGGCTTATCATCAACCAAAGCCAATTTTTGCCCAACCAAACGATTAAATAGTGTTGACTTCCCAACATTGGGACGACCAACGATAGCAATGGTAAGGCTCATCGATTTATTCCTTATTTGCCTTGCCCTCAGCTTGTATCAGCTCAAGCATTATTCGAGCCCGATCTGTTATTTTTGAACCCAAAGCACCTTTTTCAGAAATTTTCTTAAAATAATAAACCGCCTCATCCATTTTATCCGCCTTATAAGCAGCTAAACCTAAAGCCTCTCTTGCAGACATATGCATAGGATCGGTATCACTTGTCATATCTTTGATACGCTTTTCAACATCAGCTAATGTCCCTGTATCAACTAGGATATAAGCCGCCCGAATTTTTGCAACTTTCTGCAAAATCTCTGGTGCTTTCTCATCCGTTGCAACAGAATCAAAAATCTCCACTGACTTAATAATGTCACCCTTCTCCATGAGTAAAGAAGCCTCACGTAAACGAGCAAGAAAAGGATACCCCCCAAAATGAGAGGTTTTAACAGTTTCTAATTGCTTTATCGCTTTATCAAAATGACGTGTATCCGCAAAATCAAGACTTTTTACAAATGCATCACCAATATAACCGGCTTTCTTTATTTGCTGATGATGGTAAATTTGATAAGCAACTATCATGAGTATAAAAAGAATAGCTGCTCCAATAATTGAAAAACCATACCGCCTCCAAAAAGCAAGCGCCTTTTCCTGACGAAATTCTGCATTCACTTCAGCAATAAAACTATCATACGACATATATCATACCTTGAAAAAAGTTACTTTCCCTGTGCTTTTACGCATAAATGGACAAAGATGGTAGTCCTAATTAACTAAAAATCTTTAAATTGCTCGTTTATTTATTTTAAATCAACAGTAGCCAAATCAATCGGATTTTTGCAACAGTCTTAATCGAAAATGATGTAACCGCCCTGTTTGTTCACATTACAGCTTTTATATATTGTTTTGAGTCTTATAAAAAATTCACTGTTTTAATATTTATCATGATTGCCTATCATCTCAAGCGGACTTTCTCCCCATTATATAGAGAGATAATCTTTTAAAGTCTTCAACGCAATCGTTGATAATATTGGATTATAGAATTATAATAGAAAAGACAATTCTTTTAAAAACTTGAACAAAAAATAAATTTCCACGAACACCTACTAAAACCAAATAGATGAATCTTATCTGTATCAAAAATACCGAAGTACCATAATAAAAGTGTGGTATAATTTCAAATCTTCAGTTAAAGCTCTTTATACAAAATGTATCCCTTCAACTTATCTTTATACGATTAACAACCTTTTGTAATTGATCCTTAAAGTTTCTAAAAATATCCTATTGTAGGGGCCAAACCCACATAAGCATTGGAACAGCAATAATAACGATCAACACCGCCAATGGAGCACCCAAACGTGGATAATCACTAAAACGATATCCTCCTGGTGCCATCACGAGCATATTACTTTGATGTCCAATAGGTGTAAGAAACTCACAGCCCGCACCAATTGCAACAGCCATCAAAAAAGCTTCAGGCTTATAATGTAGGGAATGAGCAAAACTTGACGCAATTGGTGCTACCATCATCACTGTTGCTGCATTATTCAAAAATGGCGTGACCAACATAGCTGTCACCAACATAAGTGCTAAGGCACCAGATGGCGGGAAAAATACTGCCAATTGGCTCAGCCATTGTCCAATGAGATCCGTACATCCTGTTTTCTCTAACGCTTCACTCACTGGAATAAGAGCCGCTAATAGTACTAATATTTGGCCATCTAATGCCTGATACAGATCACGCGCGGGCAAAACGCGAAAGATAACCATTGCAGCAGCAGCAGAAAAAAAAGAAAACGCAACGGGAACAATATGAAAAGCTGTAAAAATAATTGCTATAAATAAAACAGCTAAAGAGATGAAACCATGTCGTAAATTTCCAAACACAATATTTCGTTTTGCTAGGGGCAGGCATTTCAATTCTCTTAATAAATTTGGAATAACTGCATCCTGTCCTTGCAAAACAATCACATCGCCAAGATGGAAAATAATATCATCAAGTCTTCCCCGCACCCTTTCATGTTGACGACTTAATGCAAGCAAATTTACATTATAGTGATCAAATAGGGAAAACTCTTTCGCACTAATACCAATAAGAGGTGAATTATGGGTGATGACTGCTTCAATAATATCGATGTCACTGTCCTTATCACCTGCAGCAATAGTTCGCCCCTTAGAAAACTCTAAACGAGCAGAGTTCATCACGCTATCTAACCCTGTATGCGACCCTTCCAGCAAAATAATATCATTTTCAGACAAAACAAAATCTGGTAACGGTGAAATAGATACTTTGTTTCTGATGATTTGAATCACCATAACGTCACCACTTGATGGCTTAACCAAATCAACAATATTTTTCCCTATAATCGGTGAATTTATTGGAATACGCACTTCTGCAACATAATTACGAATATCAATGGCATCATCAAATGATACACCTGAACGCACACGTACAGGCAAAAGCCAATAAAAAAAGACTAAATATACAACACCAGCCGCCGCAATAACCGCACCAACTGGTGTAAAATCAAACATAGTAAAAGGTGTTCCTGCTAAACGTTCTTGCATCGCTGAAATAACAACATTGGGAGATGTTCCTATCTGTGTCATAAGCCCCCCCAACAAAGAACCAAAGGCCATGGGCATCAAAAAGACAGAAGGAGAAACCTGAGAACGACGTGCAAACTGAAAAGCTATCGGAAGCATAATAGCCAAAGCACCAATATTTTTAACAAACATTGATAATACAACAACAGAAAGAACTAAAAAGGCTAATTGAAGACGCACAGATTTCACGTCTGGCCATATCCGTTGAATAATAAATTCCATTATACCAGAGCGCGATACAGCCGTACTGACAACAAACACACTCCCCACGATAATAACAATATCATTACTAAAACCGCTAAAAGCTTCCTTCGGACTGACAAGACCAAGAGCACAAGCTATTAATAACGTACAAATAGCAACAAGATCATAACGAAATCGATCCCAAATAAAAACAACCATCATGAGACCAATGATCGAAAAAGCCATTATTTGATTTTCTGTCATAACACTCACCTCTCCCCATTAAATTATAATGCACAAAAACATATTTTTTATGTTTTAAATATTCCTATAAACAGCAGCAAGATAAAAACAGACATCGGAATATTTTAGGGTAATTTTAAAATGATAAAAAATATGATGCGCATAAACTTACCTCTCCTTATTATGCGTTATTATGCGTTATTTTCTATAAAGAGCTGAACTCAAAGAAAATTGATAAAAGTTGATAAAGCTATATTGCAAAAAAGATGAGAATAACTCTAATATAGAGAGTAGATAATTGTTGAAACTGGTACACGCTATATTTAAACCTTTGTCGTTGCTTAAAAGAATTTATCTTCACTCTCAATTCAAAGAGTGATAAAAAGGAAAGAAGAAAGAATGGTCAATCTTAATAGTGGGTATCAAAGTAACCTCAGATATTGGCTCACTTGCATTATTGGATTTGTTGCTATCTTGGCAATTATAATTGTTGGTGGATTTTATATCGCAAAACCCTATCTTGACAGTTTTGTAAAACAAGAAATAGCCCGTCGTGGCATAAAAGCCCGAACATCTGAAGTAAGCATTCTAGGTAGAGTCAATTTGAAGAATGTGACATTACCTGTTCCAGCTGGTACATCACTTAGAATTGGTGCCATTTCTGCCCGTCCTCCCCTTTCCTTTATTCCCGGAACTTTTACATTTTATAATGTTGATTTAAAGCATAATAATATTCATGTGCAAATTCCCCAAATTTCTCTTCGGAATGTATCCTTAAAAGAAAAAGATAGAACGATAACATCACGGCTTTTACAATCAATGATGCGTATTGAGCTTTCCTCAATTATTGCTCCCAATATACAACTTTCTATAGAAAATAAAAACAACCGAATAGAAACGGTTGAAGTCAAGAATTTCCAGCTTTCTGATTTTAAAAATGGCCATATCCGTTCAGTTAGTATTAAAAATATGGATCTTAAAACAGTTGCAGTAAATGGTGCCAAACAGATGCAGCTTATGGCTAAAAGTGATACAATAAAAGCCCATGATATCGACATCAACTATGCCTATTCTATCATTTTTGGAAAAAACAATGCTCTCAACCAAGGTAAAACCGTCACTGGCCCCATTTCTCTGAATAATGTAAGTGTCGATGTTTTAGAAGAAGCGGAAAAAAGCAGTTCTTTCTTCCTCGGACAGTTTAAAACATCTGGTTTAAAAATGAAGCCGCTTGAACAAGCTCCTGAAAAATTGATCAAAGCTTATCTTAATGCAAGAAAAGAGAATAATAAAATCGCTGAAAAAATAGCACAAAATGGTCTTCTTCTAAACATACTGCTCGCCATTACCTCAGCGGATGCCAAAATTGATAATATCACCGTTGATATACCGCAGTTGAAAGCAACACTCGAATCACTCCAATTTAAACCAACCTTGTGGAAACAACCTATCCCCAAAAAGCTTTTTCTTTCTCTCAATAACCTTTC
Organism: Bartonella sp. MR30HLJHH; assembly: GCF_042194195.1. Taxonomy (NCBI): domain Bacteria; kingdom Pseudomonadati; phylum Pseudomonadota; class Alphaproteobacteria; order Hyphomicrobiales; family Bartonellaceae; genus Bartonella; species Bartonella sp. MR30HLJHH. Next base: position 54,118 of record NZ_JBHIMO010000006.1, on the reverse strand, counting down.
TGTTTTACCTAAAAAAATGAATGAAAAAGACTTAGAGTTCTTCAAAAATCTGAACTTTGAGCGCTTTGACATTTCAGGAAAAATTGATATTTCTTACGATGAAAAAAAACGTATGCTCCTTCTTGATGCAATGTCTTTCAATATGAGAGACGTTGGATCTGGGAACATATCAGCTAAGGTTATTGATGTTGATGAAAAGCTTTTTTCTGGTCAGCAAAATGTAATGATTGCTGCTTCTCAAGACTTTGGCATCAATGAAATTGATGTGCAATATAGGGATGCAGGTTTCATTGAGAAGCTTTTTTCTTATCTTGCGCAAAATCTTAATGACAGCCAACATGATCTTAAAAAGGAACTCTATGACGATTTCTATCTAATGATGACGCAAACCCCAAAAATGCTGCTAAAAAATCATGACGAAGCAGAAAAAATTTCAAAATCCTTAGGGGAATTTGCTAAAAATCCACAAACATTGATTATTAAAATTAAAGCAAAAGACAATAAAGGTCTCGCAATAGTTGATCTCGAATCTGCTCTACAAAATGATCTATCTAAGGCTTTAAGCAAAGTACATCTCACTATTAAAAATGAAGCGTCGCGTTAAACATTTTGTGCTTTAAATATGATGATTTTGTCTATAAATTAAGAACTTTATTCCTCTTTTTGCTTTTATATGATACAGAAGCTATCATACAAAGTCATTTACACAGAGAATATAGAATCTAAAATTGTCGATGCTTGGAGTTGTTCATGTCTGATTTATCTTCAAATCGCCTGCCTAATCGCGCTTCTCGTGTCACCAATCAAGCGCTTTCTGCGATCGAGCGTTTTCTCCATATTGAAGCTCTTAGTGGTATTGTTCTTTTATTAGCTGCTGCTGCTGCACTTATTTTTGCCAATTCTAAATATGCTGCTTTCTATGAATCTTTTTGGCATACACCTCTTGGCTTTAATTTGGGTCATTTCACTCTTTCATGGGATTTACATTTCTGGGTTAATGATGCTCTTATGACTATTTTCTTTCTCGTCGCAGGAATGGAAATTCGACGCGAAATTCATGAAGGTGCTCTTGCCGATTTTAGACAAGCAATCTTACCAATTGTTGCCGCAATAGGAGGCGTTTGTGTTCCCGCAATTATTTACTTTATCTTCAACTTTAACGAGGGGCATATACGCGGTTGGGCTGTGCCAACAGCAACAGATATTGCCTTTGCTCTAGGTATTCTTGCTCTTCTTGGAAAAAAAATTCCTTCTAATCTTCATATTATTCTTCTATCATTAGCGATTATTGACGATATTATCGCTGTTCTTATTATTGCTTTTTTCTACTCAACAAACATTGATCCTAGCGGTTTAATGATTGCAGGAGCAGGTATTGCTTTGGTGCTATTTTTTCAGTGGATCGGACTTGCATCAGCATGGCTTTACATTTTACCTGGTGCAATCATCTGGTGGGGTTTAATGGTAACAGGTGTTCACCCATCACTTGCTGGTGTAATCTTAGGAATGATGACTCCCGTTCTTCCTACCCGTACTCTTGTGGCGCCACTCACCATGCTCAGTAACGCTATGCAAATTCTTCAAGAAAAAAATACAAAAACAGATCTGCATCATATTTCAACCGCATTGAAAAAAATGCGCAAAGGACAACGGGCCATGATTGCTCCAGTAACACGCGTTCAAAAAGCGTTGCATCCATGGGTTGCATATGGTATCATGCCGGTCTTTGCCTTCGCAAATGCAGGAGTAAGTTTTGCAAACTTTGATCTTTCTTCTGACAAATCATTCTTGATTGTTTTGGGTGTTGTCATTGGTCTTTTCGTTGGTAAGCCTCTTGGTATTATCACAGCCAGTTATATAGCTGTAAAATCAGGGCTATGCCGCCTACCCCCTCATATGACATGGACAGGTGTTTTACTCATTGGTTTTTTAGCAGGAATTGGCTTTACAATGTCTATCTTTGTTTCAATGCTCGCTTTTAAAGATATTATTCTGCTTGATGCTGCAAAAATTGGGGTCCTTTGTGGCTCTGGTTTATCTGCTCTTATCGGTCTGGGATATGGATTTATTTATATTAAGCGCAATAAAGGAATTTCTCATAGTTCCTAACAAACTAACTGAAAATACATTTTTATGCAAAACTCTTAAAAAGTGATTTTGCTCATTTGTTGGATTCGGACAATATTTAATGTGAAATCCGTTGTCTCACCTTATCTTTACACTTATGAAGGAGAAAACTAATATCATCATACTATTTACTAGCTTCTAATGTCGCAATACCTTTGACACTTAAGAAGATTCATAAGGAATATTTTTATTCCTTTCTTCAATAATCTTTTATTCATACACCAACTCCACTCGTGATATACACAGGAATGATTTAATTGTTTCAATATAAAAGGCTTCATGGTTTCAGAGAAGCTGCCTTTCGTCGGGGAAATTATTCACTATAAAGAAAAAATCAATTATTATAAATCAATATCTTATGTTTAATTATAAGAAACAGATAAGAATAAGCAAAATTTCGTAATCAGTTAAGTAATTCCATGGCTTATTTTTTCCCAATAAACCACCCTCCTCGTTACTGATTTTATTGCCGGTATTCTAAAAATTTTAATTTTTATCTTCTTAAAAGGCACATTATTTTTGGGTAAAATATTCGATTTATAATGATACTTTATCATTATAAATCTTGAATGGACTCCAAATATCGTAAGATTTGCTCATTTCAAATCTGTACATGATCAATCAATCAAGACTATTCCCTTACACATCACCAGCCAAGGAGGAATATGGAGTCACATTATTTGAAGAAAGAAATAAGAATGCTTCATATCAACACAAGAGCTGTTCAACACGAAAACTAAAAATAAAATGATGACGACCAACTGACACCTTTGATCTAAGTCAAGGAGATGGTCCCCAATAAATTTTACGTTACGCCATCCACAAGCGCCGTAATGGGCTTGGGGAGAAATATTTCTTTAAAACAAGCACGTAAATTGGCAATATAATAGCGTTTTGTTTTACGTGAAAGGCATATACGATTTAAATAACCCAATAAACAAAAACGTGAACCAATATGTAATATCCATTATTTAAAAGATATTGCTGTCAATGCCTTTGAAAGTTGTAAAGCAGAATTAAAAGGAAGTTGTAAAATGGAAGCTGGTTTTCATTTTTATGGCTTTATATTCTCCCTCAATTAGGTTTTATCTCCATTTCAGAGATTACCCCAACAAATATACGCAACATCCTTTTTCCTATCTGGCATACAAAAACAGGAGTTCCTTGTAGTCCCCTTATCGGTCTCAATATATATCATCAAACGTGCATCTGCGCTGACATTAGATATTGATACAGGGAACAAAAAACAAAAGATTTATTGGGAATAACAACGTCATAAAATCACTACTCGATTGACAATGGAGAGAAAAAATATCCTCGTTTTTTATCATAGACACATCGCTTGTCTCCCTCCATGAAAGAATTAAACTTGAAGCATGCTTCCATAGGGAGCGCTCTAGTTTGCGTAATTAAATCACGAGAAAAAAGAAAACCCTAATCATTTAGACTATTCTAAAACATATGATCAGTGGAAAAATAGAGCATATATATCGCTGCTCTCCCCTTTTCCCGCTCTTAGTTGATATTTATTTTCTTTTTGTTTACAGAGTTAGCTCTATATTTCTTGATACCATAAAATACTCTTTACAGATAATTTAAAAAACAATATTTCCAAGACTTTCAAATTATACAACGCCACATTAAATACAATAAGAGTAAAATAATATTGTCATTAAAATTTTTATATATTAATCAAGTAAAATTAACACACATTGTATAAAAGATTATAGAGAAAATTTAGTAAGCTACCTCATATTTAAAAATCTTATTCTACCAGCTGTAATCTCCAGTAGAATATTTGTTGCTGGTTGTTAACATAATACCGCATAAGTACAGATACCAAAAGTTGTAAAATCAAAGACATATGCATATCAAAAAAGCTCTTTACAAATAAAAAAATCGTAAACTATCTAAAAACTATAGACTATACTACCTAATATACTTTTTTATATGGAAAAGAACTTTTAAACCATCCCTATGTACTGGTTACTCAAATGTATTATCTTATCCCTAGTGGGGAAGTATATAATGAAATGGTATAGTGGAAGATTGATAGAAGAACCAATTATTCTGCCTGGATGCACAAAAGAAACAAGTTGAAGGAGTCACTCTACCTGCAAAACACTGCAAAACTGAGATATGTAGAAAAAATTTAAGTAATGAAATCATGAAAGCAACACGCTATAACATTATCATTTAATTTTGATCTATCGTTACATGATTTTATGAAAAGTGCTTCTGAAGAGCTATAAGCCGTAAACGCATAAGATACAGTAATTTTATAACTTATAGCGCAACATAAATATTGTCTATAGAGATATATTTTTTATCGCCTCATAATACGGAAAAAATTAAATTTACAAGATATACATAAAGCCATAAGCAATCATTTGAGACAAGCTAAATATCTCTAGAAAATACATCATCAATTCCATTTTTAGTAATTCCGTTACTAATCCAATGAGCTCTAATTTCTCTAAGATTTATAATACTAAATCTGTATTCACAAGGCTGTCCCTCATGTCACATGCATCCTTTGAATAAACGCAGTGCATTTATTCCTTATTCTATTAAAGCTTATTGTGAAGTCTTCTCTATCCCTCTCTATAAGCTTTAAAACGTTTATAGACGGCATATTTTATATCCCTTCTTAAACATTTTTTACACAAGCATCTTTCTCTTGTCATATATAAGCAACCATTTTTAAATTCATCATGAACAAGTTTAAAATGAGAGAGTTTTGCTGTATTAAATATTCTATTTAAGTTAAAAATATAAATTATCCTTAACAAAAATTATTAATATATATTAAAGCTTTATGTTATTGAAACTTTGTTGAAACTAAAAAATGCTTATCCCTTATCAAGTGCATAAACAGCATGTAATGTTCTAACCGCAAGTTCAGTGTAAGCACTATCGATCAAAATAGAAATTTTAATTTCTGAGGTCGTAATTGCTTGAATGTTAATACCCTTTTCAGCCAAAGCCTTAAATGCTGTAGCGGCAACACCTGCATGGCTACGCATTCCAATACCAATCACAGATACCTTGGCAAGATCACTTTCAAATTGGAGAACATCAAATCCAATTTCTTTGCGATTCTTCTCAAGTAGTGCAACGGCTTTTTCTACATCTGATGATGGTACAGTAAAAGTCATATCAGTTTTTGAGCCATCTTCAGAAATATTTTGCACAATCATATCAACATTAATGCGCTCTTCAGCCAAGGGACCAAAAATTGCTGCCGAAATCCCTGGACGATCGGCAAGCCGACGAAGGGAAATTTGCGCTTCATCCTTAGCAAAAGCAATACCAGTAACATTTTGTTGTTCCACGATTTCATCCTCATCGCAAATAAGTGTTCCAGAAGAACTCATTGGATCCTCCATGCCTAACGCATCAGGATCCTCAAAACTTGAACGCACAAAGGTACGAACCTTATGAACCATTGCCAATTCAACAGAACGAACCTGTAAAACCTTTGCACCAAGAGAAGCCATTTCCAGCATTTCTTCAAAAGCTACTTTTGGTAAACGACGCGCTTTCGGTTCTATACGTGGATCCGTTGTATAAACACCATCTACATCCGTATAAATATCACAGCGATCAGCTTGTACAGCCGCGGCTATAGCAACAGCACTTGTATCTGATCCCCCACGCCCTAAGGTAGAAATCCGGTTATCTGGAGCTAACCCTTGAAAACCAGCAATAACGGCAACCTGACCTTCCTGAAAACACTCGATTAAAAAAGATCCATCAATATCAGTAATACGTGCACGTCCATGCGCATTGTCTGTATGAATAGGAATTTGCCAACCAAGCCATGAACGTGCATTCACACCCATTTCTTGAAGTGTCAAAGCCAACAAACCTGAAGTAATCTGTTCACCAGAAGCAACCACAACATCATATTCACGAGCATCTCTATGCTTGGAGGAAGCATCACACGTCCACTGAACAAGCTCATTGGTTTTACCAGCCATCGCAGATACGACAACTGCAACCTCATTGCCTGCATCAATCTCTCTTTTGACATGCCGTGCAACATTATGAATACATTCAATATTTGCTACAGATGTTCCACCGAATTTCATGACAATGCGCGCCATTAATAACACTCTTACCTTTACATCTCTTATCTCAAACGGTAATGAGAATTAGATGCTGTATCAACTAACCATTTTCTCGACATAGCGAATATCTATCATTTGTGCAAGTTTCATTATGATTATATTAATTTCTCTTGACTTTGTATAAAATCTACAGGACTTGATCATTAAAAATAAAAGGCAGGCAACATGATAGATGAAACACAAACAACTATTGATCAAAGTGAAATTGATCATTTTTCACGTATTGCTACAGAATGGTGGAATCCACAAGGAAAATTTCGACCTCTTCACCAATTTAACCCAACGCGCCTTGCTTACATCAGAGAAAAAATCTGTTTAGAGTTTAATCGTGACCCTTGTTCATTTACGCCCTTTGATAATTTGAAAATTCTTGATATTGGCTGTGGAGGAGGCTTGTTATGTGAACCAATGGCACGTCTTGGCGCTATGGTCGTAGGCGTTGATGCTGCACAAACAAATATTGAAGTCGCAAAAACCCATGCAGCTCAAAATGATCTTTCCATTGATTACCGCACGATGACAGCAGAAGCTCTTGCCAATGAAGGAGAAAAGTTTGATATCATCCTTAATATGGAAGTTGTTGAACATGTCGCTGATGTTAATCTCTTCATAGAAGCTACAGCAAAAATGTTGAAACCACAAGGGTTAATGTTTGTCTCAACACTCAACCGCACGTGGAAATCATGGGGGCTTGCTATTGTAGGCGCTGAATATATTCTACGTTGGCTTCCTAAAGGAACACATGATTATAAAAAATTCCTAAAACCTCTAGAACTTAAAAATTTCTTATCAAAAAACGCCCTAACTATCATTGATGAGATAGGGATTACTTATAACCCATTAAACGACAGCTGGAATCGCTCAAAAGACATGAGCGTTAACTATCTCCTTCTCGCAAAACGGTCTTAAGGATATGTAATTTACAAATATTATACGCCTTGTAATAAAGAATTGAGCTTTCCCTCAGCCTCTAAAGCATAAAGATCATCACAACCGCCAACGTGATAATCACCTATAAAAATTTGTGGAAATGTATTACGTCCATTTGCACGCTGTACCATTTCTTGGCGAAGGGATGTGGAAGCATCAATATCTGTATACTTTACGCCTTTTTTATTAAGCAAATCACGTGCTTTTGTGCAATAAGGGCAGTTAGGGCGTGTATAAATTATTATCTCTTTCATAGTATTATCCTCCAATATTTTTTAATAATATTCACTTTAAATTCCTCTTACGAGGAGGGAAAAATAGAATCTTCTTTGAGAACACGCGAAAATGTTAGCACATCAACCTGTCGTGCACCTGCATATTTTAATGCAGCAGCTGCTGCTGTAACTGTTGCACCTGTTGTAAATACATCATCAATCAGCAAAACAGAACATCCTTTGAGATATTTTTTAACCTTATGCGAAACCTTAAAAGCATTTTTTACATTAAGTTTTCTCTCTCTCGAAGAAAGACTAACCTGCGGACGGGTATGCCGACAACGAACAAGCCAACTCGGTTTTAAAAGCTTTTTTTGTGATGCTGCAATATAACGCGCAAGCTCAGCAGATTGATTATAACGTCTCTCCCAAAAACGACGAAAATGCAATGGAATGGGAATAATAACATCACAATCATCAATAACCTCGCGTCCAGCAAACATCATCCAGTTGGCCATAAATGATGCCAATTCTATATGATCACCATATTTTAAGCGCGTTACTAAAGCTCGTGCAAGCCCTTTATGAACAATAGCAGAACGGACACGTGAAAAAGGATGAGAATTACGAAGCGCTTCACCACTGAGAAAACCATCCCCCATATCACAAACAAAGGGAGTCCCCATAACAGGACAATAAGGTTTAGTGATAAATTGAAGGTCTTTCCAACATTCGGAGCAAATCGTGCCATAAGTAGAAACATTTTGCTTACATCCAGGACAAATTGGTGGATAAAGCACCGTTTTCAAGCGTTCAATGAACTTACTTAGTATATCCCCACTACTTAACGCCGCTTCTCGAAAATACAACATTATAAATTTAGGCTTTTACAAGTTTCCCTCAGAACAAAAGTTCCTTTGTATTTCCTCAATTTATAATTTTAATTCCTTTAAAAATTCTTACCTTCTATAAATTTATTTTTCTTTTATATTATAAACTTGACAGAGCTTGCACAAATAATGAACCTTTTCAAAATATATTCTTTCATAGATCGAAAGTGTTCCACAATATGTCGCATCCTTTAATTTTTGATCATAACCGCATTGAACAATTCCGAAAACGTGCCTTTCAAAAAGCAAAAAAAGGATACGACTTTTTACTCTCTCACATGGCAGAAGATCTCTATAAACGTCTTAGCACTGTTGATCGCCTCTTTACATTAGCTCTCGATTTACACAGCCATACAGACCTTGCTGCGCAAGCTTTAATGAAATCTGGAAAAGTTTGTTCCATAGAACGTATTGAGACCAATACGCTTTATCAAAGCCATGATAAAAAATTTCATTTACGTCATCGGGAATTTCTTGATTTACCTCAAAGTTACTGTGACCTTATTGTTTCACTTCTTTCATTACAATTGACCAATGATACCCCTGGTGTTCTAAGCCAGATAAAAAACACCCTTAAACCAGATGGCTTATTTCTTGCTGTTATGGCAGGAGCTGGTACATTAAGAGAATTGCGCGAAAGCCTTCTGCAAGCTGAAAGTGAAATTTATGGTGGAGCAAGCCCTAGGATCTATCCTTTTGCCGACATTCGTGATGCAGGCGCTCTTTTACAGCGTGTTGGCTTTGCCCTGCCTGTAGCAGACGTTGAAGATATCACAATACGTTATAATACAATGTTTGACCTTATGCACGATCTTAAAGCTATGGGAATGCAAAATGCACTCATCAATCGTTCACGACGCCCTGTATCCAAACGTTTTTTTCTCCGCGCAGCTGAAATCTATGCACAACGATTTAGTGATCCTGATGGACGTATTCGTGCACATTTTTCTTTCATTTGGCTCTCTGGTTGGGCTCCTCATCCCAATCAACAAAAACCCTTACAACCTGGTTCAGCGCAAATATCTCTTACAGATGTTTTACAACCCCAAAAAACATAACCTAAAATCATTTTTTAAAAATACTTTTATCTGTTGTCTGTAACATTTGACTGGTGATCGTTCCAGCTATCATTGAATCGCTCACGTTTAGAGCGGTCCGTCCCATATCAATTAGCGGTTCGATAGAGATAAGTACAGCAACCAAAGTAACAGGAAGCCCCATAATTGGTAACACAATCAATGCAGCGAAAATAGCGCCTCCCCCCACACCAGCAACACCAATAGAACTCAATGTCACAACCCCAATAAGCGTAGCAATCCAAGTAGGATCAAGAGGGTTAATACCCATAGATGGTGCAATCATGGTCGCAAGCATCGCTGGATAAAGACCAGCACAACCATTTTGTCCAATTGTTGCCCCAAAAGAAGCTGCAAAACTCGCAATGGGTTGTGGTACACCTATCCACTGTGTTTGCGCTTCAATATTCAAAGGAATACTTGCAGCACTTGAACGACTGCTAAAAGCAAATGTTAAAACAGGTAAAACCTTTTTGAAAAAACGAAAGGGATTAACCCCAGAAATACCAAGCAATACACCATGAATTCCAAAAATTAAAATAATACCGACATAAGAGGCAATGACAAAAACCAGTAAATTTAAAATATCTGCAATACGCGATATTGCTCCTACTTTCGTCATAAGTGCAAAAATACCATAAGGCGTCAAAGCAATCACAATACGGACTAACCGCATAATCCAAGCTTGTCCCACTTGAATAAATAAAAGCGCTTTTTCTCCTTTTTCTGGCTCATCTTTCTTTAAAAGAAGAACCGCTGCACCTAAAAATGACGCAAAAATAACAACACTGATAATTGACGTACGTTTAGCTCCACTCAACTCAGCAAATGGATTTTTAGGAATCATAGACAAAATCATCTTTGGTATATTCATATCTCCAAGTTTAGAAATATGACCTTCAAGAATAGCAGAAACATTTTGCCCTTCATGCACTAAACCATCGGCTGTTAATCCAAAAAAATTAATCACAAGAACACCAACCAATGCTGAAAGAGCCGTTGTAAAAAGCAATATTGAAATTGTTATTATACTCATCTTTCCAACAGCATAAACAGAATGTAAATGAGCAACTGCTGAAACAATAGAGATAAAAACCAGTGGCATAACAATCATTTGCAACAATAAGATATAGCCCTCACCAACAATGTTAAACCATTCAACGGATTTCAATAAAGTGCTTTCACCCTCTCCATAAATAAACTGCAAAACACTTCCAAAAATCAAGCCAAGGATAAGCCCTAGCATAACACGTAGTGAAAGACTCCATTGCATTCTCTTACTTTGAGAAACAAACAATAAAAAAATAACAAATAGAAATAAATTGACGAAAAAATTAAATGTCATTGTCTATGCTCACTTACTATTGTTATGATTGACGTCAATAATCTGCATAATTCAAAATCAATGCATGATATTTAAAATTAACATAAAGCTTACCAGGCTTTTACAAAATCATTATTTTTTTAATTTATAGATTAAAAGAGAATTTTTTATCTACTAATAACTGTTTAAAGAAAATAAATAAAATTATTTTCCTATTCTTTAAATTTATGCTCTCATAAAATAGTTAAAAAAGAGAAATATAAACAACATTCATTGCATCTTAATACTGAACAATTCCAGCATATCTTATCCTATCAATATCCTTACCTCTCTCTTTTTCTATTTGAACTGAAGCGAGCTTTTCAAGAAAGGATGAATTAACAATCGAACATTCATGATTTTTCTAGAAAATACACCGACAAGCTACTTTTGCTAATTTTATGGACTGCACACTCAACAGCTTTGATCAGCATTTCAAATATAATTATTTTATTGAAAATACCTTTCATAGATTCTTTCTTTGCTTTCAATGAACGCTTTTTTATTTTTCGAAATTCTTTTTATAGTCATAAAAAAGACTTTGAAAGCCACAATGCCTATTGAAAGACAATACATTGATTTATAATAAATAATTTACTGTTTTGCATATTAAATGAGAGTCCCGAATAACGTAAGATTCTCTCATTTCAAACCTGTTTATGCTTGAATCAATCAAAATCATTTTCTTGCACGTCACAAGCAGGGCTGGCGTGTGGATAAAAAATGTATAAGATAAGGAGTAGAAATACCTCTTATGAAACGTCTTAATGCAAGAGCTGTCGCAACATTGGAGGGCGGAGCTTGGGCAGGAAATATGAATAATATGCTTGCTTTCTATAATAGCGCAGTAAAACGTTTTAACGATACATATCCATATGCTAATCGAACAACACGTGCACGTGCCGTAGATAATTTTATCACTTTAGATGTAAAAAAGATAAGTTGTATTTATAATGTTAAGCAAGAACTAATAAGAGGAAAGGTTTTTGAATTTGAAGAGACAAGCCTCACGCAAAGTCCGTATCGTCCTTTTACACGACAATGACTTTACTATAATCGTATCTTCAATAATGGAGTGTATCAGATACCACGTGTATTCCCTATGGGGCAAGCCGTAGAAAATAGAGTCATAGAAGCACGAAGCGGTTTTTCTGTGTTTATAGCTAAGAATTTACCTAATCTAGATGCAATAGATACAGGCCAATGCTTTCCACGGTATCTTTATAAAAACGTTGAATCTTCTATAACTGATCATGATGAGAAATAATTCCATTTGTTTACAAATTTAATAAAGGAAAGAAAAACATCTGGTTTACAAAGGCGTGATACCATCGCTGATGAAGAATTAGCGCATTTTTTAAGCTGTTTATCCTAATGAGACCATAACTAAAGATGATCTATTCTATTACGTTTACGAATTATTGCATTCAAAGATTACCGTACTCGCTATGCTCATAATTTATGCAAAGAATTGCCTCGTATTCCTTGTGTAAAAAGCGCTGAAGATTTCTGGATATTGTGACAACAGAGTGTGAATTTGATCACTTGCACATGAATTATGAAAGTGTGGAGCCTTATCTTGTGACCTTTAAAAAAAGGGTAATCCAAAACTGACTGACATCTCTAATCCCGAAAAGTTTTATTACGTGACAGAAATGAAATTCGCAAAAATTAAAAATAGTAAGGAAAAGGATAAATCTGCTTTATTTACAACAGCAATATCATCATGACAGACATCCCTCTTGAAGCTTATGAGTATATCGTTAATGGCAACCCCACTCTTGAATGGGTTATGGAGCGTCAATGTGTAAAGACAGATAAAAAGAGTGGCATTGTTAATGATGCCAATCGCTATGCTATTGGAACCATTAGTAACCCTGCTTATCCATTAGAGTTGTTTCAAAGGATCATACTATAAATTTAGAAACAATGAAAATTATTAAGAAACTACCAAAATTAGAAGTGTGAGAAACCGAATAGACTTATGAGGTTAACACACCTCATAAAGGTCTCTTGTGTATTGCTTTAAAACGGCAGTCTATAACTTTAATCATCTTATTAAGTTTATTACCTACAATCTAAAAGGATAGCTTATCATGCGTTATTCTAAAAAAGAAGCTTTGCACTTTTAAACACTGTTATTTGGATTGCTTTTAAAAGATTATATCGTAATCTAAAATGATAGCTTTATTGTTTTGAAAAACTCTGTTGAAAAAGAGCTTTATGTATTCATTTTACTTATAGATTTTGAAGGTGTCTAAAATCTTCAAAAACCTCAAAACTAATAACCATAATGGTCTTAATAGCATTTTTTATGACTAGAACCTATCTTTTGAAATGGCTTTAAAGAATCACATGCTTTTCATAAGATATATTTAATCACTCACTAAAATGATCTATTTTGTCGGTTCAATTTGCTGACAGAAAAATGACAAAAGTCTATTAAAAGGGAGTTTGCTGACCTCTATAATTATCAGTCTCTCTTTAGATGTTTTTATAAAAGGCAATAAAGCGCATTATCATCTTTATCATTTATCTTATGAAAATGAAAAATGGTGCCATGACTATAAAAATATAATAGCTATAGAGCATGCGTGAAAAAAGCAAGTTTTCATAATCACAATACAAATGAACGCGTTGGTTATAAAGAGCGCGGTGCCTATTAAAGTTGTTCAAATTAGAGCCCCTTATAAACAAAATCTACAAAAATCATTAAAACCATTTAGTAAAAAACTGATACGTTATAAAGCTAAAAATACGCATGATGAGAGCGTTTATAAATATTATTAATGTTATAGATAATAAATAACGCAATTGTTTAATAAATTACACAATATATCTTTAAAATACATAATAAAAAATAATCAAGTAATAAGCATATAAACAATATTTACACATAATATATTTAAAAAATATAAAATTGTAAAATATTTATTTACAATAAATACGTATCGTGTTACATAAATTCTAGATATATTAGTTTATATGTTACGAAAAAGCCTTTTCCATACCTTTAAAATACTGATTGTCTTTTATGCTTTTGTTAGTATATGAGTACTTTGTCGGGTGTAGCTATGCCATACAATACCCTTTTATGGGAAATGCAACGCCACTCGTAATCTACATATCATTCAATATAATTTGAAACACAATACCAACAAAAATATCACATATACCATTGATATAACCAAATTAAATGATATCAACCGTCGTAATAGCCCCTATTCAATACCGGCCTATTTATCGAAGATAAGGAGTTAAATCACTCATGAAACGTACCGTAACATTTATTGTTTTATCTTCTCTATTGATCATTTTGTTTGCTGTATTAATATCACTTGGATATACCAAAGTGAATGATCTGAATCCGTACAACGAACTTTATCAGTCATACCTCAAATAACAACTATAGAAATTCAGAATATCGCTACAAAAAGGTATAAGAATCCCCTTGAGATCTAGCTACTAAAAAATGGAAGAAGAAAAATTTAAAAGCGCACTAGATATGTTTAGCTAACAAAAAAGTTTTTGTTGCCCGACTCTGCAAAAACTGAAATTTTTTATTTTTATTCCATACTTTACTCTTGTAACAACAAAATAACACATATTGATATAATATAATCAAATACATGGAGTGAGAATAATAACTGTAAAGAAAAATATCTCAAATGCTGTTTTTCTCATGCATAAAAATTCAATTTATTAATATTTAATGATGTAATTAACACCTTAATTCTATATATTACAAGCTCTATTTCTATCTCTTTACATAATATATTTCTTTTTTATATAAAAATAAATTTGAGTTATACATACACAGATCTATCGGCATTTTTTTTACTGTCTTTTTAGCTTACTGAAAGATTGATATCGTAATTTTTGTATAATAAAATGCTCTTTCATATAAGCATCGTATATTGAATTATAATAACTGACTATTAAACGCAAATTATATTTTTTATCCCTTTTAAAAGTGAAAAATATTATTTTCAGACCTATTCATAAGTGGGATAAGCTATGTGAATAAAAAATGTTTGATAATAGGCTTAAGTATATCTTTTATGAGCTATCTTTAGCACAAAGGTAAAACATTAAGATTACGGAAATATCGTGATATTATTGGGTATAAAAATCACACTGCCCAAGAGATTTTTGTATTGTACCCTTTATGAGAAATGTTAAAAGAAAGGCAGGATATGCTCTCTAGAGCAAATGAGTGAATGAGCCACCACGGTGATATGCATTTTTTAAAAAGTAGGAAGTCTCTTTTCTTCAAATTTAATAGGCACATTCTAAAAATAAAGGTTCTACAGATTCATTCCAAATAGAATAGTAATAAGACAAAAATTTTTCAGCATCTGTTTGTCCCATTGCAACAACCTCTTCTAAAGGATTAAGAAAATTTGTTTCATCAAAACCATTCGTATCATACTGTTTGCGATTTTTTAAGCCTTTGCGGGCAATAGCAAGAGCTTGTCGTGCCAACTCTAAAAGAATAGTTTGACGAAAAGGAGTTTTTAACCCTTCTTTAGGAACGCGTTGGCGCACATCTAAAACTTCTTCAAAACACCAATCTTTTGTCAAAGCTTCTGCCTCATTAAGTGCTTCCCTATCATAAAGAAGCCCGACCCAAAAAGCCGACAACGCACAAATGCGCTTCCAAGAACCGCAATCAGCTCCTCTCATTTCTAAAAATCTTTTTAAGCGGACTTCAGGAAATAACGTTGATAAGTGATTAATCCAATCTCCCATGTTTGGAATTGAATTTGCAACTTGTCCTTTTAATGCTCCATTCATAAACTGACGAAATGTTATATGTGTACAATCATAATAACGACCATCACGCACAACAAAATACATTGGAACATCAAGAGCCCATTCAACATAATCAGCAAAACCAAAACGCTCAGAAAATATAAAGGGAAGAACGCCTGTCCTCTGATTATCCGTATTACGCCAAATTTCAGAACGCCACGACAAAAAGCCATTTGGGCGTCCTTCTGTAAAAGGTGAACTTGCAAATAATGCTGTTGCAATGGACTGTAACTTCATGGATACTTGCATTTTTCGCCGCATATCACTTTCAGATGAAAAATCAAGATTAACCTGAACTGTTGATGTGCGATACATCATATTAAGACCATTATGCCCCACTTTAGGCATATAATCAGTCATAATCTGATAACGTGATTTAGGCATTCGCGGCGTTTCAGCTAAAGTCCACTTTGGACTAGCTCCAAGACCTAGAAAACCTATACCCAATGGTTCTGCAGTTTTTTTGAGAAGAGTTAAATGCTCCATCAACTCGTGATATGTATGGCCTACTGATTTTAATGGTGCACCAGATAATTCAAATTGTCCTCCAGGTTCCAAAGAAATGGCTCCCTGATCAACTGATCCTACAAGCCCAATAATATTCTCTTCATCTAAAATAGGTTTCCATCCTAAGGCGCTTTGCATCCTCTCTAAAAGCGCTTGGATTCCCCTCTCTCCTTCATAAGGAACAGGGTGAAAACCATCTTTATAAAACGGAAACTTTTCATGTTCTGTACCAATACGCCAATCATCTTCTGCTTTATACCCCCCTTGGAAATAGCTAACCAAGGAATCTAAGTTATAAATTTCACTTTCATCAGTTATATCAAGCGCCATAACTTATAGTATCCTATCATTGGTATCATCATCTTAAATGAACTGTTTAGAATGATTTTACAGATTTCTCAATCCATTGCCCAATCCCCCACGGTAGCATTAAGAAGAGCCAAAGCAGCAACAGCGGCAGTGTCAGCGCGTAAAATACGCGGACCTAATGATATTGGAACCACAAAAGGATGTTTTTTTAAAAAGCTCCGCTCTTCTTCACTAAAGCCACCTTCTGGTCCAATAAGAATACCAGGTGTTGTAACGCCACGCTTTTTAAAAGAAGGTAATGGATTATGCGATTTATGCTCTTCATCACAAAAGAATAAAGGCTGTGTCTCATCCCACCGTACTAAAAGTTCTGCTAATGATAGAGCAGATACGCATTCAGGGAGAGATAAAATGCCACACTGTTCAGAAGCTTCAATAACATTGGCTTCCATACGCGCCATATTGATACGCGTAACCTGCGTATGATGCGTCATAACAGGCTGCAAAATCGATACCCCCATTTCAACAGCTTTCTGCACCATATAATCCAACCGAGCGTTTTTGAGTGGAGCAAAGCAATAGATAAGACTGGAATGCGTCGTTTGTAATCTTTCTTGATGGATAAGTTGAACCACAACAAATTTTTTCTTAACAATGATAAGTTTAGCAAGCCACTCACCATCCTGTCCATTAAAAAGTAAAATTTCTGCTCCTTCTTTCATACGCAGAACGTGCACAAGATAAGAAGCTTGTGCCCCCTCTATCTTTATTTCTTCATTCAAAGCCAATGTCTGTCGTATAAATAATCTTTTAAGTTTATAATTTATGCGCATAAAAATTTTGCCAATGCTCACTATCGTCATCGAGAAAATGAAGAAAAATATATAGCAAAAAGAAAAAATTATATCTATAGAACTATAATATATTAAAGAAATATAGAGTTTTTTTAGCTTTATGAGATAATAATAGGAACTTATAGATCCTTAAGTGATTCTACTTTCATAAAAGTTTAAATAATGCACCATTCATCTTTGCATTCAGTCATTGATGCATCCGTGGAGGAACAATATGTCTGCTAAAAAAGCTACAATTATTACGATTACAACCCTCTTAGCCTTTATTTTGATTACAGTGGGAATTGGTTCTGTTGGAGCAGATGGGAAGCATACAATTACCAAAGATGGCTATGGAATTTCTTCTGGGATTCAGTAAGAACTGGCCGACATCCCTCTTAAAAATTTAATGTTTTTTAGAAACTTTTATAAGATTTGCACCAATATTATGAATTTCTTGTATTTGAAAGATTTCATAAGAAGGATTTTTATTCCTCTCTTCAATCATTTATCTATATCAACCACACTTATGACGGAGAGGACGATTTTTACTGCTTCATCACGAACGGATTTAAAATGAGAGAATCTTCCGATAGTGGGGACTCTGATTTAAATCAAAAAAACAGCTTTAAGTTGTAAAAAAGACGAATTACCATTATAAGATAGAGTGTTATACAGATGAAAAACAATACTCAATCTGGGTCAATGTCTTTTGTAACCCAAAAGTTACCATGACTTTGTCCTTTAGAGTTTAAAGAAAATGTAAAAGGCCATGCAAGGCTATTAGCAAGACATTGGACATCTTTACATAAAGTTTCTGATCTATAATTTTTGCGTAGTTGTGCTTGTAATATCAATTCATTCTGCTTCCCTTGCGCAATAGCAGTTGTAACGGTTCCTTGAATGGATAAGCTCAAATCTGCTGTACGCATTAATGACTCTGTTACCTTCATCATACCTTCTGAAAAGCTTGTCTGAATATCCCAGTGATCAAATGTTGTTGAAAAAGTATCATTAGTCATTAAAAGAAATTGTTGTTTATTTAAAAGTCTTGTGTGTAATTCATTCAAATCATACCCTAAGAGCCGACCAGAAGACATCTTCAGTGTTAATTCACCCTGCGTTTTCGTAAAAATTTCTCGCCAAGAATCAGCAAGTGTTCGTACCGTTGCAGTAAAATTCGTTTTGCTTTGTATAAATGGAATAAATCCCAAGGTTTCTAAAGTCTGCTGCATATCAATAGAAGCACCTGAAATATTTCCTCCAATACGCACTTTCTGTCCAGCTGGCGTAACTTCAATATTACTTTGCACGGATCCACCAAAAATATTCGCATGTCCAAGATCAAAAATACCATGCCCATTTTTTATTTGTATTGCAGCAGCTAAATTTGTGAGTGAAATATTTCCTATTTTAGCTTGTGGCGCAGAAAGTCGTATATCCACGCCAATACGATCAAAAATTGTCATATCAAAGAAGGCATTTTTCTTTTTACCTGAAAAAAACATTGAACCCAAGAGGCTAAGGTCTAGGTTATCAAAAGCTAAAGAGCCCATGACATTTGGTACATAATCTTGAAAATCGAGTTTTAAAGCTCCTCGCGCATTGGCTTTCCCCATCGTAAATGTAACATTGTTCATTTGGATATGCATTGGCTGAGCTAAAAAATGAGATTCCCATACAATGGGTACTTTTAATTTATGTCCCCAAAACTGATTTCCACCAACCCAAGACAATGTCTGATTCCATCCCGGAGAACGCATTGCTACTTTTCCGTCAAAAATATAATATTCAGATAACCTAGCCTTCCCTGTAAAAGTTATTCCCCCACGTACAGAATTGAGACTTGCCCTAATATGACTTTTGCCTCCTGCAAGAAGCAGCAATGCTTGAGAAGCATCAATTGATAACTTTGTAAATTCTCCGCGCCAACGTGCATCTGCACGTAACCGTACTTCCTGAGTCGATTCCGGCCAATCTAAAGTCGCATTTAATCCTGTTATTTTTTCTGCCATCCCCGAAAAACTATCGTGATATACAAGAATACCATTTTTAATGACAATCCGTCCAAAAGGTTGTTTGAAAAGGTGCTCTATCTCTGGATGTTCAGGATTATGTTTTAATATTTCACGCGTATTGCGTATTGCCAACCCTAATGCACCTTGTGAGCGAGAAAACCGATCAAAAAAATCTGCTATTGTTTTAACAGGCTTTTCCATAACAAATTGAGGACGCATAATCCGCGTCTCTGAAAAAGAAACATGTCCCAAAAGAAGATCGACGACAGAAAGATCAACTTCTATTGATTCAGCTTCCATTAATGGCGCAACATCATCCATTTTTGATGTTAAAGTAATGCCAGAAAGAAACGCTTTAGGATAAGGAAAAAGATGTAACCTAGGTGGATCACGCAATTGCACATTGTAACCGGTCCATGCACTCAAATCCTGCGCTAAACGAATACGAATCGCATCTCTAGAGATAAGATAAGGTAAAACGAGAACCCCCACTCCAAATAAAAAGATAATTGTAATAAAAATTCCGCTCAAAAATTTTATTATCCTGATGCGCACAATATCCCTCTATATTTATCCCCCTATAACAGATTAAAAATAAACTTAAATGATCATAAAAAGTTTTTATAACCCTATAATTCACTATATCCACTTTGTATCTTCATTATTTTTGTTCTTTATCCAAAATTTATTCAAACAGCAATGTTGCTGCTTCTTTATAAAGCAATTATTTAAAAGTCTTCAAAATTATAAATCTACAACATTATAAAACCATTCTTACTGTTCTCATATGAATATTGCTATAAAACTCTATCGTATTATTAGAAAATGTTTTACAAAAAAACAAACAGCCTTACCGAAAGGATCTCTGAATGAATAATATTATCGATGGAAAAAAACTTGCTGAAGAGATTATTGCGAAAGTTAAGGCCGAAACAACAAAGCTTCGCCATCACTATAATATACAACCTAGTATCGCTGTTATTATCGTTGGAGATGATCCCGCAAGTCAAGTATATGTCGCCTCAAAAAATAAAAAAGCCGAAGAATGTGGGTTTCTTTCAATCAAACATGTCGTTTCCAAAGACACGCAAGAAAAAGAACTCCTTCAACTTATTGCAACATTAAATTCTGATCCAAAAATTCATGGTATTTTGGTACAGCTGCCTCTCCCTGCTCATATGAATACAAATCGCATAACACAAGCCGTTGCTTTCCAAAAAGATGTTGATGGTTTTCATTATATTAATGTAGGAAAACTCGCGGCAAATGCACTTGAAGATGCTATTATTCCCTGCACACCAGCTGGTGCCATGATGATGATTGAACAACACTGTGGGCAAGATTTATCTGGACTTGATGCTGTCGTTGTTGGACGCTCTAATATTGTTGGAAAACCTATGGCTGCCCTTTTAACAGCAGCCAATGCCACTGTGACAATTGCCCATAGTCGTACCCGTGACCTTGATGATGTGTGTCGAAGCGCTGATATTCTAGTAGCAGCTGTAGGCCGCCCACAAATGATTAAAAAAGACTGGATAAAAAATGGTGCAATTGTTATTGATGTCGGTATTAACCGCGTTGCTGCACCAGAAAAAGGTGTAGGAAAAACACGTCTTATTGGTGATGTCGATTTTGAAAACGTAAAAGAAAAAGCTGCTGCGATCACCCCTGTTCCAGGAGGCGTTGGACCAATGACGATTGCCATGCTTATGGTTAATACACTCAAAGCCGCTGCACGATCACACAATCTGCCTATACCAAAATTCTGAGAATTGTAACAATTCCTTGTATATGGTTTTATTATACATGGTTAAGCTTGTTTATTTTTGCATTTTTCATGTCATAAAAACAGATGCCCCTTGATCTGCACGATTAACGGATTGACGAAAAACATGAAAAAGTTCGCGTCCAACACCATGTTCGTTTTTTGAAAGATCAGGAGGTATGATTTTTCGCGCGTTAAATTTTGCTAAATCCTCCAAAAGAGTTAATTTACCCTCATGAGCATCAAGAAAAACAATATCACCATCCTGCAAACGTGCAATGGGGCCATTATCCATTGCTTCCGGTGTCACATGGATGGCAGCAGGAATTTTTCCTGACGCCCCTGACATACGCCCATCGGTTATCAATGCTACCTTTTGACCGCGATCTTGTAAAACGCCTAAAATGGTCGTTAATTTATGAAGCTCTGGCATACCGTTGGCTTTTGGTCCTTGATAGCGAATGACCACGATAAAATCTTTATCATACAACACTCCAGCTTTAAAAGATTTTTGTAGTTCCTCTTGATCATTAAAAACAAAGACTGGCGCTTTAATCTGCCAATACTCTGGTTTAACAGAGGAAACTTTTATAATAGCTGTTCCCAAATCTCCCGATAAAACACGAAGACCACCGTCAGGCTGAAATGGCTTTCTCCACCCTGCTAACACCTTATGATCACCACTTTCCTTGAGAGCCGCTTCACGCACCACATGACCATCAGCAGAAAGCTTTGCTTCAATTGCATAAGCATTGAGACCTTTACCAAAAACCGTAGAAACATCTTCATGTACTAAACCTGCCTCGATAAGCTCGCGAATAATAAATCCCATCCCCCCAGCAGCATAAAAATGATTGATATCCGCTAAACCGTTAGGATAAATGCGCGCTAAAAGAGGCACAGCGGATGAAATTTCTGCAATATCATGCCATGTCAATTTAATACCGCAAACAGCAGCTATAGCAATCAAATGAATCGTATGATTGGTAGAACCTCCTGTTGCATTTAATCCTACAATGGCATTTACAAAAGAACGCTCATCAATGATCATACCAAGTGGCCTATAATGATCACCAAGATCTGTCATTTCAAGTACACGTTTCGTAGCTTCTTTTGTTAAAGCATCACGCAACGGTGTATTCGCATTAACAAAAGAAGCTCCCGGCATATGAAGCCCCATCATCTCTAGTATCACCTGATTAGAGTTAGCGGTTCCATAAAATGTACATGTTCCTGGTCCATGATAAGAACGTGCTTCTGATGCTAGAAGTGTTTGGCGATCTATTTTATTTTCCGCGTAAAGTTGACGTATCTTCGCTTTTTCATCATTACCTTGACCACTTGTCATAGGACCAGCTGGTATAAAAATTCCTGGTAAATGACCAAATGTTAGTGCACCAATCAATAAACCTGGTACAATTTTATCACACACCCCAAGATACAATGCTGCATCAAAGACATCGTGTGATAAGCTTATAGCTGTCGCCATTGCAATTACTTCACGCGAAAAAAGGGAAAGCTCCATCCCCGCATTTCCCTGCGTAACGCCATCGCACATCGCGGGAACACCACCTGCAACCTGAGCAACACCACCAACCATACGGGCCGACTCTTTAATTAAGTGAGGAAATTTTTCAAAAGGTTGATGAGCTGAAAGTAAATCGTTATATGCCGTGATAATGCCAATATTCCCAACGATATTTCCCTTCAAACGCTCTTTATCTATTGCACCACAAGCAGCAAAACCATGAGCCTGATTGGCACATCCTAAAAAACTTCGTTTGGGGCGATGCACTTGTGCTTTCGCAATACGATCTAAGTAAATTTCTCGTGTTGATCGAGAACGTTCATAAACCTTTCGTGTAACTGTGGCAATTGTCTTGGAAAGTGTCATATTCCCCTCCCTCTTTCATTGTTGCTTCCCCTCATTAATTGAGAGAGATTACGTTTTTATTCACCTTGTCTCTCATATTCTAATTCACTTATTTCATTATCTGCAGGCGACCAATAAACCTGCACAAGATGAATGGAATTACGCAAAATTGCCCGAATAGGCATTTCTATTTCAGATCCATCTTGACAAGCTTCTTCAAAACAATCGCGTTTCTGAAAACCTTCGAAATGGAGAATAATACAACGAGATTGCATAATAACTGGCAAAGTTAGTGAGAGTCTTGGCTCAACAGCACTCTTAGCATGAAGGGGTAAAACAAGTGCTTGTGTTCGCAGATCAAGCGCTTGCTTTAAACGATCAGCATCAGGAAAAAAAGAAGCCGTATGTCCATCAACCCCCATTCCTAAAACAACAACATCAAAGGGTTTAGGCAAAGTATTAATACGACTCGCCGCTGAAAAAGCAGCAAGTTCAGCAGTAATTGCTTTATGATAAAGCCCTACAAAACGCGCTTTTTCGGCAAAATTTTGTAACAAATGACACCGTACCATATGTTCATTTGAACGTTCATCGTGTGTAGGAACAAAACGTTCATCGACCAAAGTGATAATGATATTTTGCCAATCAATATCCGCTTTTGACAAATAATGAAAAAACAATTCTGGTGTTTTACCACCAGACACCGCTAAAACTGCTCTCTTGCGCTCAAGAACAGATACACTAAGCTCTGCGGCTACTCGATCTGCCAAGGACAAGGCTAAAGCCTGAGGGGTTTCAAAATCTAAACGGTCAATATTCATTCTATACATACTTATTACTCTAAACTAAATTGTTCCATATACGCCCATCACGTTCCATGAGGCTCATCGAAGCAGACGGCCCCCACGAACCAGCGCTATAACTGTGAAAAGGCTGTTTTATTGCTTCCCATCCTTCAATGATTGGATCAATCCAATGCCAAGCAGCCTCAACTTCATCACGACGCATAAACAGTGTTTGATCTCCACGAATAACATCCATTAATAAACGTTCATAAGCATCAGGATTACGTTCAGAAAATGCGGAAGCAAAACTCATGTCTAATGGAATGTGACGAAACCGCATACCGCCATAACTTGGATCCTTAATCATCAACCATTGTTTTACACCCTCATCAGGTTGGAGACGAATCACAAGCCGATTAGAAAAAATCTCATCTAAATCCACATTAAAAATATTATGAGGAATAGGTTTAAAAACCACAACAATTTCAGACATTCGCGTGAACATGCGCTTACCTGTTCGTAAATAAAAAGGCGTATTAGCCCAACGCCAGTTATCAATCTTAACCTTAAGCGCTACAAATGTTTCACTCTTACTCACTCTTCCCAGATCATCGAAATAAGACTCTACAGATATACCATTTGATAGACCAGAAAGATACTGCCCACGTACAGTATGCTGTCCTACATTATGTACATCAAGCGGTGTTAAAGAATGTAAAATTTTAAGTTTTTCATCGCGCACAGCATTAGCACTGTTGGTAAATGGTATTTCCATCGCAACCAAACAAAGTAATTGCAGCATATGGTTTTGAACCATATCCCGTAGAGCACCAGTGCTTTCATAATATTCTGTACGCCCCTCTAACCCTAAAGATTCAGCAACGGTTATTTGAACATGATCAATATAGTTGGAGTTCCATAGCGGTTCATAAAGTGTATTAACAAACCGCAATGCCATTAAATTTTGAACAGTTTCCTTCCCAAGATAATGATCAATACGAAAGATCTGCTCTTCATTAAAGACGCTTGCAAATGCATCATTAAGTGAAACAGCTGTTTTTACATCGCAACCAATTGGTTTTTCAATGATAATCCGTGTTTGTGGTGTCACCAAATCATTTTTTCCCAACTTCATCGCAATATCAGCAAAAAGTGACGAACTAACAGCCAAATAAAAAGCTCGAATATTCGCTGAATCTTGTGACAGAAGGAGAGCTAAATCCTCCCACCCTCGATTTGAGGAAACATCAACAGAAACATAGTTTAAACGTGCAAGAAAACGATTGAGTTCTGTTGAATTGAGATCTTTTGGATGGATATGTTTTTCTAAAGAAGTGCGGACAAAATTTTGATATTCTTCATGACTTAAGGGAGTGCGGGAAGCCCCAATAATACGTGTTGGCTCACTGAATTGACCAACACACTGACAATGATACAAAGCCGGCAAAAGCTTGCGCGACGCCAAATCACCATTGCCACCAAAAACAATACAATCAAAAGAAGAAACTGGAATAATTTTATGCACCATGAACTTGTTTATTTTTCTATTCGATTATGAAATCCCATATCACTTATAAAAGCTTCGCTCATTAAAGCAAACAGATACTAAAGAAGCCATTAATTTGCTTCATTTCAAGCAATGTTTCCATCAAAAACGATCCATTAAAGAAAACCAACGCATTGCTAAAAATATAAGCGGATAACGCAAAACTCTTCCCCCCGGAAAGGATGAAATCTTCAAGTCTTGGAAATAGGAAAAACGTTCATATTTTCCAGTCAACCATTCTGCGTATAATTTTCCCATGAAAGGAGCCAGCATAACGCCATGCCCCGAATAACCACCACAATAAGTCATCCTTGAGAAAAGTTGCCGAACATAGGGCATGCGCTCAACTGTGATGGCAACCGTTGCTCCCCAACAATGGCTTAAATTTATAGAGTGTAATTGAGGATAAATTTCAGCAATTTGCCGTTTTATACGTTCATCTAAATTTACAGGATGCTTATTATCATAACTTTCTACACCACCAAATAAGAGACGATTATCAATACTTTTGCGAAAATAGCGAACCATAAAACGGGAATCATCAACAGATTCCCCGCCTGCGAGAATTGAACTATGCTTTGGTAATGGAGCCGTTGCTCCAATATAAGAACGAATAGAAACAATGTTTTTTTCAATAAAGTGCTCCAAACCAAGTTTATACCCATTTGTTGCAAGTAAAACATGCTCTGCTGTTACACTGCCTTTTTCTGTTATCACTTTCCAACGGGCTCCCTTGCGCCTTACGGTCGTTACTTGTGACTTCTCATAAAGCTTAGCACCAGCATCTTTAGCTTTTTTTGCCAATCCAATAATCAATTTTAAGGGATTTATATGGCCGGTATCCGCATCATAAATACCACCACAATAAAAAGATGATCCAAGTCGTCTAGATGTTTCAGCCCTATCCATAAAAGTAAGCGCGTGATAGCCATAACGCTGCATCACCTCAATATGCCGTTGATAAGAGAGAAGCTCACGCCTTTTATGTGTCACAGAAAGCTGTCCTTCTATCAAATCACACGGACAATTAGGCATCGCGCATAAAGATAAAGTATCTCTTTTAGCTTCTTCTGCTAAATCAAACAGAGCCTTACTTCGCTCAAAACCATACTTTTTTTCTAATGTTTCCACCCATTGCCGTTGCCCTGTTCCCAGCTGCCCCCCATTGCGCCCTGAAGCACCATCACCAAAACGTGATGCTTCAAATAAAACAACATCTACTCCAGCCTTGACTAAATGATAAGCAGCCGACAGACCCGTAAATCCGCCTCCAATAATAACCACATCACACTGTCTGTTTTCACAAAAAGAAGGATAAGAAGGACGTTCTCTTAAAGTATCTTCATACCAAGAAATTCCTGGAGAAATTGAATGATAATCAATCATTGTCATAAAATTTAAACATTCAGCAGGAGATATTCACGCTCCCACGGACTAATTACTTCCATGAAAGTTTCAAACTCTTGTCGTTTGATTGCAGCATAAGTACTGACAAACACATCTCCTAAAATAGCACGTATCGCTGTATCTTGTTCAAACAAATTGACTGCCTCAATGAGTCCACGCGGTAACTCAATATTATCAGCGTTTACATTATTTGTCGCTGGCTCATCCGGCTCAATTTTTTGTTGCAAACCAATAAGACCACACGCTAAAGAAGCTGCAAGGGCTAAATAAGGATTCGCATCTGATGAAGGAAGTCTGTTCTCAACACGCCGCGCTTGAGGAACAGAACGGGGAACTCGAAAAGCTGTAGTACGATTATCATATCCCCATCGCAAATTAACAGGAGCCGAATTATCAGGGACAAGACGTCGATAAGAATTAACATAAGGCGCAAGCATCACAAGTACCCCTGGCATATGTTTTTGCAATCCACCAATAAAATGGCGAAAACAGATACTTTCTTCACCATTTTCCTGTGTAAAAATATTCATACCGGTTTTCTTATCAACAACCGATTGGTGAATATGCATAGCAGAACTCGGCTGCCCTTGAATAGGTTTTGCCATAAAAGTTGCATACATATTATGTTTTAGAGCTGCTTCACGAATTGTTCGTTTGAACATAAAAACTTGATCCGCTAATTCAATAGGATCACCATGACGTAAATTGATTTCAAACTGTCCTGCTCCTTCTTCATGAATGA
Organism: Bartonella sp. MR30HLJHH; assembly: GCF_042194195.1. Classification (NCBI taxonomy): domain Bacteria; kingdom Pseudomonadati; phylum Pseudomonadota; class Alphaproteobacteria; order Hyphomicrobiales; family Bartonellaceae; genus Bartonella; species Bartonella sp. MR30HLJHH. Next base: position 26,784 of record NZ_JBHIMO010000006.1, on the reverse strand, counting down.
GGGTATCTATTTCCAATCCTTGTGCCTCTGAAAAATGATAAATATCATCAATCAAATCATCAAATTCATTCACACCGGCAATGGAATACCCCTGTCCACCACCAATTGAACGCCCAGAACGACCAACCGGTGGAACTAACGGATAATCAGGATCGGGATTTTTTTGTACCAAATAAAACTCAATTTCTGGTGAAACAACAGGGCTTAAACCCATTTTTGTGTAAAAATGAACTACCGTTCGTAAAACATTGCGTGGTGTGTAATCCACAACATGACCATTTTGATACACAAGATCACAAATCACCTGTGCTGTGGGAGCCTCTTCCCATGGAACAATGCTTAACGTAGAAAGATCAGGCTCAAGGCGTAAATCACCATCTGCTTTAGGATATTCAAAACCATGACCATCTTCAGGATAATCCCCTGAAATTGTTGCCATAAAAACTGCTGAAGGCAATGCCAATGATGTTTCTGATGTAAATTTTTTAGAAAGCATCATCTTTCCCCGTGGTACCCCTGCTTGATCAGGCGTAATACATTCAATATCCTCTACCTTACGGAAAGCAAGCCATTGTGAAACTTGTTCCCAATTGTGCACACCACGTAAACTTTTGAGAAAACTAGAAGCAGGCTTAGAACCCTTACTTTTTATTTGTTTACCATTTTTCACAGCCATAACACACCAACTTTAAAAACAATCAAGTTCTATTCTTATTGTATCAGCCCCTGCATAAACGACACGAAAAAAATTTATCAACTGATATTTTTAAAGAATACTAAAAGACTCATCAAGGTAAAAGAACCTTACGCTCAACAAGCTATCCTATCAACCATAGTGAAAAAATTGATATTGCACGCAATACATCGGTGCGAACCTTCTCCTTCTATAAAACAGCGAGAAATACCATAGTGGACGTAACCTAATTCCGATTCAAATAATCACACATAAGCAAACATTATGTAAGTCATAGGCAAGGCCCTATTCAACTGTATCTTCACTCTCAAACCTCTTCGTCTTTTATTAACTTTTTATCAGTATAAAGCCAGGCCAAATTAAGCGGGATAATTAAACACATACAAAGCAAGGTGAAACAAAAAGCTGCTTCTATACAAACATTGTTCGCCAACCAACCAACCAGCACAAGCGCTAAAATACCAAAAATACGTGCAAGAAAACTAACAATGGATAAAACCGTATTTGCATTCTTTTGTTGAATATGTTTAAAAATTCTGCTTCAAACTGCGTCATAGGGACAGAAAAAAAACTGTGAAATACGGTGAATAAAATAATGGGGGCCCAACTGTTTGCAACGAGAAGCAGAGCAAGCATAACAACAGCACTCAGGACAAGTGAGCACAAAGTTATCGCCATAGGAGCATATTTTTGCATAAGATATTTAATTACAAAGCGATTAAATAAGTATTTTACGAGGGTATTCGTCATTGACCGTCACGGCATCGCAGAACGCTGTGGAAGTCGGATATCCCCCGCTCTTTATTTGCATATTCCCTTTTGCGAAACCATCTGTTCCTTCTGTCCCTTTCAGAAAGGGGCCTACAAGCACGTTAAGCAAATCGAATCTTATATGTCAGCGCTTACCACAGAGATCAGAACCAAAGGAAATTTCATTCGCTCGCTTAGAGGGCCCATCCGCAGCATCTATATAGGGGGCGGCACACCGTCGCTTTTGTCTGCAGATAATATCCGACACATCGGAAAAGTATTGCATGGCGAATTTGAGCTCTCTTCCTTAACCGAGTTTACACTGGAAAGCGAACCGAAGAGCGTCACACGTGATAAACTTTATGCTGCCCGTGAGATCGGCGTTAACCGGATCAGCTTCGGTATACAGAGTTTCATTGAGCGTTTCCGATCATTGTTTAACCTCACCTCAACACGTGAACAAATCAACAATACCGTGGCTTGGTCACAAGAGATCATTGGACATGTCGGTTTCGACCTACTATATGGCATGCACAGCCAGCAAGCCGAAGAACTATTATACGATTTGAAGCAAGCTAGCGAGCTTCATCCTGAAACCATCAACCTCTATGCAATCAACAATCTGGCTATCACGTCGCAACTGCATAAGTCTTACGCACAAAAAGGGCTAAAGCCATCCAGCCTACAGCATCGACAGATGCTTCGCTTATTTAGCGACATCGTTATGCGCAGCTGCGGCTATGCGCCGTGTAATGGACATTCCTATATCAAAATTGCCAATAACACTCCTCTAACGCTCGCTAAAACGAGTTCAGCTAATTATTTCCGCTATCACAAATATTTGCATGGTTATCATGACGATTATGTGGTTGGATTCGGAGCGTCAGCACTGTCGATTCTCGGCTCACTCGTCACACGAGCCAATCCCAGTCGAAGCGGATACATTACCGACATACAACTTAAAGGCAAATCCAAAGTATACTACAATTGGGTATCAGCGGAGCAACAAGCCTCCAAGGCTTTGTGTATGAGGCTACCTTATAACGGTTATGCCAAAAAAGAAAGAATTGACTGGACCGCACTCCCCTCTTTCGTTTACAATAACCTACAACAGCTCATAGGTGCAGGTCTCATCGCAGAAAATGATAACGATCTCCAACTGACTCAGCGTGGTTGGCAATGGTATTCCAACCTTATGTATTTTCTTCTACCTCATGCAGATAGGAATATCTTGGACGGCTATGTCGCAAATATGCTGAATACAAACGCCGTACTTGATGGACCAGCGGAAACCTGTGTGGCATCTTAAGGAGAAAAGAATGTTCACTCTTTTTGCCAATAAGAACATACGCTATTTTTGCCTAACCGTTAGTCTGCTCGCCTTACTCAGCGGTGCTTTGCGCACTGCCATCCCGCTATTAGCAAGACAATCTGGATATGGCGTAGTCGGAGTAAGTTGGGCGCAAGGTCTCTTCTCATTAGCGTGGCCAATTTTCGGCATCCTTGCAGGCATTTTACTTGATCGCTGCGACAAAATAAAACTTGCCACCTCGGCTCTCCTCATCTTCATGCTACTGCATATTGTACTGTTCGTACTGCTCATGATACAGATTGCTCCAGCCGAACAAATTTTCTTCTATGCAACTATTGCTGGATTCATCGTCGTTTCTGCCGAAGCTTATATAATGACGATTCCACCACTTATCATGGAGGGAGAGCGATTGATGACCTTCTACTCAATTGTCTTGTTTTTAGATTTCGGGGTCTCCTATTTTCTTGCCCCTGTCATAACAAGCAGCATTTTAGCGCATAGCACACTGCTATTTCTTGGCCTGTTAATCGTGCTTTTTATCACATTGATTTTTACCGCTCGCCGTGCTGTTCCGACATCGCCAACACCTGATAAAGAAAACATCACTTTTCGTTATATCATTGCCGGCTTTCGTTTCATTTTTTCAAATCGGCATCTTACCTCCCTTACATTACTCACATTCTTTCTATCGGTGGTATTTGGAGCATTCCTAACCTCGTTCATCTTCTTCGTTACCGACGGTCGGTATCTGGGCCTACATAGCAGCCAATATGGCGTGATGTTTGCAGCCTACGCGCTTGGTACAATGGCAGGTGCCCTATTTGCGCCACGTATACGCTATGCACCGGTGCGCCTAGCTGTTCTCACTGACGGTTTAGGAACGGTTATCTTGCTGCTGATTCCAGCCTTTTCAAAAAGTGCTGTCGTCGTATGGGGCGTCACCTTTATCGCTGGCGTTGGAGCAAGCTTATGGTTTATTGGTGTTACCGCCTTCAGGCAGCGCCTCACACCAAAGCAACTTCTCGGGCGAGCTAATTCTGCTTTTCGGGTGATCGGCTATGCTGGAATGCCGGTCGGAAGCTTTTTGGTCGGCGTCCTTGGTTCTTTTATATCATTGCAGTTTGCTGCCGCCTTTATCGCTGGACTACTATTGTTGGCTATCGCGATAACGCTTCCATTTCTTTGGCAGGCTGATCATATAAACACACCCAACCCTGCCACAAGGTAACAGCTGCCTTTAAAAAAAGACACGGTCAAAAAAGGCACATATACCCTATTACGCAATCGATTGATCTGTTCTTTGGACGAGGAAATTATCACTGTAATGGCTGATAGAGCCAGCGGCACTAATGGAAGCAGCCAAACAAGCGTTAAAGGCAAAATAGCCCCTTTACGTTGCATTAGGCGATGATCTCAACGCCTATATGAAGAATGCAGAGAGCTTATAGCGTAGGGAGAGCAATTCTTAACTAAAAACTCCACCCTAGCAATGCCCACTTATACTCCAATTAATCCGTCACCCGCTGGACATCAAATGCCTCACCCCTTTACTGCTCCTCAAAATACATTTTGCTGCACTTACGCGCCGTATTCTTCCTTTGTAATTAAAAGAGCAGCCCTCCTTTCCTAATTTAGGATCTCTGCCTACACAACGCAGCAACAGATGCGACCATATATGCAATCACGCCTTAGGACCTGCATAGTAGAAAGCTTAGTTCGAGAGATTCATAAAGCCTATATCCCAATAAATTTGCCACCCAATCCACCTTTTAAAATGGCGGCTTTATATAAACCGTTAGAGCAAGCTATGAAATCCTTAGGTGTATTAGAAATAATTGGCGTTTTTTACCTCAAACCAATGTTGATTGACTTTTACTCGTGCATATACGCAAGCGGTGCTACTCTTTTCTCAGATAGAAAGGACATAATCGTTACCATCTGACCTATTATTGTTTGAAAATAAAGAAAAAGTATCAGTGTGACTGATGATATTGAAGAGCTATCTCATTATGTGGCTGTACTTAATTACGACATTGGGAAGCTAGACACGCAATCACCCATTTCTGCGCGCCTTCTGCATAATATTCATAAGATTTTATTACGCGGTAAACGCGGTACGTCCAAAAGCCTTGGCGAATTTTGCAAAGCACAAAATTAGCTTGGCGGTACGCAACTAAAGACAGCGTCATTCGTGCCGCCCACTCCTACCACAGCCCCCCACTCTCTCTACCACCATCCCCCGCTTAGAATCGCGCCCACTTCATCACTGGTGCCTCGTTAAACACCACACTAGTATCAAGGGCGGTTAAATGCGCCTTGCCGCATTTAATCTTCAGCATTTCTTTAAGGCGCAAATCAAACTCGCTATTCGTTCCTTTTGTTTACAGTACAAAATAAAGCTTTTGCGCGCCATCTCACTCTAAAACACGCCAAAATCCGGCGTGTAAGAGCCTATGAGCATCACGATTTTAAAACTTCTTGGCAGTTTAAAAAACAATCTTACATCAGAGTCATTATCGAGATTTTGCGCAAACTCTTTCTCAATACGGCTCTCACAAATCACATGATCATAAACACTTTTCTCATTGACCACCGCCGGCCCTATGATCACCTTTTCCGACCTAATTTTACAGATGTGGGATCAATCTTATTGTGATGCGCACATCCAGAGATTATTCTATCATCTGCATTAGAACCAAAAGCATGAATAACACGCGGCGGCTTCGGTAAGAAGGCCAACCCCGCTTCAACCTTACACAAAAATGCATGTGCAAGCGTATGCCCCCCATAATATGCAATATTTCAAGCTCGTTCATAGGGGGGACCCTTTTAAAAATTGTGCCTATGGCTTATAATAATCTCCAAAATATACATTTAGCCCTTGTCTAAAATAACTCAATTTTGGATTGATGAGAACGAAAACGCGCTACGATAATCACGTCATTCAGCCCTCATGACCAGGCACAAGGGAGCCAACATTCCTGCACCACCAACGACTAAATAACGGTATTTCCTATCATTTTTGATCATATCCTCCACCCTTATTGTTTAAAAATCTATACATTTTATCAGCAAGATGTGCGCATCAAACATGTACATTTACACTGCTAAGTCTCCATGTACTAACTGCATTCTCAGACGCAAAATCACCTTTAGCCGAAGCAACTTGATATTGCAGAGCTTGTCCATAAAGCGTATGCACAACTGGTACCAAATAGTAGCGCATTTTTTGCTGTACTGCCATGAGAGAGAAGACCAACAGCTTTATCCAAGATAAGCATCACAATCTAAATTATCAAAAGCGTTCTTCAAAATCTCTGAATAAGATCTGTGATAAACAGGATTTGCAAGAACAACACCGTTAGCGGCTGCGATTGTTTTAACAAATGCATGCACTTCAGCACCGCTGATTGTAATGTAATGACTTATAAAAACAATAACTTTTTTAAATAACTCTTCAACCGCGTATAAATATAAGCACGCTTTTTCTAGTCATTTTTTTACGGTATTAAACTGTTCTAATCTACCGAACTTACTCTTAAATTGAAGCCGAATGATTTTAATAAATCCATATTATTTTAAAAATTCAATAAAGACTATTGAGGCTACAATCAAGGCACTTCTTTTCAATATTAAGCAAGTTTTGTAACCTATATTGTTATCTCCATAGAAGTAAAACGTCCTCTATGGACGGTGAGTTAGCTATGCCTTCACAGCTAGCGCTTTACAAGCGCTTTTGTAACACTCACTTCGCCCCAAACATAGGATTGCGTTTTATTAAATACCCCACGCGCATATAATTAAAGATAGAAACGATTAAGCTTGCGCCAATCATGCCAAGCCAGTAGCCAATAAAGCCATATTCAAAAAAATGCGCCATGAACGTCCCCCCAAATATGCCTATCCCCCAATAGCTTATTGCTACAACAATTGTTGACCAAAACGTATCAAGCAAGTCCACAAGTATGCCATTGAGCATAGCTCTTAAAGTGCCAAAAGCAAAAGACAATAAGATGAACGGAAGCAACTCCCAAGAGAAAATAACAACGCGTTCTGAAGAAATATTAAAGATGGTTATAAGGATAAATTCATAAGAGAGATAAACAAACACTGATAAAAATAAGACATAAGCTACAGCAAGAACTGTGACACTCATACGCAACTGTTTTAGAGCCATATTATTCCTATCTGCTCTATACCACGCTGCTATTGTCGTAGCTGCGCTGGAAATCCCCAAAGCTACCACAGAAATAAGCATATCGAGACGCATCCCAATCGTATGTGCGGACAAAGCTTTGACCCCATAAGCCGTAATCATAAATGCAATGACAGAAGGAAAGCCCTCCGCAATAAGAATACGTATACCAATGGGAAGCCCTACTCGCAGCAATTTTATTATTCGTGAAAGCTCTAACTTTGGTCTCAAATAATTCAAGTGAAAGGAATGAAAAGCAGAATTGCGAGCCAGAATTATTGCCGCTGCCATAACAATCAAAATACGGATCAAACTGCTCGCAATTCCAGCACCAAAGACACCTAATCCGCTTACAGAACCTATACCAAAAATAAGCGGCCAAGAGAGAAGAAAATTCACCAGGATAGCCGCAAGCATAACCCATGTTAAGGGCTTTGGATTACCAATTGCTGACAGTAATCCGCGGCTATTCACATAAAGATAAAAAAACACCACCCCTATAGTAGCACCACTATTATATTCCTGCGCTATATTGGCAATAGTCCTATCTTGGCCGAGAAGACACAAAATATTCCGCGTGTTGAGTAAAATGATCGCACTCATCATTCCAATCAAAAGGGAAAGCCATATTCCTTGATCAAACCATGCCTTCAATGCATATCTATCTTGTCTGCAAAGCTTTCTGCAAGTTTTTGTGCAACCGCGGTAATAATACCTAGCCCCAACAACATAACAAAACTAAACATACTCAGAGCCAACATTGTACCACTCAAGGCTTGAACGCCTAAATGCGCCACAAGCGCTGCATCTGTGAAGGAAATCATCATCTAAGATGATAAACCCAACAGCCAGTGGCATGCCAAGAGATAGCAATTGCTTCATCACAACAAACATTGTGAAATCCCCTTCCATATTGAAGGGGGTATTAAGCTCGGATCTTTAAAACAAAACGCATTGATTTTTTCCGTAAAGTCTTTCCGTCGCAAATCTTGTGTAAAGGATGCATAATGAGAACTCATTAAACTAAGAAGAGGTGCCCAGTTCTTAAAGGAGAAGCGCAATGCGCCTTTATTCGTTTTTTGGACTTCATGTCATGCATTTTTTTGTACAACATTATGCTCCCAAGCAGCTACAGTTTTTGATACAACATCCTTAGCAAGCGTTTGTTCGTCTTGCACATCCATTTTCAGTATTTTCAATAAAACTTTTTGGTACGGTTGGTGGGATTTGAACCTACGACCTCTGGTGCCACAAACCAGCGCTCTAACCAACTGAGCTACAACCGCATAAAAAGCAAATGTATCATAACTGTTCACGATTTTGTAAACATTTATTCTTCGCTTATGTGACATAAGGAAGATCAACAAAGTTTGCAAGCCCCTTTAAAAAAATCTCGCAATTTTTTGTGAAGAAAAAAGCGTTTTTTACAAAGGAAATTTTGCCCAATGCTCAAGACTATGATCCCGATAGTCCTTTATGTTATCAACACCGTCTTGTTGCATCATCTGCAAGATCTCTTGCAGAATAGTTATGGCAAGATTTGGACCTTCATAAACCATCCCGCTATATAATTGAATTAAATCTGCACCAGCTTTTACTTTTTCCAAAGCGGTTTGTGCATCCTTTACACCGCCAACGCCAATAATTGCAATCTCCTTCCCTAATTTTTTACGCATTTTTGCAAGCACAATAGTAGAACGCTCAAAAAGTGGACGTCCAGAAAGCCCACCCTCTTCATTACTGAGGTGACTATTGCTAAGACCTTGGCGTGCAAGAGTTGTATTAGAAACAATCAGTCCATTAAAATCAGAAAGTTTTATTTCTTCAGCAACATCATCTAATTCTTTCTCTGATAAATCGGGGGCAATTTTTAAAAAAATAGGAATGGAGAATCCATGCTTGTTCTCTTGCTCATTTCGCGCTTGCGAAACTGCACTCAACAAAAGATGCAAACTGTCACGGGCCTGTAAATCACGTAAACCTGGTGTATTAGGAGAAGAAATATTAACCGTAAAATAATCAGCAACATCATAAAAATGAGCAATACCAACAGTATAATCATCAATCTTATCGACCGTATCCTTATTGGCTCCAATGTTGACTCCTACAACACCAGTTTTTTTACGCGCACGCAATCTGTTGTAAACAACTTGATGTCCATCATTATTAAAGCCCATTCTATTAATAATCGCTTCATCTTCTTTTAAACGAAAAAGCCGTGGTTTAGGATTTCCAATCTGAGGCTTTGGTGTCACTGTCCCAATTTCAGTAAAACCAAATCCTAAACGAAAAATACCATCCACAACCTCTGCATTTTTATCAAATCCCGCTGCGAGACCAATAAAATTTTCAAACGCAAGCCCAGCAACAGTTACACACAAACGTTTATCGATAACCTTTTGACAGCCATTTAATCCACTTTTCAGCCCGAGAATCGCTAAACAGTGTGCTTGCTCTGGATCCAACATAAATAAGGCAGAACGGCCAATACAACGAAAAAAACTCATCAATCCTTCTCCACAACATAAAAATGATCCATCGCACCTCACCTATACCTTTTAACACAAAAGATCACCAATCAAAGAGAGCATATTATCCAAATAATATTCCCCTTCTAGAAGAAAATTCATTACACAATAGCCATACATGTTTATTTGATGTATACTGTGTAAAAAATTTTTATTCTTAAAAAAACGTTTCTCTTTTTCGACATTTTTTAAAGATTAAAATGTGAATCCTAATCTTATAGAATGCAGCATGAATTGAAACATCAATGGCTCTTCACCATAACCATGATTTTGTGACACCTCATGCAGGAAAGCTTATAATTCTCTTAAAAATGCACGCAAATTATCTCTATTCCCACAGTTCCTTTGTATAATATTGTTTTCAATAGAAACAGAGCTTGCTCTATAAAGCTATTTTTCCTAGCATTTATAGAATACATAGTTCATAAAATTATCTAAATTCATACTATTGTTGCGCTATTTATTAGCAACAGGGTATTCAATCATTTGTACTCTATTGATAAAATTTTGAAGAAACTGCATTGTTTTCTTTGCCATTTCTGATGCGCTAAATACAATTTAGCATCTATAAGTGCTCTGTCTAACATATATTTTAAGTAATGACAGTTGATCATTGAACTCCCACCTATCATACCAACGATTTCCAAACCAAAATGATCTTGCAAACCCTAGAGCTCTGCTATTTATAAACTAATACAATCTTCCAGTAGATGAAATGTGTTTCTTCCATCAGAATTATCGCCATTTTAGCTCATGCACCCCAGTAAAAATAGCTTTTAGATAAGCCATAATGCCCTCCTAATTGCTATTATCGCTTACTGAATTAAGAGGAATTAAATTATAAGTTTTCTCCTGCCTCATCTATCTATTTCTTCCATCAGTGCTGAAATATATTTTTTATTTCCAAATTCTCTTTTTATAACAATACGTTATACCGATATATGCACTTCATCTGAGAAGCGTCCTGATAGCTCAACTTTCAACGCTGCTCATTTTGTGGTATTCTGTAAAAATCTTTCTTTTTAATGTTATCATAAAAATCTTGAGGCAATTATATAAATTAAGCTACGGTTTTCTACTTTCTGTTGAAAAAAGCAGATATAGTTTTTATCAAAAAAGCTTTTCTCTCAGAAATATTCTATGTACATTCAAATAGAGCCCTAATGCTCTTTATTAAACCTTATAAAGTTCTTTGAAAATAATATTAATATTGTAATATAATCCTAAAAATAAAATCTGCCCTTTCCTTTTTCATCAAAAGCGGTAAGTAAATTACCGTATATCGCTTACATAAAGGGGAAAACGCAATGCTTAAAGAATTCAAAGAATTTGCCCTAAAAGGTAATATGATTGATCTTGCTATCGGTGTGATTATAGGGGGCGCTTTTGGTAGCTTGGTCAACTCAATTGTCAATGATATTTTTATGCCAATCATTGGACTGATTACAGGTGGAATTGATTTTTCTAATATGTTTATTCAACTTGCTGGCGAAAAACAAGCAACATTGAGTGCCGCCAAAGCAGCCGGAGCAACCATTAGCTATGGACACTTTATTACTTTACTTATCAATTTTCTCATTATTGCTTGGGTTCTTTTTTTATTCGTTAAAGCTATGAATAAAATCCGTAGAAAAGAAGAAGAAAGCCCCAAAAAAACGTCTTCAGAAGAACAACTTTTAACAGAAATTAGAGATCTTTTGGCTAAGAAAAGATAATTTTATGCAAGATTTACATCATGGAACACGAGGAAAAAACATTTCCACAGTTGTTCCATGATTGGGTTTTGAGAACAATAAAAATTGTCCCCCTCTTTCTTCCACCATTGCTTTACACATTGGGAGTCCTAAACCTGTTCCTATAAAAGCGCTATCTCCAGATCGCCCATCTTTGCGCTCTACTTGACCATAAGGTTTCAGTGCCTGTGCAATCTCTTCTTCGTTCATCCCTATACCATTGTCACTCACTGAAATTTTTACACGTTCTTTTCTATAAGAAACGTGAACAATAATCTGTCCACCCAAAGGTGTAAAACGAATAGCATTGGAAAGAAGATTCCATATAATCTGGCGAAACACTTGTTGTGATACAGGAATAAATGGAACGTGAGGTGGAGCAACAATGCGCATGATAATGCCGTTCTGATTGGCTTGAGTTTCAAGAAAAGCTATCGTCGCACGTAAACAAGATATCACATCAAATGTTTCAGAAATAATGGAAGAATCAATCTGGTTATTGGAGCCAGAATAATTTATCTTCGAGCACTCTAGTAATTGATTAATCAGCAATAATATATGTTTTCCAGAGGAAATAATATCGCGTAAATATCCACGATAGCGCTCATTTTCTATCGAACCAAAACGGCCTTCTCTCATAATTTCTGCAAAACCAATAAGAGCATTCAAAGGTGTTCGTATTTCATGAACAACCCCAACAATTTTATCCTCTTCTGCTTTTTTTTCTCCTGATGGAACTGTTTGTGTCCTATCACGCAACATAACAGCATAATTGCCTTGCTGTGCCAAAAATACAATCGTTATCAAAACGGTTATATTTTTATGATTTTTCGTCATTAAATCAGCTGTTTCTCTGCGATTTAAAACCTGATTTTTCCCCTCCACACGGATTGATTTAAAATATTTTTCAACGAAAAATCGGCTTTGCAAAGTAAATAATGAAGAGAGTGGCTGTCCTCGTAGTTCATTTATTTCATAACCCATTAATGCTAAGGCTGCCCTACTTGCTGATTGAATAAAGCCCTCTTCATCCAACCATAAAACACCATCTGTTGCTGTATCCAACAATGATAAAACTGCTGCGGGCTCTTTTACGAGAGCTTGTTCTATAGCATTTACCGGCAATGTTTGTGTATATGGTAACTGAATAGCTGTTTCTTCAACTAAATTTTTTTCTTTTACCGATGAATTCAATTCATCACGCAATTTCTCTGCAATTTCATGAAAAGCTGAGCGTTCTATCTCCGTAAGACATGGCATTTCTGTTTTCAGCTTTTCATCTCTTTTTTCTTGGACTTTTTTTCGTATTTTTAAAACACCAAAGCCACGAAACCCCTTAAGCTGCTTTTTAACATCAAAAATTGGCAAAGCCGACAACTCAACATCAAGCCATTGTAAGCAACCATCAACAGGCCATTGAACAATCTCTTTACTCCAAGGCATAGCAGCTTCAATAAAATGACTGAGAACCAGATATCGATCATCATTAAATTGATGAGCAAGCTCATGAAAGCTACATCCTAAAATAGAGGAAGAGAGAGGACCAACAACTTCAGCTAGCTCTTTTGAGACTTCACAAAATAAACCATTATGATCGATTTCCCACGTAAAAGGCCGAGGCAAAAGCTCTGGTGTAAAACGAAAAGCTTCTTGCTGACATTTTAATTCATTTGTATTTAACTTCAATTCATCTGCTTTTAATGGCATAACTAAAACTAAAAAGTGTTGGATTTACTCTCAAATGAATAATGCTAATTTGTTTACAATTACCTGTTCTGGTTAAAATAACTTGATATCTCATATCAATTGTCTGTAGCAAAATTTTGACTGTTTCATCAACAAAACAAGAATAAAAAGAATCCTCCGACTCCTGTTGCTTATTCACCCATTATTGTAACAAATCTTGTTACAATAATGGTAACATCTCCCTCGCATAAATAGTACTCAAAAAGAATACACTTATTTTACGCATTCATGTGCCTGTTTTAAAAAGATATCTCCCAAGCTCCCCAAGCTTATTTTACGACGGCATCCGTAAATGGTATAATGTAAAGTCCCCCATAACAGATAGCAAGGCATTGCACATTACATTTTTATGCTTATAAAATAGCTGGTTAGAACCATCATTATACTAATTTTACCCCCTAATGTTGTTACCAATAGTTCTTGGCATTTGAAGGCATTCATAAGCGGCATTTTTATTTCTTTTTTTAACTTTTTTACCCCTACATTATTATGATACGCAAGAAAATGGTTTTAATTGTTTCAACAGAAACAGATTTGAAATGAGAAAATCTTACGATATTTGAAAATTTCATTCAATATTTATTGAAATAAATTATCATTATAAATCAATATATTGCATTATAAAAATAGAAATGAAATTTCTTTTTCAAGTTTCTCGTAAGAACACCTTTCTTGGCCAATAATATCAAATAATAACAAATTTAGCACAGTGCTTTAAAGCACCCAATGCAACAAAACTTGCATATTGGATACTCTTCTTATGATGCTCTCCATAATCCCCAAAAAACCTTTCTTTCATCAGAACCGCTATAGAAGAGAAAACAAAAAATATACCACTGCATTATTTAACCAAAGAATTTTTCTGCAATCAGAAAAGAGAACAAAAATTATCTGTTCTCATATAAAGATTTGTTTACTTTCTTTACATTCTAGATCATCTAGAAATTTTAAAAATATCTCCCCTTTTGGTATCAGCAGTTAAAAGATCGCTTTTGCTTTATTACTCTCTACTCAATTTTTTAATATTATTATAAATAATAAATACATGGTCACATCTGCTTTGAAAAAATAAAACAAGCATTCGCTATTTAAATAATAACTGTCAAACATTTTAAAAATCGCACATTTTAATGTGCTTTTTTATTTCCCTGCATTGAGTAAAATTTCACGTTTTCCCACATGATTAGCGGCTCCAACAATGCCTTTTTCTTCCATCCGCTCAACAAGAGAAGCTGCTTTATTATAGCCGATTGAAAGTCGGCGCTGAATATAAGATGTTGAACATTTTTTATCACGCATAACAATCTTTACAGCTTGATTATAAAGCTCCTCTCCCTCTTCATCAAAATTTTCTCCCTCAGAAACTTCAACCGTTGAATCGGCAGAAGCATCCTCTTTGTTATCGTCTTCATTATCCGTGACGGTTGCTAAATAATCAGGTTTTCCTTGCAGTTTAAGATGTGCAACAATGGATTCAACTTCTTCATCAGAGACAAACGGTCCATGAACGCGTACAATACGTCCCCCACCTGCCATATGAAGCATATCTCCTTGACCTAAAAGCGTTTCAGCACCTTGTTCACCTAGGATCGTACGACTGTCAATTTTTGATGTCACTTGAAAGGAAATGCGGGTAGGAAAGTTCGCTTTAATTGTCCCTGTGATAACATCAACAGAAGGGCGCTGCGTTGCCATAATAAGATGAATACCAGCCGCACGCGCCATTTGTGCTAAGCGCTGAATGGCATTCTCTATTTCTTTCCCTGCCACCATCATGAGATCAGCCATCTCATCAACAATCACAACAATATAAGGAAGCTGCGTAAGATCCATAGCTTCTTCATGATAAAGCATTTCTCCTGTTTCCTTATCAAAACCCGACTGTACAGTACACATGATCGTTTCACCTTTTTGAGCCGCAAGTGCAACGCGTGCATTAAAACCATCGATATTACGTACACCTAACTTAGCCATTTTGCGATAACGCTCTTCCATTTCACGAACCGCCCATTTTAAAGCTGTTACCGCTTTTTTAGGATCTGTTACAACAGGTGTTAAAAGATGTGGAATGCCATCATAAACAGAGAGCTCTAGCATTTTAGGATCAACCATGATCAAACGACACTGTTTTGGTGTCATACGATAAAGAATCGACAAAATCATTGTATTAATTGCTACAGACTTGCCTGATCCTGTTGTTCCTGCAACCAACAAATGAGGCATTTTTGCTAATTCTACAATGACCGGCTCACCACTAATCCCTTTCCCCAAAGCAAGAGCAAGTTTAAATTCGCTTTCACGAAAAGAACGTGTTTGAATTAATTCCCGTAGATAAACGGTTTCACGAACCGCATTAGGTAACTCAATCCCAATAACATTCCGTCCAGGAATAACAGCAACGCGTGTAGAAATAGCAGACATAGAACGCGCAATATCATCAGAAAGATTAATAACGCGCGATGACTTTACACCCGCAGCAGGCTCAAATTCATACATTGTAACCACTGGCCCTGGATGTACATGGATAACTTCACCCTTAATGCCAAAATCTTCCAAAACACTTTCCAAAAAACCAGCACCGCGTTCCAATGTTTCCTGAGGAATCATCGTATCTTCATGAAAAACAGGTTCCTGTAATAAATTGATCGGAGGAAACTCATAAACATCACTGTCAATAGATTGAATATTTTGCATAAAAGCAGAATCATAATTGCTTAATGGCACGCGGGTAGATTGCAATATTTTCGTTTTACCATTTGCTTGCATCACAGACAAATCTTTTAAATTTGGTGTAACATTCTTTGTTATGCAATCGACAATATTATTGGTTTTTTTCGTCTCTATACTAGCCTCAGAATCGCTTAGTGCCTCAGTATTGTTTAACGCCCTTGCATTACTTAACATATGAGCGGAATCTTCAACAGAAAGCTTAGAATGACATTCTTTAGTAATATCATTATTCGTATGCATTAAATCAGAAATTTGCTCAACGCCTCGCATCCTTTCCGCTGGAGATTCCGATGTAATTGAATCATAGAGTTGCGGAAAACGGTATTCGAGAACACGGTAAAGAGCAGTTATTGACTCATCAAAGACAGAAGGGATATCAGATGTAATTTCATTTGTCGTGTCAATCGATGTTTGATCCCCTTTTGAAGTTTGAGTATCCATATGTTCAAAGATCAAAGATATGCATTCAAAAAATGCATCATCGGAAAGATGCCAAGCAGGATTCATTTTTTGTAGCACATTTTCTACTTGTAATTTATGCTCTTGTTTACCCTCCTCAAGTGGGATATTTTCTGATGGTATACGAGTAACTTGTCGTGACAACTGCTTCAAAACTGTTGAATGACAAACCGACGTTTTATTTTCTATTGATTGAGGATTAATGACTTTTTTTGTCGATGAAACGCTTGTTTTTTTCTTGTTACAACGTACAATATCTGTATCTGTAATTTTTTTTTGATCTTGCTTCGTAAAAATTTTAAACTGCTTTGCAAAAACTGGATCTGTTTCTATACGACGACGCAAAATCTCAACTTCTGGGGTTCGCGTGAAACGGACATTTTTTCCGAGGGTAAATGCCTTTTTCCATACTTCCGGATAAGGAAATATCTCAGTAATCTTAACAGATAAATCTTCTCTTGATGCACCTTTCGTATCATCATCAGAAAAAGAAGGCGTAGAAATAGATTTTGTTTTCGAATTATGCATGGCACCCAACAAATTTATAGCAATGAGAAAAATAACCTTTTCAAAAAGAATTCGTAGAAACTATCATACGAAGGTTAATAACCTTTTGCTGATGGTTACTTTTTAATGAAAAAAATAATGCCATAATGCATATTCATAATCTCCCTTCTGCATATTTACGATATAAATTGTTTCGTTTATGATGTCATAAAGCTCGTATTTCATTTGTTTTGAAGAAAACTTCATGATAAAAAAGCTTCAGGAAAATTGTCTATAACTCTCTTTCTCTCCCATTTCATAAAAGCAATTAGTCCCAATAATACAAATAGGTATATAAGCATTGCTCTGTTGAATTCTCCATGCTCAATTATCATGATACAATCTAATTTCTCGCGTTTTTATAAGATTACCCTTGTTATCCTCGTTTAAAACGGCTTAGACTAAGATAATCATAATTAAATAAACACAAATAGAAAAAAGGGAGTGAGTTATGTTTAATAAACGGAAATTTTATATCAATGGTCTATGGAATGACCCAAGCACTCCTCACGATTTTGACGTCATTAATCCATCAACAGAAGAGGCTTGTGCTGTCATTAGCCTTGGAAGTACAGAAGATGCCGATAAAGCAATTAACGCAGCTAAAGAAGCGTTTCAAAAATGGAAAACAACGTCACCAAGTGAGCGTCTTGGGTTCGTTGAAAAAATTCTAAATATCTATGAAAAACGTTCTAAAGACATGGCAAAAACCATTTCAATGGAAATGGGAGCACCGATTGATATGGCACTTAATGCGCAAACCGCAACTGGCAGTTCCCACATTCGCAATTTTATCGAAGCTTATAAAGAGTTCTCGTTCCAAGAAACTTTAATAAAGGGAAATGAGCAAGCAATTCTTCACTACGACCCTATCGGCGTCGTAGGACTAATTACGCCATGGAATTGGCCCATGAATCAAGTAACTCTTAAAGTTATCCCTGCTCTCTTGGCTGGCTGTACCATGGTATTAAAGCCCTCTGAAATTGCGCCTCTTTCTGCTATGCTTTTTGCTGAATTTTTAGATGAAGCCGCTCTCCCTGCCGGTGTTTTTAATTTAATCAATGGTGATGGTGAAACTGTCGGCTCTTACCTCTCAGCACATCCAGATCTAGAAATGATTAGCTTTACTGGTTCAACTAGAGCAGGAAAAGATATTTCTAAAAATGCTAGCGCTACTTTAAAAAGAGTCTGTCTAGAACTTGGGGGAAAAGGAGCGAATATTATCTTTTCTGATGCCGACTCAGATGCTATTCAACGTGGTGCGCGACATTGCTTTTATAATAGTGGACAAAGCTGTAATGCACCGACTCGTATGCTTGTGGAACAAAGCATCTATGACAAAGCCATAAAAATAGCTAAAGATATTGCAGAAACAACAAAAGTAGGACCAAATTGCCAAGAAGGAAATCATATTGGTCCCGTCGTTTCAAAAAAACAATATGATAAAATTCAAGATCTTATCCAATCGGGAATTGATGATGGTGCAACTCTTGTTGCAGGCGGAACTGGTTTACCAAGAGGAATTGAACGCGGTTATTATGTCCGTCCAACAGTCTTTGCTGATGTAAAACCTCATATGCGTATTTTCAAAGAAGAAATCTTTGGTCCAGTTCTCTCGATTCTTGCTTTTAATACAGAAGAAGAAGCTGTCGCTTTAACGAATGACACTGAGTATGGTCTTACAAACTATATTCAATCACAAGATCGCAACAAATGTCGTCGTATTGCGGCACAAGTACGCTCTGGTATGGTAGAAGTTAACGGACATGGATTACCCAGTGGAAGCTATTTTGGAGGTGTAAAATTTTCTGGACGCGCCCGTGAAGGGGGACATTGGGGAATTAAAGAATTTCTCGATAGTAAAGCAATTTCGTACTGGTAAAATCTTATTAAAAACTTAATAGGAGTCGTATGGTAATACAAAAAATGACGGATGAAGGTGCTCTTGGGCAACGTCTTGATCAGTGGCTAGCAAAACAATATCATAATGTGTTCTCACGTTCGCGTTTGCAAACCCTCATCCGTGAAGGCTATCTTCAAATTGATGGTCAATTCATAAAAGAACCAAAAACAAAATTAAGACCTAAGCAAATAATTGAATTGGCAATGCCTGACCTTCGTGATGCAGAACCTAGTGGTGAAGCTATTGCATTGGACATCCTTTTTGAAGATGATCATATCATTGTTATTAACAAACCAGCAGGTCTTGTTGTGCATCCTGGCAATGGAAATTGGACCGGTACGTTGGTTAATGCCCTTATCTATCACTGCGGTAATAGTTTATCTGGTATAGGTGGTGTTAAACGCCCCGGCATTGTCCATCGTCTCGATAAAAATACAAGTGGTGTTATGGTTGTTGCAAAAAATGATCTGGCTCATAAAAGTCTCAGTGCTCAATTTTCTGATCATGGACGTACCTGTGCATTAGATCGACGCTATCATGCCTTGATTTGGGGGACACCTCACCGCAATGTTTGGACAATTGATGCATCACTTGGCCGTTCGCCCCACAACCGAACAAAGCAAGCTGTTATCCATAAGCAAAACCCTTATGCTCGTCATGCTGTTACACATTTTTCTTTGCTAGAAAAATATGGCTCTCATGCAGACTCAACATCTTTTGCTAGCCTTCTGGAATGTCGCTTGGAAACTGGACGCACCCATCAAATCCGTGTTCATATGGCTCATATTGGGCATCCACTCATAGGCGATATAGTTTATGGAAACGCTTTTAAAACAAAATCAAACGCATTCAACCCCACTATTAGAAATGCAATCGATCAATTCAACAGACAGGCACTTCATGCCGCAAGTCTCACTTTTGAACACCCTTCTACCGGTAAAGTTATGTCGTTTTCCGCACCACTACCTCAAGATATGGCTAAACTTATTAAGCATTTAAAAAAAATGAATTGAAACTTTTCTCCTTCTCAAGATTTCACAATAAAATATCTTTTTTTGAACAAAATTGAAAAATATGCTAAAGTAAACGTACACAGGTATTACTATCTGAAACATAGAATTTGCCTTATCAGGGAATTCAGACAAAAGGAGGGTGCTATTATGGCCCATATGAATTTGTTATCAGTAACCACAGGCGATGGCGGATTAAACCGTTATTTGGAAGAAGTGCGTCGTTTTCCAATGCTTGATCCAAAAGAAGAATATATGTTAGCTCAACGTTACCGTGAGCATAATGATTTAAAAGCAGCGCATAGGCTGGTAACCAGTCATTTGCGTCTCGTAGCTAAAATCGCGATGGGATATCGCGGCTATGGACTTCCCATTGGGGAAGTCATTTCAGAAGGCAATGTTGGACTCATGCAAGCTGTTAAGCGTTTTGAGCCAGAACGTGGTTTTCGTCTTGCAACCTATGCAATATGGTGGATTAAAGCATCAATCCAAGAGTATGTGTTGCGGTCTTGGAGTTTGGTGAAGATGGGGACAACAGCTAATCAAAAGCGCTTGTTTTTTAACCTTCGTAAATTAAAAAGTAAACTTCAAGCACTTGATAACGGTGATCTCAATGCAGAACAAGTAAAAGAAATTGCAACTCAGTTGAATGTCTCAGAAGATGAAGTTATATCAATGAACCGCCGACTTGGTGGTGACACTTCGCTCAACGCACCCCTTCGTACAAAAGAAGGGGAAAACAGCGAGTTGCAAGATTGGTTGGTGGATGAATCTAACGATCAAGAACAAGTTTTAATTGAAAAAAGTGAATTGGAGAATCGTCGTTCCATGCTTATAAATGCCATGGACAATCTCAATGAACGTGAAAAACGTATATTCAAAGCACGTCGTTTAAACGATATACCATTAACTCTAGAAGAACTCTCTGGTGAATTTAACATTAGTCGAGAACGAGTAAGGCAAATTGAAATGCGTGCATTTGAAAAAGTGCAAAATTCTATCAGAGATTCTGCTTTATCTCAAAGTCAAGTATAAAACTCTAAAATTAGGTATGAAGCCAATTGTTTGCGCATTTTTAAAGTAGAAATGAGAAAAGCATATATTGGCTTTGTACTTGTAAATTAGTCTGTAGAATTCCTTTGAGTTATAGTGTATAGTTTTATTGAGCGTGTTTAATATAACTAATAAAAATCGATATCGAAAAATAACCTTTTGTTTTATTTACATCTATGTTTTATTTTTCTGACCAAGAACTGTTAACTTATCTTGTTGTGCAAGCCATTGTCCAATAACTTTATTGAAAATAGACTCACCTGTTGGTCCTTTCGCAAAGGTTAATTCATTTATACGTCCGTTTTTATCCGTTAACACTAAACGCATCCAATCTAATTCTCGCATCAATTGCAGATTTCGATCAAGAAATGGATGATTACCACTCAATGCAACAAGAAAAAAATCATCATTAATTTTTGTAGAAATAGTTCTTACTAAAGGCTGCCCTATAGATTGTTCACTTGCTTTAAAGGTTAATGCTTGAACACTGCTTATAGCTTTACCTGAGAATTTATCAGAAAGAATAAAAATAAGATCCATAATATATGCAGCAGGAAATGACCGATCGGTATTGCGACGTAAAATTAACCGTAATGATAGCCCTTCATCGGGAATTGTTATATCACCTTGTATGGCTGTTTCTTCTGGAGCCCCCTTCACATAAGACTCCTTTATAAGCGTCCAGCGAACACTTCCGGTTGCTATCTTTTCTGCATCATAATTTGTACGTGCTTGATAAAAAACAGCTTCCCCTAATTTATCAAGCGATTGCAAATTGCTGGAAACAACGGTTGAGATTCCTTCTTTATCCGAAGAATCTGTCGCTTGTTTTAAACCGACATCAATTTCACTTCCATCCTCTAATAAACGTTGTGTTAACTTTCTCTTAACTGAAAGTGTCTTTGGCACTTCGTGAGAAACTTGAAGATTTTCTCCTAACACCTGATGATCATTTGATACAAATACACGCCCACCAATAAAAAAAATACCAATAGTTAAAACAGCAAAACTAACAACAGAAACAGCACTTATCACAATACGCCTTTGCACCAATGATTTATTAGCACGACGTAAAGCCTGAGAAAAAATATGCGAAACAATATGAGGATTATCTTCTTGCGACGAAGAAATCTTTACCACACAGCTATTAACATGCTGAGAAGATACATCAGCCTCCATATTAACAGGCTCTGCATCTGGTATATCTGATACCCAAGGCTCATCAAATAACTTGCTATCCTTTGGATGTGTAACAAAATCCTGCTTTCTTTTTATGTCTACCACTGAAAATTCATTATTCTTTGGTAATATAGTTTTTTTTGTATATTTCTTATCTTCATTTATATTTGTGGGATTCCACCCAATAACTGAAGAAAGCAGCTTCTTTTCAACTGCTAAATATTCTTCTTCAACACTTGCAATAGCACTATGAAGAATCTTTCTTTGTTCATCTGCTATTGCTTGTGGTATTTTTGCTGTTACAAATTGATATTCTAGTGTTTTGATAGCCCGTTTATAAATCCGCTTACGCACTTGTAGTGTAACATTATTTTGTGCATTAATTGCCTTTTTTAAGATTCCAACGAAATCTACCATTTCCTCTATAATCTCTCTTAAACTAAGCAAAGAAACCCTAGCACTCAGGCTAAAACAGCTTTATTTTAAGCTCATAAATTTATTATCATTTATATTGGTACAACTATCGTCATAATGTAAAATGAATATGAAAAATAAACAATGTCATTTTACACCTTTCTTTCACATACTCTTAAAAACTCTTTTTGTTAAAAGATATAGAAATGAACAAAAGATCTATATGGAAATCTAAAAATAATAATCAATTTGCAAAAGGATCTGTGATAAGAATAGTATCTTCGCGTTCTGGACTCGTAGATAGTAAAGCCACTTTTGTGTTAATCAGTTCTTCAATATAGCGTATATATTTAACAGCCTGCATCGGTAAATCTTCCCACCTCAATGCATGGGCTGTTTTTTCCTTCCAACCTTCTAATGTTTCATAAATAGGCTTCACACGGGCTTGGGCTCCCATAGAAGAAGGTAAATAATCAATCCTTCTACCATCAAGCTCATAACCAATACAAACTTTTATTTCATCCAAACCATCCAAAACATCAAGTTTTGTCAATGCTATACCTTGAACACCGCAAACTACTACCATCTGACGGACTAAGACAGCATCAAACCAACCACATCGACGCTTTCGACCCGTTACAACACCAAATTCATGCCCACGCACTCCCAGAAATTCACCAATATCATTTATCTGCTCTGTAGGAAAAGGCCCTTCTCCAACACGTGTGGTATACGCTTTTGCAATACCCAAAACATAATGAATTGCACTAGGTCCCATCCCTGAACCTGTACATGCCTGCCCAGCAACTGTATTCGATGATGTTACGTAAGGATAAGTTCCAAAATCATTATCGAGTAAAGCGCCTTGCGCCCCTTCAAAAAGAATGTGTTTCCCTCCTCGATAACCTTCATCTAAAAGACGCCACGTACAATCCATAAAGGGCAAAACTTTATCCGCAACTTGCATCAATTCATCATAAAGCGCTTGAGAATCAATCTCTGCAACACCCATCCCACGACGCAAAGCATTATGATGCCTCAAAAGCCGCTCAATCTTAGCCATAAGTGTATCTTTTTCTGCTAAATCCATCACTCGGATAGCACGACGTCCCACCTTATCTTCATAAGCCGGTCCAATACCACGTTTTGTTGTACCAATCTTTAAACCAGATAAACCGCTTTCTCGAATTGCATCAAGATCACGATGCAAAGAAAGAATCAAAGGAGCATTTTCAGCAATACGTAAAATTTCTGGTGTGATTTTTACACCCTGATCACATAGTTTTTTTAATTCTGCAACAAAATGATGAGGATCAACTACAACACCATTCCCAATAATTGATAACTTGCCACGCACTAAACCAGACGGTAAAAGTGATAATTTATAACTAACTCCATCAATAACCAATGTGTGGCCAGCATTATGCCCCCCCTGATATCTCACCACGATATCTGCTCGCTCAGACAACCAATCTACAATTTTACCTTTGCCTTCATCACCCCATTGTGTACCGACAACAACTACATTGGCCATAACTTTCTCCGTCGTGTTTGGTCAAAAAACCAGCATTCAAAAACAAACACTTCTTTATAACGAAACCTTAGAGCAAGTGCGACTCCTCATTTCAGATTTTTCTCAATCTTCAAGTGATTAAATTTTCAAATTTATGATAATAAAGATAAGCAAATACCAAAATATTTTATGTCATTTTTGCTACAAAAAGTAAAAAAATTAGAGATTTTAATTTGTGCATATCCAACACCTGACAAAGCACTCTTTCCTCCTCTTAATCTTTTACAATTCATGTAATATTTAGAAGCTGTTTGTCTGATACAAGAATACGAAAGACCATCATAATCTCTCGTATCCTTTTTCTGTTTAGAAACACATTGTGAAAAACACCAGTAATTATTTAAAGCTGTGCTTTTTCAACTTGGAACGCCCACTCAAGCCATTGTGTTAAAATTTCAAGATCGGAAGCCTCAATTGTTATACCCGCCCAAATTCGAAGCCCCGGAGGAGCATCGCGATACGAACCAATATCATAAGCAACTCCTTCCTCATCAAGAAGTTTCACAACCGCTTTTATGAAAGATACTCGCTTTTCCGTATCCAAAGCAGTAATCACTGGATCCACAATATCTAAACAAATAGCGGTGTTAGAACGCACTTCAGGATCTTTTGCCAAATATTCTAACCATGGTGTTTTGCGAACAAAAGCATCGAGTACAGAAAAATTTTTCTCCACCCGTGCTCTTAATGCCGCTGCACCTCCTAGAGATCTTGCCCACTTCAATCCATCAAGAAAATCCTCAACACAAAGCATAGAAGGTGTATTGATTATCTTTCCTTTAAAAATATCTTCGTTCAATTTTCCATTTTTTGTCATATAGAAAAGTTGAGGCATAGGCCAAGCTGGAACATGATTCTCAAGCCTCTCAACAGCACGAGGACTTAAAATCACCATACCATGCGCAGCCTCACCTCCCAAAACTTTCTGCCATGAAAAAGTAACAACATCTAATTTTGAAAAATCAAGATATTGCGCAAAAGCTGCAGATGTTGCATCACAAATGGTCAATCCAGCCCGCTTATGGGGAATGAAATCTGCATTAGGAATACACACACCAGAAGTTGTCCCATTCCATGTAAAAACAACATCACGATCAAAGTCAAGTTGTGTTAAATCTGGTATTTCACCATAAGGAGCTTCAAAACGGCGCACATCAGAAAGCTTTAATTGCTCGACAACATCTTTATTCCACCCAAATCCAAAACTTTCCCACGCCGCCATATCAATGCCACGCTCACCTAATAAAGACCATAGAGCAGCCTCAACAGCACCGGTATCTGAACCTGGCATAATTCCTATACGATGATCAGAAGGAACCTCAAGAATCTCACGAGTTAAATTAATAACTTCAGCAAGTTTTAATTCTGCTTCTCTAGATCTATGCGAACGTCCAACTAATGCATTTTTAAGAACATCAAGACTCCAACCAGGCCGTTTGCTACAAGGACCTGAAGAAAAATTAGTATTATTGGGACGACTGCTTGGTTTTTGTAACATTATCATTATTTCTCCCCTTTTAGATGTCTTTCTTTCTTTATAAAGAAAAACAAATTATTATAAAGACTAATCAATAATCTTTTTAGAAAAAAGTCAAAAATATTTTCTATTATTTCGTATGCTTAAAATTCACGGAAACTTTATAAAAAAATCTTTCTTAATCATGCTTCTCGATTGATTATTTTATTTTTTTGTATCATCACCACGATAAGACAGCATTCTCCAAACAATACATTAACGCGTCCAATATACCTATCAAATTTATTTTATGATAAAGATTCATTGATACCTCTCTAGAATAGGGAGATAAACTTATTAAAAAATCAATTATTTTTCTCTTGATGACTGGACAGAGAAAATTTTAATGTTATAACCGCAAACGCTTTATGTTTTTTATGAAGCATGCCCAGATAGCTCAGTTGGTAGAGCAGCGGACTGAAAATCCGCGTGTCCGTGGTTCGAATCCGCGTCTGGGCACCGTTTTATTTTTCCCTTATTTAGTATTTTGTTTTTATTATATTTTAAAAACATGAGGGATTCGTAAATAAAGGTTAGGTAATAGGATTTTGTGACATGCCTCTCAATTATTGCGAATCAGTTTTTTTTAAGGGTATAATCAACTTCTTACTTAAATAAATCTGAATGCGTACCTGTCCTATCAAAATGGACGCGTTTTTCATCAACTATATAAATTAATAACCAATCGAGTTCTATATGAAGATCTCGACAAGGCTTTTAATTTCCTTGTAATGTATGATCATTTAAAATAGATAAAAATTGCTTCTTATGAATTAGACGTTGCATAACTTCTGTGAGCTTTCGCATATCTTTTCCACGCTTTTTTACTCGTTTTACATCCTTTTTAAACTTTCCTGAATAACTCATTGAAAGCATAATCAGATATCCAGTTGCTTAATCAAATCAGCAATATTTTCAGCATAAAAAACATCTTCATTGCTATCGGTTTTATGAAAAATTTCAAGCGTTTCTTTATTGAGTATCTTATTATTTTCAACGTACACACGAATAAGATCACGTAAAATGTGAGATGCTGGACGGTGTTTTATTTCAGCTATAGCCATAAATGCGCTTTTTAGATTTATATCTACTTTAGCTGCTATAAGTCACTTTTTTCACTCATAATATTTCCTCTTTAAGAATTTTAATGATTCTACATTATTTAGCTTAGTTAAACATAGTGTAACTTATCATTAATATTATTTTTTTTCTTAAAGAAAAAGTTTTTCAACTTTTTGTTAGCCACTTTTTGAGGTGTGAGAAGATACTTTCTAGAGTATCCATAAAGCGAGCAAAACCGATAATAAACATAAAGATAATGAAGGCAATCAATTTCATAATGCGTGACATCATCTTTAAGCCTTGGTAGGTCTCTATCATCTCGTGAAGAAGCTGTTGTTCTTTTTCTGTAAGACCTTTATCTTTGCTGCTTCGTTTCTTGAC
>NZ_JBHIMO010000059.1:0-2489 GCF_042194195.1 Bartonella sp. MR30HLJHH | reverse complement strand
TTGGCTGCTCTAAAGAGCCTTCAATTTTAAGTTTTTCCAGACGCTCTTCTAAGATATCGACTTCTCGATTAAGGTTTATTCCTGCCGAAATCAGACCTTGTAAAGCCGCATAAGCATAGACCCTACAGTCCAAGGCTTCATTTCTTGCCTTTTCGCTTTTTTGCCATTCAATGCGCTTGAAGCCTTTAAAATATTTGATGACTTTTCTTTCAGCGGTTAGCTGGTCAAAATATTCCCGATCAAGGTTTTTATGAAAGTGTGTTGCACCAGCACCCGATGCTTCAGGACCGGATTTTTTAAACCGTGCCGTGATAATATCTTTTGCTGCGTCAACCCCAACAATATAGAGATTAATCTGCCCCTTATTGTTTCTGCTTGGACGGCGCGGCCATACTGCACGCCATCCCGCTTGCCCCTTAATCCCCCAGATACGTCGTCCCTCACGGGGGCGCACATAATTATAAACCGCTTGTGTGTGTCCACCACCGGTATCAATACAAGCAGCTGTTATTCTGATACCCTCTTTATAGCCTGGATGTGGCCAGCGCTTTGCAAGATATTCATCCAATTGGTCCCACACTTCAAAAGAAGAGGGATCACCAGGGATGACCTGATAATCAATATGCCAGCTTTCTTCACTGCGTCCCCATCCCACCACTTCAAGCTCTAATCGGTCATTTTGCACGTCGATGCCTGCTGTCAACAACACGGCTTGTTCTGGTGCAATGGGATAATCTTCACGTTTTGCATAAAGACTATCGGTATCGATGACCTCTCCCGTTCTGTCTTCCCATGGCTCTCCAAGCACTGTATTAATAAAAACCTGTAAAAGAGCAGGATCTTCTTTGGCTCTTAAAAATTCGCGCGCACAATCGCCCCAAGTCAGCCATGGCGAATAAAGCGCTGAAATATGGTAAGAACGCAGACGAGGCTTACTTGACTCCTGTGTTGCGATCCAGCAAGCACCGTTTTCTTCTGCCATTAAGGTGGACTTACGATGTTCGGCATGTTCATGACCACAATGCGCACAAACAAAAACAGCTTTTTCGGGGGCGCCTTTTGTCCACTTGATTTGTGACCAAACAATCGGTTGTAGCGTACCACACGCATCACAAGGAACATTGTAATATCGCTGGTCTCCTAGCACAAAATCCTTGGCAATACGGCTTGTGTCACGGTGTGTTGGCGTGGACAATTTAAAAATTTTACGTTGAATAAAAGCAGAGGTTCGTTTTTCAGCAATTGTTACAGGATCGCCTTCATTATCGACATTCAATGGGTAAGCATCGACTTCATCCAAAACCAAATAGCGAATAGGAGAAGAACGCAATCCAGCT
The DNA here is from genome assembly GCF_042194195.1 of Bartonella sp. MR30HLJHH. Lineage (NCBI taxonomy): Bacteria > Pseudomonadati > Pseudomonadota > Alphaproteobacteria > Hyphomicrobiales > Bartonellaceae > Bartonella > Bartonella sp. MR30HLJHH. The sequence continues at coordinate 1,152 of NZ_JBHIMO010000059.1, read as the reverse complement.
GCACTATTTGCTCCTGTAATCATCAATGTTCCCCCATAAAATTCCTTTGAAAACATTGTATTTCCACTGTCTCGTGCACGAGCAGGAGCAATGCGTTCACTTAAAGCAGGGCTAGCTGAAATCATCGGATCAAGACGAGACTTTGACAGTTTCTTAGCGGTCTCAACTGTCGGCATCACATAAAGGGCAGGTCCTGGACTATGATGAATGGCATAACCACAAAAGTTCAACGCTGCTTCCGACATTCCAACCTGTGCCCCTTTCATCACAACCGTTGTTTCAGTCGGATCATAAACAGAAAGATTATCCATGATCTCTCGCAAATAGGGGGTACGTATAGTCCTCCATAATCCAGGCTCAGCACTTGTAACTGTGCTCAAATAACGATTTTTATCAGCCCACTGGGAAACAGTATAAGGCGGGTCAGGACGGCGTCCTTCATTCGCATAGCAAAAAAAGAGCCCAGCATCAGAGGACGAGGGCGAAGCATCACTTATCATGTTCTGGATTCTCTTCTAAAATGTTGGGATCGTGAAAAGAAATAGGGACGACATTTTCCATTAAAGCTTTGCGTATATGATGATCGATAGCTCCAATAAGGCTCGCAGCATCACATCCCACTTGCGCCGCAATTTCAGCACCAAAGCGATAGGCAAAATTGAGCATTGTATCTCGATGCGCTCTTCCAAAGTTCCATGCTTCTTTTCTCACTTCTTCACGATCGACAGTTGTTTCGCGTAACTTTTCCAGAGCAATCTTTTCTTTTGCTAGCGCAACTTGCATTCGCTCCAGTTTTATCTTGTATTCGTTGGCTCCATCTGTGGAGGCTTGTTTGATCTTTGTTCGCCGTTGTCCATCAGGTGCTAAAAATGGGGGAGGGCGCTTTGTTGGATTTTCATTCCAGATGCTTGTGGCAAGGGCTTCATTGACAGAACCATCTTCAAAAAGAGCCGCATCAAATTTACCTGTCTTTATCCGAGAAACCACCGCATTATGTGAAACACCCATCTTTTTTGCAAACGCACGAACCGATAGACCCTTACGCGTTTTCTTATTCATAGTTGCTCCTTGCCTTGATTTTTTTCTCATCTTGAGGAATGGGGCTTTCGGCGTACCAAGAAAGAAAGCTTTACATCACGAACTGAAAAACGG
>NZ_JBHIMO010000058.1:0-2579 GCF_042194195.1 Bartonella sp. MR30HLJHH | reverse complement strand
TTTAATGTTCCCGATTTTCGAGGGATGTTTTTACGGGGTGTTGATGGAGGGCGCAATATTGATGAGGGGCGTTCTTTTGCAAGTGTGCAAACAGATTTAATCGAGTCTCACCAACATCAAGGACAGAGCCTTTCGATGTCTCATTTTACCAGCAACGAAAACTTTTGGGATGGGAATACGACGGATGTGTTGGGCTATCGTCTAGGCTTGTTTGGGGGGAGCTCTCTAGCGAATTTTATGGGCATAGAGCGTGAGAATTTAGGGGGCTACATTGTAAGTTCTCATACTCTTGATGAGAGCCAAGAGGTTGTTTTGGAGAGCACTGGTGAAGGCGAGACGCGTCCAGTAAATGTGAGTGTTCTGTTTGCGATTAAGACATGAGGTTAAAATGTCGACGATCTATGATTGGTCTTTAAATGCCTCCTTGAATGCCTATTGTGATGATTTGATTGATTGGTCAAAAGGACAGCGCCCTAGCAGCGTGAATAATAGCGCCCGTGTGATGATGCAGCGTGTGCGTGAATATTTATCCGATACGAGTAGTGTAATTGAAAGCACTTTTACGGTTGATGCTGAACAACAGACGACGTTGATAAGACTTCAAAGTAAATCGCATTTTTTGAAATATAAGAATGGGATATCAATATATTTTAAAGCGAAGGGTAAGAATGTTGGGGAAACCGCAATTGCTTTGAATGATTTAGCCGCTAAACCTGTTTACAAGGCGACGGAATTAGGCATTCGTGCATTATCTGGAGGTGAACTTCAAAGGGGGTGCATTTATAGCTTGGTTTATAGGGATCATGCTTGGCAAGTTTTAAATCCTACGCCTCTTTCTTTATCACAAGAACCGGTTATTCCCGTTTATCCTACGGGGACGATAGGGATTTTTGGGATGCAAGTTTTGCCAGATGGCTGGTTACCCTGTGATGGGAAGGCTTATTTGCGCAGTGATTATCCTGCTCTTTATGATGCGATAGGGATCAGATGGGGTGGAGCTGATAGTTGGACGAAGTTTAATGTTCCCGATTTGCGTGGTGTTTTTTTACGAGGTGTTGATGATGACCGCGAGATAGACCGCTTTCGTTATCTTGGCACTTTACAAAATGACGCTATGAGAAAGCATGATCATGGGGGTCAATCCTTTACGATTTTGAATGATGAAAATCAGGAAGAGAGTTGGCATGGTGATATGACGATCATCTGGGGATATGTGTTGAATGACCAGCAAAGATTGAAACTTGCCGAACGTTTGGGTGTGAGGGCAGAGGATATACGCGTGCACCATAAGCTAGCCTTTCCCCATTCCCACCTTCACATGCGTGATGTTGCATTGGCAAGTTCAGGTGTAAGTGAGACGCGCCCGATTAATATGAGTGTTGTGTTTGGAATCAAGACGTGAGGTTCAGATGTCCACGATTTATGATTGGTCTTTAACGGCATCTGAGAATGGTGGTGCTGATGCTTTAATTAATTGGTCAGAGGGACAGCATCCTAACACGGTTAATAATAGCGCTCGTTTTATGATGCAAAGGATAAGTGAGTATTTATCGGATACGGGCGGCGTGCTTGAAGGGATTGTGACGGTTGATAATAACCAAAAGACGAGCGTGATAAGGCTTCTAAGCCAATCGGCATTTTTAGAGTATAAGAATGGGATATCGGTTTGTTTTAAAGCAAAGGGCAAGAATGTTGGGGCGACAACAATTGCTTTGAATAATTTAGCTGGCAAACCTGTTTATAAGGCGACAGAAACCGGTTTATTAGCCTTGTCGGGAGGAGAGATACAAGATGGTTGTCTTTATACAGTCATGTATGATGAAGAACTTTCGGGGTGGCAAGTTCTCAACCCGACAAGGGGTAAAGTTTCTTCCTTAAAACGCTTACCCTCCGGTCTGATAGGACCGTTTGCAATGGAACGCTTGCCGGATGGTTGGTTGCCATGTGATGGAAGTGCTTATTCACGGTATGTTTATTGGGACTTATTTTGTGTCATAGGAACGACGTGGGGAGAAGGGGATGGCGTTGAGACGTTTAATGTTCCCGATTTTCGGGGGCTATTTTTACGGGGACTTGATAATGAACGCAATTTAGACCCTTGGCGTTCTTTTGCAAGTATACAACCCTGTTCTTTAAAAGCGCATGAACATTTTATAGGTCCAGCGTCATCAGAAGGTCTTTCTTCTCGTAAAAAACGGGATGTTTCTTCTTCTGAAGTTTCTTTGCAAAGGCGAAAGAGAGCTATAGACGAAGAGTGTGTAGGTTTGAGTGGGGATAGCTTAAAGAAATGTCATGAAGAATTTGACCGAATAGTGGGCATTTCAGAGGTTCCATTTTGGTTTACAGAAAAAGATAAACCGCCTCGTTTACCTTGGTTTATCAGGAGCCCGTTTGCTAATTTTTTATATTATTCAACGCCTATAACAGAAGGGCTGAATGACAGAGAGCATCATGAACATCACCTTATGGCAGAGAGGGTTGGTGGTGTTGAAACGCGCCCCGTTAATGTGAGTGTCATTTATGGGATCAAGACATGAGGAGTTGAAATGTCATTAAAACCGTTTGCGATATCAGAGATT
>NZ_JBHIMO010000057.1:0-2808 GCF_042194195.1 Bartonella sp. MR30HLJHH | reverse complement strand
TTAATGTGAGTGTCATTTATGGGATCAAGACATGAGGAGTTGAAATGTCATTAAAACCGTTTGCGATATCAGAGATTGACGACCCGTCTCAAGTACGGGTCGTTTTGTATTCGGGGGGAGGTTTTGTCCATGCGCCGCTTAATGGCGTTTTTGATTTACTGAAAGCCGCTTTGAAAACAGAGCTTGATGGTTCACTGAAAGATTTAGAGAAGCGCTTAGAGGCTTTAAGAGAAGAGTTTGAAGATTTGAAAGAGTGTTCATTAGACGAAGTACTCTGAATGATGTGAGGACGAAAGCAGATGAAGATACCCGATCATGAACATGAATATTTGATACCTGTCGCGACGAGAGAAGAAATGATAGCAGGAACTTCTCAAGACAGCGTTGTTGTTCCGAAGCTTTTAGGGACGGCGTCTTTGTATTCGTATGAAACCTTTGCGCCCTTAGAGCAGGTTGTTAATGCAAGGAAAGAAGCAGAAAAAGCCATGGCGCGTGCGAATGGCGCGCAACAAACAGCAGATCAAGCGAAAACTATAGCAGATAGTGTCAAGGAATTATCGGATGCAGCAGCGACGACGATAGCACAAGCAGCAGGCACAGCAGCGAGTGCAGTTACTGTAGCTTCTGAAGCCAAGACGACAGCAGAGACAGCTTTAGAGCAGGCAAATACGGCATTAACAACATCCAATGCCGCCAAGCAGACAGCAGAGATATCGAAAGCCTCCTCAGAAGATGCCAAGATGAAATCAGAAGCGGCAGAGAGGTTAGCGCAAGAAGCCAAGCGTATTGCGGAGGATACTAAAGGTGCAGCCGATAGAGTGACGACAGCGGTCACGGAAAGCTCTCAAAGAGTGACACAAGTTCAAAGCACAGTAGAGACAGCTTTGACAGAGGCAAGAGAAGCCAAGGCAACGGCAGGAGATGCAAAAACACTTTCCGAACAAACCAAGAGCGCTTTTGATGATGCCAAGCAGGTGATGGGTGAGGTGAAGAATGTTGCAGAAACGGCGGCAGCGAGCAGTGGGAAAGCTCTCACTACAGCGAAGGAAGCCAAGATGACAGCTGAGACAGCATCTTCGGTAGCTGGTGATGCAAAAGAAACGGCATTGAGAGCGTTGGCAGATGTCAATGACCTTAAGCAATCGGTTGATCATGTCAAGAATACAGCAGAGGGAGCCAAAAGGACAGCAGAAGGAGTAGAGCAGAGGGCTTTAACAATAGAAGACGTTGCTATACAAGCCAAGACTAAAGCCGGTGAAGCCAAACAATTGGTTGAAGAAGTTAAGATGAGAGCGCATTCGGCAGAAACGTTAGCGAATAATGCAAAGCGGTTAGCGGATAGCGCAAAAGACACGGCGGTGGAAGCGAAGAATAAAGCAGAGGATGCTCATGTCCTTTCGCAAGAAGCTAAGAGCACAGCAGAAACGGCAGAAGAGAAAGCCGCGAGAGCCGAAAAGAAGGCGAATGATGCGACAGTTACAGCTTCAGAAGCCAAGACTATGGCGCAAGAGGCAAAACAGGCGTTAGAGACATCAACAGCGCACCAAGATGCTTCAGAAGCACTGTCTAAAGCCGCTGACGCGAAAAAAGTAGCAGATCAGGCAGCAACGTTAGCCAATGAAAGTAAAACGACAGCTGTTGAGGCAAAAGATTTAGTGGAGGAAGTAAAACAATCGGTAGCGGCAGCGACAGAAACAGCAGAAGATGCGAAAAATACAGCAAGGAAAGCGACTGTAGATATTATTTCTATCAAGGCAAAGGCTTTGACAGCAGAAACGGTAGCTAACGAAGCCAAAGTAGCATCAGAAAGCGCTGTTACAGTGGCGAATACAGCGAAGACCACAGCAGAAGAAGCCAAGAGTGCAGCGGATACAGCAACAGCGACGGCTCATCAAGCCCAACAGAGTGCAGAGGAGGCTACAAAATTAGCTTCTGAAGCGAAAGCGGTAGCAGAGTCTGCGGCGCGTTCAGGAGAGACGGCAGGGCAGGTGAGTGCAGAAGCGGTGAAGGGCTTAGCGGAAGAAGCGAAACGTAAAGCGGAAGCATTAGAGAAGATTGTACAAGAATCTCAAAGTGCTTTGGATGAACTAAAACAAGTAGCTGGTAGTGCGCAGTCGACAGCAGAAGAGGCAAAAAAGGTTTCTGAAAGCGCCCAGAAGAAGGCAGTACAGGTAGAGACAGTAGCGGATGAAGCCGAAAAAATAGCTAAAGAAGCCAAACAGACAGCTGGTTATGCCAAGCATGATGCGGGTCAAGCCCGTAGTGAGGCGGAAAAGGCAAAAAGCACAGCGAATGAAGCGTGGAGTAAAGCTCACGATGCGAATGAAGCTGCCAGTAACGCTAAGACTATAGCAAGACTAGCGGAAATGGCAGGCGAAGAAGCCAAGAAAAAAGCCGAGGCAGCAGATTCACAAACCTATCAAGCCAAGAGCGAAGCCGACAAAGCCAAGGAAGTAGCCAATAACGCTAAGACTATAGCAAGTTTAGCAGAAAGAGCAGGCGAAGAAGCCAAGAAAATAGCGGAGAAAGCCGATGACCGAGCGTATGAAGCCAAGAATGAAGTAGAAAAAGCCAAGGAAATAGCTAGTAATGCAAAATATATAGCAGAACAAGCGCAGAGGGCAGCCGAAACAGCGGGTAAAAAAGCAGCGTCTTTGGAAGAAGAAGCGGAAGAGGCACAAAAAATAGCCAAGGAAGCCAAAGAGTCTGCTGGCTATGCAAGACATGACGCGACGCAAGCACGCAATCAGGCAGAAGATGCAGAGAAAATAGCCTCGTCTGCGAGGAGTAGGGTTATCGATATCAATC
>NZ_JBHIMO010000056.1:0-2914 GCF_042194195.1 Bartonella sp. MR30HLJHH | reverse complement strand
GGTCCCATATGCGCTATTTGTCGCAAATATTCGAGCTGTCTGTGACCACCTTTGAAATCTGGATAAATCACGCCTGCTAAAGAAAATTCCGCATTTGCAACAGCAGGCAATTGAAGAGCAGCCTTTCGTCCCAATCGCCCTTGCTCCACCCATGGAACCCCATAAGACATATCAAGTGTTTGATAAGCTGCTGTTTCAATCGAAAAAATAAAACCACCCAAAGCTAACATCATGGTATTTAATCCGAAAGGCTAGAGGCTATGGCTAAACGTTGCTGTTTTGCATAGCTTTCAAGTGCTTGATTGACAGCGTCTCTGATTTCGTCCTTGAGACCATTTGGTACTGAAATATTTAGATTTGTAATGGTTACACGGGCGTCTACTTCAACGGGTTTATGAACCGTAATGGGCTTTGGAGTTTTAAAGGCACCCACTTTATTTGTTGCCTGCATTTGTCCTGTTTCAATGACACTTGTATTAAAACCACTCTTGCGTTTTTCAGGTGGGGTGTTTGTAACCACTCCTGTACCCAGCATTTTTTTTGCCCGTGCATTGGTCTCATTGGTAAAGGTTTTAATCGTCTCCGTTGAAGTCTTATTGATTGAGACATTAAACCCTAACTTTTCTTTCATCCAATTAGGCATCCAGCTGGTTAATTTGCTTATCATGCCACTAAACCAATCAGACAGAGCACTCCATTGGCTTTTGATACCGTCCCATAAGCTACCAATGAGATTGGCACCAGCTTCCATTAAATCAACGCCAAGCAACCATTTAATGAGTTCATTGATTCCTTTTGCTATCCAAGTGAGTGGTGAAAAGTTTTTAAAGAGCGTAAAGAGGTTATTGAAAATGTTACTGCATAAGCTGTAAAAAGAATCCCATAGTTTTCCTAAGAAGCTTACTACCGTATCCCAATTTTTGTAGAGCAAATATCCAGCTCCAACAAGCGCAGCAATACCGCCAATGATCCAGCCGATAGGAGTGGTCATGATTGCGATACCAAGCGATATAAAAGCAGAACCAACGGCAGTTATTGCTGGAATGAGTGAAGCTATAAGAACTACTCCAACTGCGGCTAAAGATGCGGCTACCCAGCCATTGAGTTTATCCCAATATTTATAGACTACAACAAGAGCTGCGATGCCGCCAATTAGCCAACCAATAGGTGTCGTCATTATAGTATAGCCAAGTGTGACAAACGCTGCTCCTACTGCGGCTAATGCGGCAATGAGTGGACCAAAAATGAACGAACCAAGTGCTACAAGACCTACCTTAAAGAGGGATATTTCACCAACCAAAGGCTCCATCCATTGAAACCAGCCTTTAATTCTCTCTGTAAGATCACTGATGCCTCTTCTCAAATCGGAGGTAGGATTAAGCAAATCATTAAAGACTTTTTTTACGCTTTTAGCCCAGCTCGCAACGGTTGTTTGAATGAGGTCGCGGTTTTCATCAATCAGGCGAGAAAAACCGTCAATCATATCATTGATCACGGGCATGAAACGCGCGCCAATAAAGCTCGCGATACCGCCTATTTTTTTCTTAAAGGCTCCCATTTTGTCACTTAAGTCCGCTGCATAGCGTGCGACATCAGCACCTATCAGCCATTTTCCTTTCCGCGCCTTTGCAAACAGCTCTTTAATGGGTGCCATTCCTTGCGCAAGCATGGCGGCCATTTCCTTGCCATCCCCACCAAACAGTAGAGCAGCAATATGCTGTCTTTGTGCTTGATTTTTCATCTTACTCATCTTGTCGGTAATTTCTTCCAACAAAGCCGAATTTGATTTGAGTTTTCCAGAGGCATCTTTTACCGAAATACCAAGTGCCTCAAAGCCCATAATGCCTCTTTTTTGTCCAGCATATGCTTGCGCAGAACGCCTATTTAAAGTTGCTAGAGATTGTTGAAAAAGTTCAGCAGAATATCCTGAATTATCGGCTGCATCGCCCCATAATTGAAGCGATGCAACACTCATCCCCAAATGTCGTGATGCGTGGTGAAGACTATCCCCCAGATGCATGGTTTTCATGGTGAGGGCGGTTACACTTGCCACAAGTCCACCACCAGCAAGCCCTAAAGCACCAGTAAAGACCGAAGCACGGCTTGCCGCCACTCCAAGAGCACTTTGAACACCTTTCAAACTTGACGTCATGTTTTTGACAGCAGCAGAAAAGCGCGGAATATTCAATCTCAGTGAGAGTGTTTTTGACAATGTATCGAATTTTTTTTGAAGATGTTTGAGAGGTGCGGTGAGTTTGTCTTCAAGAGATAATCTCACCTTTGCATCAGCAACTTTTTCACTCATTTTGTCTTATACCTTTCTGCTGCTTGATTTCGCCAAAAGACCAATTCTTCCAGTTCCATTTCCATCATGTCTGAAAGTGGCCAATGAAAAACAATGGCAATATCGGCTATGAGTTTCGCGGCAGTTTCGCAGTCTTGGAAGCCCGCCGACTTGAAAAAAAATCTATAATCTCACGAATATCTTCCATGTCATAAGGATCAATTTCCTCAACGGCATCTATGGGCCAGCCAGAAAGGCGTGAAGTAATGAATTCTAACTGATCAGCATCATCTTCCTTAAAGGTCGCTTTTAAGTCTTTATATTTCGGACGCCGTAAGTTGATTTCGGTATGTTCTTTTCCTTCAAAGGTAATCGGTACAAGTAATTTATGTGTAATGCTTGTTTGTACTGTCATTTTTATAATCCTAAGTTTTCTCTATGACCTGCTAAATCATCAACGCCATTAAATTTTCTCACCAAGTTGAGGGCGTCTATCTCAACAATTTCAACGTCCTTCTGGACATATTTGAAATACTGTAATGTGAATGTAGCCGTGGATGTTGCTTTGCTCCCCGGTTGCCATTCTGCCATTTCAAAGCCTTTGCATAGTCCTCTCATGGTAATGACAAC
>NZ_JBHIMO010000055.1:0-2962 GCF_042194195.1 Bartonella sp. MR30HLJHH | reverse complement strand
AAATCCTCCCGCGCATGTTCACGCCATTTGTTCACATGCTCCACATCTTCTTTGTACCAGCTCACAAGCTTACGAAATAAGCCTTCTGTCGACAGATCTGATGCTTTACTTTCTTTGTCTAAATGCTCTTCATCATACATCATTCTGCCATCCATGACGTGCTCTCATATTCCGTTCTGCCGCTATAAGCTGGTCGCTTTTGTATTTCTTTTGGTAGTTTGTATGAAATACACATCAGTCCAAAGGCATCTGCCCCATGACTGGACCAATCGTGCTCTGCTCCCAAGCCAATATTGCGCTTCTCATCCCATTTCTCGTGATACCAGTTCAGTGCCTTGCGCCCTGCTACCGTCGTCTTCTCATTAAACCAAACAGAAGGCAAAACACGGCGGACTGTTTCTATACGTATTTTAACAGCCCCTGCTCCCTGATTAGGGATAACTTTTGTTTGAAAGCCTGCCTGTTTAAGAGCACTCTCAAAACTCACATTGTGCACACGGTCTCTGGTCGCACCATCATGGGGCAAAACCATCAATGCCTTCTCATAACCATTTTGACGTAACCAGCCTATATGTTCCGATAAAGGCTGTCCCTGTGCTTCGTAATAATTAAGCACTCTGATCTCTCTACCAACAAATTGCGCTATCCATATCGCTGTGGCATCTGCCTTAGCACCCGTGCCCCCAATATCCCAAAAGGCGCGTATCTGCATCAAGGGGTCACGAGCAACACGCCCTATCCGCCCCTCTTGCTCGGCTGCCAACATTTCCTTTTGATAATAAGCGCCTTGAACCGCTGTCAGATAAGCCCCTTCCCATATATGCTTATAGGTCTCTGGACGGTTTCTCAGATCATCCAACCGCGCTTCATTCAAAATCTTCGGAAACTTCGGATTGTCTGACCAGTTGATCTCCACACGCTTAATTGCCTCATTGTCTGAAAAGCGAAACCGCTTCTCAACGGGGGCATTCTCACGCAACGGGTTCCATGTCACCCATAACTCTGCTCTCCACCCCTCTCCCTCTTCACGCAAAGTCGGTATAAGCGTTTGCCAAGCCGTCTCTGTCACCGGCTCCGCCTCATCAACCCAACAAAGCAAAATACGCCCCATAGACTTGATACTGGCTATATTGCGGTCCAGACCAGAAAACTGAAAGGCTATACGACCATCAATCGACTTAATCGAAGATTCCCCAACCTTGTAATAGTCCTTTAAAAAGTCATGCGCTTCAATGGCGCGTTTAATCTCCTCCAATGAACTTTCTGCTAGCGAGTTTTGAAACTGCCGTGCACAAAGTATAGTTCCTGATATCCCTTCCCTACCAAATTGATAGCCTTTTAAAGCAGCCATCAAAGCAAATGATCTTGTTTTCCCAGACCCTCGTCCACCCCAAGCCGCTCGTACCAAAGCATCCCCTGCAAAAATAGGAATGAGTTTTGGTACAATATTAATCTGTCGTGTCGTCATTCACTAAAGGCGCGATTTCTACACGCGTTATCACCTTAACGGCTCCCCCATCTTCCCCTGTCACTTGCAAAGGCAACACCTTACCAAGCAACGCTAAATAAGCAGCGGGGCATTCCATAGCCTGCTTTTCCAAATAAGAGATCAAACCATCCTTGCCAATTTTATTCCCAGCATTCTCAGCAGCCTTAACCACTGCTTCTTTTAAAATGCGCGTCATCTTATTCGGAACGCCTTTGACACGCCCTTGACCTGCCTTTGGTGGTATACGCTTTTTAATCGGTTGTGGAGCCTGCTGTGTATTTTCTGATGTCATAAAATACGCCCTCCAAATAATAAAAAACCCCGCATTTGCGGGGATTCCAAACTGCACTGCCTCTCATCTAGACACAATACGCCTAAGTACAGCAATGTCATTAAATACGATTTGCAACACTTTGTCAACATAAAAATAACACATATTGATATATTCAAAGGGAATCGGTTAAGCAGTGTTCTAAACAGTGGATCGTCAAAAAAGAGAAGATAATGATTATAGAAAATTTATGCTTTATTGGAGTTTTGATAGCATTGTTTTTATTAATGCTATTCAATGCAATACATGCCATTAAAAAAGCAGGAAAAAAAGGGAAAGAAATAGTTGCATACTGCACTGTACTATTTTTACCAACGTTTGTTCCATGGATTCCTACACTTATAATATTTAATTCTAACCTTATAGGAAATGATCTACAAGAAAAAGTGGCTGCTCTATTGCTAGCTATATCTGCCGTGAGTTTTATCATATCATGTATAATGATAAAAACAATACGTGAAGATGGTCTACAAGATAACATTAAAGACATAGCTTTAATAACTTGTGGAATACCACTTCTAATTTGTGGTTTCATTGGTGGTATAATTGCACTTTTTATGTGGAATATAACAATAGGGATAATAATTTTAGGGTTATTAGTTTTAATCGGTATAGGTATAAAAGAAAGTTTGAGAGTGATTTTGGGAATAATTGGAGTAATATTGGGGTTAATACTAACGATAGCGTTGATCAAGTTTATTTGGAAAATTGTCTAATGAAAAGTACTTATAAAGCACATTAAGAGTAACGCGTAATGAATTCACAAGATGTGGTAACATTTGATCTTCTATCACGAGGTACTGTAGTGCTGCATGAAGATTATACTGTCTATAGAGGCATTGTGCTTCTTTTAGTGCCTCTTGCATATTGAAAAACTGCTCTGTAGCAAATTCTACCCATTTGTCTCTTGCCTTATCATCTGATGATGAGGGCATCTCATCATAAACAGCACTTGGAAAGCCTTTTGCACAAAGGTAATCGTTTCTGATCTGTAGATATTGTTGCGCGGCGTCATATTGTTCTTGTGTAAGCACACCTTGCAAACAAAGTCGCCCTATGTAAGTACCAGAAAGTGGATTTTTTGCCTCTTGTAGCGTTAAACCGAAGCGCTTTGCACGCATTTCTATTGCCAATTTATCAAC
>NZ_JBHIMO010000054.1:0-3086 GCF_042194195.1 Bartonella sp. MR30HLJHH | reverse complement strand
CCATCCGCAAGATACGTAATCTTGCTGTTTTCTTGTGTCGCTACAGCTCTGCCTTCTTCTTGCTTCTTTTCATGACGGGCGACAAAAGCATGGGCTTTATCACTCCATAACAAGGAATCCTGTGCAACTCCTTCTGAGACTTCCTTAATACGATCGTTAACAGTCTTGATATTATCATCAAGTCCTTTAAAGGCTGTTTCAACTCCCTCATATGCTTTATTTGTTACATTACCCTCTTTAGAAACTGTCGATAAGTCATAGCTGGGAACTGTAAAAGTGCCATCAGCACTAAACGATGCTTTGCCTCCTAAAATTTTTGCTAAACTCGCAGCTATGGTATTAATCTGACCACCCGTAACCGCATCGCTCGAACCTGCTACTATAGAACCATCAGCCAGCGATGTGATCTTGCTGTTTTCCTTTTTACCTTCTGCCGTTTTATGCTGTGCGACAAAGGCATCTCCACCCCATAATAAAGAATCTTGTGCAACTCCTTCTGAGACTTCCTTAATGCGAGCGTTAACATTCTTGATATTATCATCAAGTCCTTTAAAGGCTGTTTCAACTCCTTCATACGGTTTATCTGTTACTTCACCTTTTTCATCAATATTCGATAAATTATAAGTTGGCCCTTTAAAGTTTTTGCCATCAAAGGATACAGCGCCACCTAAAATCTTTGATAAATCCGAAGCTATGGTATTAACCTGTCCACCCGTGATTGCATCATGTGAATCCTTGGAAATCTTACCATCAGCAACATTATGGAGACCTACAGCTATCTTATCTTTAGCTTTTCCTAAAGTCACACTACTATAATTAGTTTTACCATCTGAATCTTTATCATAATGAACAACTGCTGATTCATCTGACTGAAGACTGTTCGAAAGCTCTTTCAAGCTTTTATCAAGCTGTCCTTTGTTAACGGCTTCATTATCCTTGGTCGCTGCCTGCACACCAGAAAGAGTTCTATCCTCGTTCTTCTTGTTGGCTATGTTGATTTCACTGCCTTCTACTTCTTTACCAATAGTGATAAGATTTGTAGTTGCATCTTTCTTAACAAGGCTATCGCCTTTCACATTGGCAATTTCATTGTTAATTTGTTTGGTAATCTCGTTTTTAACATTCGTGATAGAACTACCAACTCCTGCAAAAGCACTCGCTACATCAGAGTAATCCTTATCTTCAGGGCTGCCATCTTCCTTGATTGTTTTTACCTTGAATGTAGGAGCGGTCCATACGCCACCTTCATATTTAGCACCACCGCCTAAAGACGTAGCAACCCCAGTGCCCAATGTATGAAGCTGTGAGCCATTTATGGCTTCCTTTGAGTTTTCATTGATATCCCCGTCGAGTAGACCAGAAAGTTTCCGGGCTCCATTGTCCTTATTTAGAATACTGATTTCATTGCCACCAGTTTCCATACCAACAGTGATAGGACCTTCTTCTCCATCAGAGAGACTGCGCGTTAAAGTCTTCTTTGCTACTTGCTTAACAAGAATACTGTCTCTTACATTGGCAATTTCAGTATTTGTTGCCAAAAGTTGGGAACCATTGACCGCTTCGGTCGATTCTGCTGTGAGTGCGCCACTTTGAATGCCTGTTATCTTCTTACTGCCAGCATCAATACCACCCGTTGTTATTTGCGGACCTCCAGTAATTACTAGACCCGTTGCGTCTAGGGTATTTGTACCTGCCTTTAAGCTCGTCAATGTAACATCTTTAGCCAAATCAAATTTTAGCTTATTATCTTTATTACCTTTTGTAATATTTAAGTTGCTACTTCCAGCAGAAAAATCTACTCCATCGTCTATAAGAACGGTCTTGCCATTTTCACCTCCAACTGAGAGTTTCCAACCTTTGTCTACGTATTCTTGTAACGCTTTTAACTGTAAAACATTCACTGCATCGCCATCTTCAAGACCAGCTGCTACGCCTGAAAGTTGTCGCGAACCAAACGCGACGTTACCGTAGGTACTTTTCCATTCCGCGGAAGTATCCCCGTTCGCTACACCTTTACGCAAAGGATTATATCCAAAAGCGCCACCTTTTCTCTCAGCTTTAGAATTCGATCCTATAGCAACACCATCATCAACCGACACCTGAGCCTTTGAGCCTAGAGCAACACCGTAATTCCCCGCCGCAGAAGCGAATCTGCCTAAAGCAACACCGTAATTCTTCGCAGAAGCTTTGTTGCCTATAACAACACCACTATCCCCCGCCGCAGAAGCTTGGTAGCCTAGAGCAACACTGAAACTCTTTGTCACAGAAGCTTCTGGGCCTATAGCAATACCAAAAGAATCCGTCGAAGAAGCTTTGTTGCCCACAACAACACTTGCACCCCCCACCGCAGAAGCGCTAACGCCTATAGCAACACTTTCAACCCCTCCCCCATAAACGTTAGAGCCTATAGCAATAACATCATTCTGGACTGATGTCTTAGCTCCAGAGCCTATAACAACACCTCTAGCCCCCACTGCAGAAGCTTGGTAGCCTAGAGCAACACCTCTCGCACCTGTCACTTTAGATTCAGAACCTATAGCAATACTATACTGCGCATCCTTCGTTGCAGATGCACTGTAACCAAGAACAATCCCCTGTTCTGCATAATTCTTCGCGCTGTAACCAAGAGCCATTGCATAATTACCAGCTGCAAGTACTCTATTTTTTTCATCAATATCCTGCCTCTCACCAGTACCTCCAACACCACCAATTGCAATGCTATATATACCTTCCGTTTTTGCCCCCCGCCCCAAAACAACAGAACCATACGATCCTTTCAATGTTTCTGCCATATAACCGACAAGAACATTCCAACCGTTACCAGTTTTTGCACCATACCCAATAACAACAGAACCGTTTGTATTTATCCTATCAACATCAACAGCCGCATTTTCACCAACAACAACAGCATAATGGCTACCTCCCACATCAATCCCATCACCCAAAATAGTATTGTTGTTTTTAGCACGTTGCATTCCCTCAGTTGAACCACTCCGCAAGATATTAGATACATTAATAATATCTGTATTCTCATCATCCTGTGCAAGCTGTTGGTCTGCAGAGCTATCAACCACAAATGACCGTGG
>NZ_JBHIMO010000053.1:0-3343 GCF_042194195.1 Bartonella sp. MR30HLJHH | reverse complement strand
AATCTAAGCCAGTTTATAACTATACTATTACAGATCAGGAGATAAAATCATTACAACATAATAATAAGATTGAGACACTCTGTAATATATCAGCAGGCTTTCTAATTGTAATGATGGTCATTATCATCGGGTGGATGATACGTGATGATGATGATTGGAAAAAAATACCAGTCATTTGTATATCAATAGCGTTACTGTTATTTGTAGTGCTTTTGGGTGGAGAGACACGGTCAAACTCAAAGGAAATTTGGGAAAACGTTAAACAGGTGTCTGAGGTTATCTGTGAAAAAAAATAAAAAAAGGGGACGCCCTAAAATAGCAGGGCAGGTAAGAGAACCAAATGGACGTATATCACGTGCAAAAGCACTACGTGAAGCCGTTGATAAATTGGCAATAGAAATGCGTGCAAAGCGCTTCGGTTTAACGCTACAAGAGGCAAAAAATCCACTTTCTGGGTCTTACATAGGGCGACTTTGTTTGCAAGGTGTAATAACACAAGAGCAATACGACGCCGCCCAACAGTATTTACAGATAAGAAATAATTATCTTTGCGCAAAGGGCTTGCCTAATGCGATTTATGACGAAATGCCGTCATCATCTGATGATAAGGCAAGAGATAAATGGGTAGAATTTGCAACAGAGCAGTTTATAAACACGCAAGAGGCACTAAAAGAAGCCCAATGCCTCTATAGACAATATAACCTTTATGCAGCGTTACAGTATCTCGTTATAGAAGATCAAATGCTACCACACCTTGTGAATTCATTACGTGTTGCTCTTAATGTGCTTCATAAGTACTTTTCATAAGTATGCAATTATTCATAAAAATAAATAAGC
This sequence comes from Bartonella sp. MR30HLJHH, assembly GCF_042194195.1. Classification (NCBI taxonomy): domain Bacteria; kingdom Pseudomonadati; phylum Pseudomonadota; class Alphaproteobacteria; order Hyphomicrobiales; family Bartonellaceae; genus Bartonella; species Bartonella sp. MR30HLJHH. The sequence continues at coordinate 2,506 of NZ_JBHIMO010000053.1, read as the reverse complement.
ATATCATTTACTATTTCAATTTCATGATCTAGCCTTTTAACTTTTTCTTTTTGTGTAGCAATAGTCTTTCGAACATCGGTAATGATATCGAGGAGTTGTGATACCTTTTCATGTTGCTTATTTCGTTTTGCTCTATCTAAATGCTGCATTTGCTCTATTTCGAATTGCATATTGCTTATCACGGCACGCGATACACTATTTCGGTTTATGACTAGACGACGCCATTGCTCTATAGTTTTTATATGTTGCTTAGCTAGTCGTGCTGGTAGTGACAAAGTTTTTTCTACGTATTTATCGTGTATCCATTGAGCGTTGTAACACCTTTGTTCCCACCAATTGTAATTTTTATACAGATAATCACTGCGTGCTCTCTCTAGTCTTACTACTTCTTTTGAACAGCAGAATTCATCTAAATTATCATCAGCGTATCCGTTTGAAGGGAATATAAGATAGGTTGTAAAAAGTGCGATAATTAATACGCTTCTAAATAAAGATTTTTTTATAAACATCATTTCTACCTTAATATGTCTACCTTAATATGCACTTTATCTGTTTAACTGATTCCCTTTAAAATTATCAATATGTGTTATTTTTGTGTTGACAAAATGTAGCAAATCGTATTTAATGACAAATACGGCACTGGTCGTATTGTGTCTAGACGAGAGGCAGTGCAGTTTGGAATCCCCGCAAATGCGGGGTTTTTTATTATCTGGAGGGCGTATTTTATGACATCAGAAAATACACAGCAGGCTCCACAACCCATTAAAAAGCGTATACCACCAAAGGCAGGTCAAGGGCGTGTCAAAGGCGTTCCGAATAAGATGACGCGCATTTTAAAAGAAGCAGTGGTTAAGGCTGCTGAGAATGCTGGGAATAAAATTGGCAAGGATGGTTTGATCTCTTATTTGGAAAAGCAGGCTATGGAATGCCCTGCTGCTTATTTAGCGTTGCTTGGTAAGGTGTTGCCTTTACAGGTAACAGGTGAAGATGGGGGAGCCATTAAGGTGATAACGCGTGTAGAAATCGCGCCTTTGGTCAATGACGACACGACAGATTAATATTGTTCCAAAGCTTATACCGATTTTTACAGATAAGGCTTTGGTGCGTGCTGCTTGGGGTGGACGAGGGTCTGGAAAGACAAGATCATTTGCCTTGATGGCTGCTTTAAAAGGCTATCAATTTGGTATGCAAGGGATATCGGGCACTATACTTTGTGCACGGCAGTTTCAGAATTCTTTGGCAGAAAGTTCATTGGAGGAAATTAAGCGCGCCATTGAAGCGCATGACTTTTTAAAGGACTATTACAAGGTTGGGGAGTCGTCGATTAAGTCGATAGATGGTCGTATAGCCTTTCAGTTTTCTGGACTAGACCGCAATATTGCCAGTATCAAATCCATGGGGCGTATTTTGCTTTGTTGGGTTGATGAGGCAGAGCCCGTTACAGAGACAGCTTGGCAGACGCTTATACCGACGTTGCGTGAAGAGGGAGAGGGGTGGAGAGCAGAGTTATGGGTGACATGGAACCCGTTGCGAGAGAATGCCCCCGTTGAGAAGCGGTTTCGCTTTTCAGACAATGAGGCAATTAAGCGTGTTGAGATCAACTGGTCAGACAATCCGAAGTTTCCCAAGATCTTGAATGAAGCGCGATTGGATGATCTGAGAAACCGTCCAGAGACCTATAAGCATATCTGGGAAGGGGATTATCTTACAGCGGTTCAAGGTGCTTATTATCAAAAGGAAATGTTGGCAGCCGAGCAAGAGGGGCGGATAGGGCGTGTTGCTCGTGACCCCTTGATGCAGATACGCGCCTTTTGGGATATTGGGGGCACGGGTGCTAAGGCAGATGCCACAGCGATATGGATAGCGCAATTTGTTGGTAGAGAGATCAGAGTGCTTAATTATTACGAAGCACAGGGACAGCCGTTATCAGAGCATATAGGCTGGTTACGTCAAAATGGTTATGAGAAGGCACTGATGGTTCTCCCCCATGACGGTGCGACGAGAGACCGTGTGCACAATGTGAGTTTTGAGAGCGCTCTTAAACAGGCAGGCTTTCAAACAAAAGTTATCCCTAATCAGGGAGCAGGGGCTGTTAAGATACGTATAGAAACAGTCCGCCGTGTTTTGCCTTCTGTTTGGTTTAATGAGAAGACGACGGTAGCAGGACGTAAGGCACTGAATTGGTATCATGAGAAATGGGATGAGAAGCGTAATATTGGCTTGGGAGCAGAGCATGATTGGTCCAGTCATGGGGCAGATGCCTTTGGACTGATGTGCATTTCATACAAACCACCAAAAGAAATACAAAAGCGACCAGCTTATAGCGGCAGAACGGAATATGATAGTACCTCATGGATGGCAGAATGATGCATGATGATGAACATTTAGAGAAAGACAGCAACGTATCTGATCTCTCTCAAGAAGGTTTGTTTCGTAAGCTTGTGAGCTGGTACAAAGAAGATGTGGAGCATGTGAACAAATGGCGTGAACATGCGCGGGAGGATTT
>NZ_JBHIMO010000052.1:0-3516 GCF_042194195.1 Bartonella sp. MR30HLJHH | reverse complement strand
TTTCATGATTTGCTACCCCAAATTCTGATCACTGGTGTGGCTTTCGGATAGGGGAGGGACGGCAAAACTATGGTGATGCCTGCTTTTAAAATGGGTCCATAGTCTGCAAGCCCCAAATTCGCTGCATAGACGCGTTCAACAGCAAGCGCTTGTTGACCTTTGGCATAGTATTTCCAGCAAATGGCATCCACCATATCGCCATCTTTGGTCATATAAAGGTCACTCATAGGTCTTCACCATACTCTCTCAATTTTATTGTAAATTCTTGTTTTTTGGGGGTGCCGTTATGATGAAAAACGCTTTGTTTTTCCTCTACAGAAAGAATGACAAACTTACCTAAGATTTTGCCTTGACCGGTCACAAGAATGTGAGGTCCCATATGCGCTATTTGTCGCAAATATTCGAGCTGTCTGTGACCACCTTTGAAATCTGGATAAATCACGCCTGCCAAAGAAAACTCCGCATTTGCAACAGCTGGCAATTGAAGAGCAGCCTTTCTCCCCAATCGCCCTTGCTCTACCCATGGAACCCCATAAGACATATCAAGTGTTTGATAAGCTGCTGTTTCAATCGAAAAAATAAAACCACCTAAAGCTAACATCATGGTATTTAATCCGAAAGGCTAGAGGCTATGGCTAAACGTTGCTGTTTTGCATAGCGTTCAAGTGCTTGATTGACAGCGTCTCTGATTTCGTCCTTGAGACCATTTGGTACTGAAATATTGAGATTTGTAATGGTTACACGGGCGTCTACTTCAACGGGTTTATGAACCGTAATGGGCTTTGGAGCTTTAAAGGCACCCACTTTATTTGTTGCCTGCATTTGTCCTGTTTCAACGACACTTGTATTAAAACCACTCTTGCGTTTTTCAGGCGGGGTATTTGTAACCACTACTGTATCCAGCATTTTTTTTGCCCGTGCATTGGTTTCATTGGTAAAGGTTTTAATCGTCTCCGTTGAAGTCTTATTGATTGAGACATTAAACCCTAACTTTTCTTTCATCCAATTAGGCATCCAGCTGGTTAATTTGCTTATCATGCCGCTAAACCATTCAGACAGAGCATTCCATTGGCTTTTGATGCCGTCCCACAAGCTACCAATGAGATTGGAACCTGCTTCCATTAAATCGATGCCAAACAGCCACTCAATCAATGCATTGATTTTTTTCGAAATCCAAGAGAGTGGTGAAAAGTTTTTAAAGAGCGTCAAGAGGTTATTGAAAACGTTACTACATAAGCTCGCAAAAGAATTCCACAAGTTGCTTATGAAGCTTACTACCGTATCCCAATTTTTGTAGAGCAGATATCCAACTCCAACAAGGGCAGCAATACCAGCCATTATCCAGCCGATAGGAGTGGTCATGATTGCGATACCAAGCGATATAAAAGCAGAACCAACGGCAGTTATTGCCGAAATCAGTGTTCCTACAAGAGTTAAAGCAAAACTGGCAACTGCAGAAGCAGCTGAGGCTAATGCTGAAAGCAGTGATCTTCCCAGAGTAGCAGAAAATCTAATAAAAGCTTTATCTGCTGCGATTATTTTTGAGAGCAGGGATTTTCCAAGATTTGCAGCCAGACCGGTAATTTTAGAACCAACGGAAGTGAAGGCTGAAAGCACTGGTCCTGAAAGAGCGAAAGCAAGCCTGATAAAAACTGCGCTTACTATGGCTAGTGATGTAAGCAGCCAGCCATTGATTTTGTCCCAATTTTTATAAAGCAGATATCCAGCTCCAACAAGAGCTGCGATGCCGCCAATTAGCCAACCGATAGGTGTCGTCATTATAGTATAGCCAAGTGTGACAAACGCTGCTCCCGCTGCGGCTAATGCGGCAATGAGTGGACCAAAAATGAACGAACCAAGTGCCACAAGTCCTACCTTGAAAAGGGTTATTTCACCAATCAGAGGTTCTAGCCATTGGAACCAGCCTTTAATTCTCTCTGTGAGATCACTGATGCCTTTTCTTAAATCGGAGGTAGGGTTAAGCAAATCATTAAGGACTTTTTTTAAGGTTTTTGCCCAGCTCGCAACGGTTGTTTGAATGAGGTCGCGGTTTTCATCAATCAACTTTGAAAAACCGTCAATCATATCATTAATCACGGGCATGAAACGGGCGCCAATAAAGCTCGCGATACCGCCTATTTTTTTCTTAAAAGCACCAAGCTTATCACTCAAATCTGCTGCATAGCGTGCAACATCGGCACCTATGAGCCATTTTCCTTTTCGCGCCTTTGCAAACAGCTCTTTGATAGGCGCCATGCCTTGTGCAAGCATGGTCGCCATTTCTTTACCATCGCCCCCAAACAGCAGAGCGGCAATATGCTGTCTTTGTGCTTGATTTTTCATCTTACTCATCTTGTCGGTAATTTCTTCCAACAAAGCCGAATTTGATTTGAGTTTTCCAGAGGCATCTTTTACCGAAATACCAAGTGCCTCAAAGCCCATAATGCCTCTTTTTTGTCCAGCATATGCTTGCGCAGAACGCCTATTTAAAGTTGCTAGAGATTGTTGAAAAAGTTCAGCAGAATATCCTGAATTATCGGCTGCATCGCCCCATAATTGAAGCGATGCAACACTCATCCCCAAATGGCGTGATGCGTGATGAAGACTATCCCCCAGATGCATGGTTTTCATGGTGAGGGCGGCTACACTTGCCACAAGACCACCACCAGCAAGCCCTAAGACACCGGTAAAGACCGAAGCACGGCTTGCCGCCACTCCAAGAGCACTTTGAACGCCATGAAGGCTTTTTGTCATGTTTTTGACAGCAGCAGAAAAGCGCGGAATACCCAAACTATGTGAGAGTGTTTTAGACAATGTATCGAATTTTTTTTGTACACGTTTAAGAGGCGCGGTGAGTTTGTCTTCAAGAGACAGTTTCACCTTTGCATCAGCAACTTTTTCACTCATTTTGTCTTATACCTTTCTGCTGCTTGTTTTCGCCAGAATATGAGTTCTTGCGGTTCCATTTCCATCATCTTTGAAAGGGACCAATGGAACACAATGGTAATATCGGCTATGAGTTTAGCGGCGTTTTCCCAGTCGAGGTATCCCGCCGCTTGATAAAAGACTCCAAAATCTCTCCAATGCTCGACAAGTCATTAATATCGAGTTCTCCAACCGCTTCATGTGCCCATCCAGAAAGGCGTGCAACCATAGCAATTGTTTGCTCTATGCCTTCTTTTTTGTCGATTGCTTGCACATCTTTTGTTTTGGGGCGCTGTAAGGTAATTGTGGTGTGCTCTTTTCCCTCAAAAGTAACAGGTATCAATAATTTATGTGTAATGCTTGTTTGTACTGTCATTTTTATAATCCTAAGTTTTCTCTATGATCTGCTAATTGATTGACGCCATTGAATCTCCTCACCATGTTGAGGGCGTCTATCTCAACAATTTCAACGTCCTTCTGGACATATTTGAAATACTGTAATGTGAATGTTGCTGTGGATGTTGCTTTGCTCCCCGGTTGCCATTCTGCCATTTCAAAGCCTTTGCATAGTCCTCTCATGGTAATGACAAC
>NZ_JBHIMO010000051.1:0-3547 GCF_042194195.1 Bartonella sp. MR30HLJHH | reverse complement strand
TCTCCAACAACACACATTGGCTTAGTGATGACAGCTTTCATCATTGCTCCTTTTGAGTCATAATTAATGACATCATTAGTCAAATATTGATTTTATTCTGTGAAAATTGATTAGCCAGAATTATCAAGAAAACAGGGCTTTCTAGGCACGTTTCAAGTTCACATTTTACTGAATTTTTAGGGAATATTTTTGAATTTTAGACGCAATACGACTAGTGCAGTGGCGTCATTAAATATGATTTTTTACACTATGTCAACAAAAAAATCATGATCTTGTATTTTTTTTATTTTTTTACCTAAATATAGTGTTTTAAAAGATATTCTTTATTTTCCTTTAACACAACATTTATGTTGTATTGAAACATTTTAGATGTTATATTATTATAATGAATAGTCAAGAATTGAAAAGATATCTTATAAAGCATGGTTGCAGTTTTACTTCAGGGAAGGGAGGGCATTTGCTTGTAAAGCGTGGTTCTAAAAAGTCCGTTTTACCTATGCATGGTACGCGAAAAGAATTAGGAACAGGATTAGTCCAGAAGATTCTTAAAGATCTTGACCTAAAATAAGCCTGAATATGGAGGTGTAAATGAAATATGCAATCAAATTTATCAAAGATGACAATGATACTCTTCTGGTCGTCTCTAAAGACTTTCAGGAATTTATTACCTATGGTAACGATGAAAAAGAGGCTTTGGAACAGGCTAAAAATGCACTTTTAACAGTCATTATGGGGCGTTTTCAAGATCGTGAACCTATTCCCTTTGGACATCGTGATATTGCCTATCCTTTTGTTGAAGTATCTTCATTGGTGACTTTAAAAATTGCAATACATAACGCTATGATTGAAAAAAACTTACGCAAAGCTGATCTCGTACGTCTTTTAAAACTTCATCCAATACAAATTGACCGATTGTTGGATTTAAACCACGCAACAAAATTAGATGCCTTAGAATCCACACTCATTGCTCTTGGAAAAGAGATTGCCATTAATATCCGAGATGCTGCTTGAAAACTACCGGTTTTGCATAAAGTGTTTATAAAGCGCATTTAGAACAATACGTAATGAAGGCACAAGATGCGGTAGTGATTGATCTTCTATGACAAGATACTGTAATGCGGCATGAAGGTTATATTGACGGTGTAAACATTGAGCTTCTTGAACAACATCTTTTACAACTAAAAGATGTTCTGTTGCCTTCTGCACCCATTTCTCTCTTGCTCCGTTATCAGAAGTTGTAGGCATTTCATCATAAATTGCATTAGGCAATCCTTTTGCACATAGGTAATTGTTTTTCACTTCAAGATATTTTTGCGCAGCATCATATTGGTCTTGATTGATTTCGCCTTGCAAATAAAGCCGCCCGATATAGGTGCCGGAAAGCGGATTTTTAGCCTCTTCTATGGTCAAACAGAAGCGTTTGGCACGCATTTCAATTGCCAATTTATCCATGGGTTCATGCGGTGTTTTTGCTCGTGAGATGCGTCCGTTTGGTTCTCTTATGCATCCTTTAATCCGAGGGCGTCCGCGTTTTGTACGTTTTTTTCTCTTTGTCATATGTTATCAATCAGAATGGGACGCTATCGTTAAGAGCTGTTCTATAATCTTGAGCACCTGAAGCGATAGCATAATTTTGAGAAGTAATGGGTGAAGGGGTAGGGGATGCTGATTGCTCTTTCTTCGCATCAAGCAAATACAACTCGCCTTTGAATTGTGGTAAGACAATCTCTGTTGTGTAACGGTCATGCCCATTTTTATCTTGCCATTTGCGTGTCTGTAATTTTCCTTCTATGTAAACCTTTGAACCTTTGTTTAGATATTGAAGTGCAATTTTTGCCAAATGTGGATTAAAAATCACCACGGAATGCCATTCTGTTTTCTCTACTTTTTGATTGGTTTTTTTATCTGTATAGCTCTCAGAAGTCGCTATACTAAAATTGACTATTTCTGCTCCAGAATTCATTGTTTTGCTTTCGGGATTAGCACCAAGGCGTCCGATTAACGTCACTTTATTTAGCATATTTGTAGCCCCATTAGATTTGCAATTTATACATAAAAATCTTAGCATAAATTGCATATTTATTCAATTATTTCAAAAGGATATTATTGTTTTTTAACATATAAAATTATGTTTACGGTGTATAAAATAAGGAGATCAAGGTATTCTATTCTGCAAGCACCGTTTTTTTTCTACTTTCTCCATGAGTTCCTTGCACTTTGTCAGATCTTGTTGTGAAAGAGACTTAAACATTCTAACAAACGTGTTAGAAATTTCATGGTTAAGTGGGTCAGAAGAGTTCATTGTAAAATTCTTACGACAAATATTTGCTTCTCTTCTCAAGATAGAAGCCGTTTCTTCATTTAAAGCATATTTCTCAATGATCTTTTCTTCCATGTCAGCAGGTATAGGCTTTTTGCCAATTTCTACAGAAGATAAAAATGCTATAGATACGCCTAATTTATCAGCCATATCTAATAGACGTTCTGTCCGATCAATACGAATTTTACGTAAGGTTTTGCCCAATGGTGTAAGCATGTGATTAAAGCTCCTATTAATGAAATCTGCAATTAAGCTGCTTTGAGAAGCGAGCCTATATTTTTTTCTAAAAATTGAGGTACTTTGATTTTAGGTGAAAAAATCATCAATTCGGTAGCTTGCCTTTTCTCTTGTAGAGAATATTGTAAGCTAAATTCTATTGAGAGATATTGCCTATACAAAAATTTAATTTCTTCAACGTTGTCATAAGTAATTAGCCAAGGCGCTGTCACATGTTGGGAGATGACATTCTCTAAATTGTTATGATCATTAGCTTTGTAAAACGAAGTGTAAAGCCCTTTTCCTTTTTTAAAATAAGGAGGGTCCATATAAAAAAAGGTGTTTTCATCAGTTCCATAACGCAGCAAAAATTCCTGTGCATTTAAACGAGTTAAATGTATTTTATCTTTTTGTTCACTTATGCGAAGAATGCGTTCAATTATATTCTCTTTGTTAAATCGGCAATCTATTTTATAGGTACCGCTTTGTCCTTTTCCTCCAATTGGTCCAGCATTTTTAATAATTCCAGATCTATTTGTGCGATTCAAAAAGAGTGCTGCGAATCCTGCGCTAAGCACATCTGCACTTGCAGGAGAAATTTCTTTTTGTATGTACCATTCTTCTAAGTTAATGGTCGTTGTATTGATTTTTTCTATTAATTCTTCTGTCTTGTGCAAAACGCAATACCAAAAGCTCCAAATGAACAGATCAATATCGTTAATGTGAATATCTTTAACATCACCATTAAAAAGAAGCTTTAGAGCAAGTCCGCACCCGCCAGCAAATGGCTCTCTATAGGAACAGCCATTTAATGCATTTTTCTCAAATATTTCTTTGATTTTTCCATACAGTGCAGCCTTACCGCCTGGATATCTCAATGGTGAGCAGACATGAGTCATTGTTACGCGCCTTTTTCAATGATTTTTTGATGTTTTTGTTGATTTCATCTATGAACGTTGAGAAGAGACAACGCCGTTTAATCTGAACAGTTTTATAAAATCGGAAATTTTA
>NZ_JBHIMO010000050.1:0-3567 GCF_042194195.1 Bartonella sp. MR30HLJHH | reverse complement strand
GTTCTGATATTGGCTAAAAGCGCGTTTTGTTTAGCCATATCGGTTAATCCACTGTAGAAGAGAGCATTTGGCATGACCAAATAGCTTGCTGCCTGTGGTACAAGAGCGGCCACACTTGGACCAGAGCCCGAGCCAGAACCAGTTTCAAGAATTTCTTTGTGTAAGCGGAAATCCCAGAAATTTTCATTCTTTTCATCAAACAGGCTTTGTGTAATATCGGCTTGTCCATGGCTTGACTCTGGTCCATAAACAGTTAGCGTATATTTATAAGGTAAACGACCTCTTGTGGTATAGCCATTTGCTAGTTTGAAAGAGTCTTCCTGTGCTTTTCCAGAGACTTGAATAAGCGAAAGTCCACCGATATTCGAAGGATCAGCAGCATTTACTACACTATTTTTATCCCCTAAGTCGCTTTTGATATAAACTGTTGTGTTGCCTGAGACATCACCGTGAATGAGAAGCCTATCGGTTTTTTGATCGGCACTTGCTACGCCATCACTCCAAGCAATGTTGAAGTAAATCTTTGCGTCACCAGAGGCTTTGTAGACTTCTTGTGTGTCTGGTTTACCAGAACCTATATGCAATGTGTGATAATGCTCTTCTGTTGGTTCGCTAAAAATAATGGAGCTATTATCAAGACTAAGTGTGGAAATATCAGAACGAGATCTTTGAGCAATATCAAACAGATTGCCATCATCATCTTTTTCATTTGTACTGTTTTTTAAAATCCATTGCGTATTGTTTTTTAGATCAAAGTGTACATTTCTGTCTTTATCAACAGTCGCTCTGCCCTCTAGAGTAGACTGATCAGCGCTTAATGTAAAAGTGCCGTTGGGGGTCTCTTTTAAACCCACCAGTTCCCAAAGCTCTTTCTCTTTGTCTCCCAAACAAATGCCGTTTCTTAGTAAAACATCGGCATGGATTTCTGAATTTTTGATATTTGCTGTACCTATTGCCAGATCTGGATTATTTCCAAGCTCGTTGTTAGTGTAAGCTCCAATAAGAATTCCAGTGCCATTTTCCACATGAATATCTACATTGGTTAAATTGATTTCATTACTTTGATGTTTTTCTGTATCTTTTGTTTCATCGGGTTTGTTACTAGGGGAAGTTAAGAACTGCAAACCAGAAACTCCTGCTGTTAGAGAAGAATTCTGGACATCAATATGTCCGTTATATGCCGCCCATAGTGCAACTCTTTTAGCATTTATTTTATTTTTTATTGTATTCTGTGCTGCTTTAATATCACTATTAATCATCTTAATCGTGCTATTATCTGATGCAGAGAGACCAACATCAACATTTTGAATGGTTGTTTTGCCATTTAACTTAATTAAACTATCAGGTTGCACAGCGACTATACCAGTAGTCGTTTTTTTACTTTCATTACCTGTTATTGTTAAATCTCCGCTAATGATTTTACTTCCACCTTCTGCATAAAAACCTTTATTAAAATTTTTAATAATTGTTTTGCCCGTTAACGTAATTTCACTCCCAGAATTCACTGTCCATACACCATAGTTGTCGTCGTCGGGGTCTTGATCACTTTTTTCACCACCAACTATTGTTAAATTTTCGCTGGTAATTTTACCACCACTAAATGCTCTAAGACCCTTCAAAGTATTGTTAATAGTTGTATCGCCATGCAATTCAATTCTGCTATCAGGGTCAAAGGCCCCTACACCGATGCCTTTGCCATCTGTCGTTAAAGCAACATTTGTGGCATCAATTTGTCCACCTTTTTCTGCAAGTAATGCAACCCACCCACTGACAGTTCCTCCCGTCTTGGTGATTTTTGCTCCTGAACCTTCTGCATGAACTCCATTGCCTTCAGATGAAGTGACTGTTGTTTTTTCGTCTAAAGTGATGGTACTGCCTTCTTTAGCATATACCCCATCATTTTTCCCATCGAATGATCCTCCAGAGACTGTTATTGTCGAGTTATCCTCTGCAAATATACCATTATTTGCTAAAGAAACAGTTGTGTCTTTCAAAATAAGGTTGCTGTGGGTAGCATTTATCCCTTTCTCAATAAAGTAGTTATCTTTACCGCTTATAACTACAGTTGTTAGCTCGTTTTCACTACTACTGTTTTCAAAAGAAGCACCATTTTCAAGAGCTGTAATTTTCCCCCCTGTCATTTTAATTTTAGCATTATCTTTGGCCTTAATACCTAAGTGAATATCAGAATCATTATCATTACTTTTAATGGTTGAATTGGTTAAAGTAATTTCACTGTTATCGCCTTCAGCTGTTATAACATATGTATTTTTGTTTGTGTCTTTATTTCCGGTTACTGTTAATTTATCGCCGGTGATTTTACCACCTGTTTTTGCATGAATAGTCTCATACGTTTTTTCGGATGGGGTTTCTACTTTTCCATCAGTAACTTCGAGATTTTCAGCATATACGTTGAAATGGGTGCCAAACAGCGTAACAGCGATAGCCGCTGTACAGAGTAACAGAGATTTTTTATACATTGATATTTTCCTTAAAATTATAAGCCCCATGCATTCCGTCTCCGCTTACAAGAAGGATATCAAATGAATGGTCTTCTGCTTTGAGATGAATAGATTGTTTTTATTGTTGTGTAAAGTATAATTATAAATTTTACTATAAAATACATAATGTTTTATTGTAATTTTATTTTATTACTCATTATTAAATTAATAATTTATTAAAAATTTATAAAATAATTGAAGTTATTAAAAGTTGTTTGTAATTTTTTAATTGTAGATCATAGTGTTATTATTGTCCATTATTTAGAGATAAACTTTATTGAGTTATCACAAGAAAGAAAAGAATGGAGAAGATATAAAAAAAAGAAACCAGAAAAGAGGAAATAAGCAATAAAGAATAGCAGTATCTATGCTGTTGTGGATATACAGAAAAGAAAGCTTGTTGTTTGACAGGAGTTTTTTAAAGTGGGAATAGGTGGGATTGGGTAGGAATTTATGATTTTTTTTAAATGACTAATTTTCACCATTAAATGCACATTTTATCACAATGGATTTTTATATCTAAAAAAGAGTGAAAATGAGAGAAATCTATGATTCAATGGAAAAAATAGGAAAAGCTTTGAGGATTAAAAAAACTCTGTGAAAGCCTAGAAAACCGCCTTTGAAGACCCTTTGAAAAAAATCTATAAATTGTGAAGTTCGCTCCAAAATCAGCCAAAAAAAGCAAAAAAAGATGTAATATTTTAAAAACAAAGTATTATTAAAAATCTTAATGTAAGGAGAAAAGTACCTTCATTTTTCATTTTATAATGATGGTTAGGTTAGATTTGTGTCGTTCTGGAGCGTTTTTTCAACCTCTATTTGATGTTTTAAATGCAATTTTAAAAAGAGGCAAGGTAAGCTCTATTTCTTCACTGTCGTTGATGTCTTGAATAAGCTCTTGTAACTTTTTATAAAGCTCTGCCGCTCCCTTTGCTGCCGCCATGTTTATTAAACGTGACAAGCAAAGGGGCGGTGTTTTTTGGTCTCCCTCCAACCAAGATGTGTATGGCATTTTAGGCACGGCGCGCCCGATTAGCTATTTTGATGGCGAAATCGATCATGAGGC
>NZ_JBHIMO010000005.1:0-139482 GCF_042194195.1 Bartonella sp. MR30HLJHH | reverse complement strand
TCTTCCCATGATCAACGTGACCAATCGTACCAATATTAACATGCGGTTTTGTTCGTTCAAACTTGCTCTTCGCCATCTGAGCTCTCCATTTTCCGTCCAAGCCAAGGACTAAGTTAAAAATTAATTACCAACCTGAAATTACGCGTATTTCTTTTGAATCTCCAAAGCAACAGCCGAAGGTACAGGCTCATAATGATCAAACTGCATTGTGTACTGTGCACGCCCCTGACTCATAGAGCGAAGGGTATTCACATAACCAAACATATTTGCCAAAGGAACCATCGCATTCACAACTGTTGCAATACCGCGCGCTTCAGTTCCTGAAATCTGTCCCCGACGAGAATTGAGATCACCAATAACATCACCAACATAATCATCTGGTGTAACAACTTCCACCTTCATGATCGGTTCAAGAAGCTGTGCACCAGCCTTCTTTGCTCCATCACGAAAAGCTGCACGAGCAGCAATCTCAAAAGCCAAAACCGAAGAATCAACATCGTGATAGCCACCATCAATAAGTGTTGCTTTTACACCAAGCATAGGAAAGCCTGCAAGAGGACCTGATCCCATAACACTTTCAATCCCTTTTTGGACGCCGGGAATATATTCTTTAGGAACAGCACCACCCACAATCTTCGACTCAAAAATAAAGTCATCACCATCATGAGGCTCAAAAACAATTTTTACACGAGCAAACTGACCGGCACCACCCGATTGTTTCTTATGCGTATAATCAATTTCCGCCATTTTAGTAATTGACTCACGATAAGCAACTTGAGGCTGCCCAACATTTGCTTCAACCTTAAATTCACGCCGCATACGATCAACAATAATATCAAGATGAAGCTCACCCATTCCAGCTATAATAGTCTGACCAGATTCCTCATCCGATTTAACACGAAATGAAGGATCTTCGGCTGCCAGACGATTAAGAGCAATACCCATTTTTTCTTGATCTGCTTTTGTTTTCGGTTCAATTGCAATCTCAATAACAGGCTCTGGAAATTCCATCCTCTCCAAAATAACAGGCTTCAAAGGATCACAAAGAGTATCACCTGTTGTCGTCTCTTTAAGTCCTGCAAGAGCAACAATATCACCAGCAAATGCTTCTTCAATATCCTCACGAGAATTTGAATGCATTTGAAGCATACGCCCCAAACGCTCTTTCTTCTTTTTCACAGTATTCTCAAGAGAAATACCTTTCTGAACTTTACCTGAGTAAATACGACAGAACGTCAACGAACCAACAAAAGGATCATTCATAATTTTAAAAGCAAGCATAGATAGTGGAGCATCATCTGAAGATTCGCGTGTCGTCTCAGTCTCAGTCTTCACATCAATACCACTAATTGCCGGAACATCAACTGGAGAAGGAAGATAAGAAACAACAGCATCCAAAAGCGGCTGAATTCCCTTGTTTTTAAAAGCCGTACCACAAAGAACCGGATGAAACTGAACTTCCACTGTCCCCCTGCGAATGAGAGAAACAAGCTGTTCATTGGTTGGCATAACACCTTCTAAATAAGCCTCTGTCGCAGCTTCATCAACCTCCACAGCCATCTCAATCAATTTCTCGCGATATTCTTCAGCTTTCTCTCTTAAATCAGAGGGAATTTCACTTATCACCGCCGAGGCACCAATAGAACCATCCCACTTTAAAGCTTTCATTTCTACAAGATCAACAACGCCTTCAAAGTCATTTTCAGCACCAATCGGCAACTGCAAAACAAGCGCTTTAGCACCCAACCGAGAACCAACCATCTCCACACTACGATAGAAGTCAGCTCCTATTTTGTCCATTTTATTAACAAAAACCATACGAGGCACACGATATTTCTCAGCTTGCCGCCAAACAGTTTCCGTCTGAGGCTCCACACCAGCATTTGCATCCAACAAAGCTATTGCACCATCAAGAACACGCAAAGAGCGCTCAACCTCAATCGTAAAATCAACGTGCCCTGGCGTATCAATAATATTAAAGCGACGCTTCCGACCGTCACGCCCTTCCCAAAACGTCGTTGTCGCAGCAGACGTAATCGTAATACCGCGCTCCTGCTCCTGTTCCATCCAATCCATCGTAGAAGCACCATCGTGGGTCTCGCCAATTTTATGATTCTTGCCGGTATAGAACAGAATACGTTCAGTCATCGTAGTCTTACCAGCATCAATATGCGCCATAATACCAAAATTACGATAATCTTCAATTTTATATTCGCGAGCCATTATATTTGCCTTAGTTTAAAACTTCTACCAGCGATAGTGAGAAAAAGCACGATTAGCCTCAGCCATACGATGAACATCTTCACGCTTTTTCACGGCAGAACCGCGATTATTAGCCGCATCCATCAGTTCACCAGATAAACGCTCAATCATCGTCGTTTCATTCCGACCACGTGCCGCAGCGATCAACCAACGAATAGCAAGAGCCTGACGACGATCAGGACGAACATCAATCGGAACTTGATAAGTAGCACCACCAACACGGCGTGAGCGAACTTCAATATGAGGAGCAACATTCTCTAAGGCCCGATGAAATAGAGCCACAGGATCTGTTTTTACTCTTTTTTCTACAGAATCGAGCGCACCATAAACAATACGCTCTGCAACTGATTTTTTACCATCAAACATAATGGCATTCATAAATTTCATAATAACCAAATCACCAAACTTAGGATCTGGATTAATTTCACGCTTTTCTGCTCTATGACGACGGGACATTGGCTTTGTCTCTCAATATTATTTTGGACGCTTTGCGCCATACTTTGAACGACGCTGTTTACGATTCTTGACACCCTGCGTATCAAGCAAACCACGAATAATGTGATAACGAACCCCTGGCAAATCTTTCACACGACCACCGCGAATCATCACAACAGAGTGCTCTTGAAGATTATGTCCCTCTCCAGGAATATAACCAATCACCTCAAATCCATTCGTCAAGCGAATCTTAGCAACTTTACGAAGAGCAGAATTAGGTTTCTTCGGTGTTGTTGTATAAACACGCGTACAAACACCACGCTTCTGCGGATTCGACTGCAAAGCAGGAACCTTATTACGTTTAACTGGCGCTACACGCGGTTTGCGAATCAACTGGTTTACGGTAGGCATGCAACCTTCCTCTTTTCGATCTACATTCGTCTCACCCAATCGGGCTTTTCTATTTCATTTCCATCCACTCCAACAGAATCGGAATAGATATATAAGTCTACACACAAAATCGGGCATACCTGCAAAAAACAGTTCACCCGACCACAAGCAGAGAAGGCAATAGCCTTTTGCACTAGCATTTGCTTTTAATCTTCTTAACACCTGTGAATAATCTTTCGGTTCATATCCAAAACACCTGATCACATCCACATCGGTTATGTCCACTTCTAATAGCGAGAACACTTACATTCGTCAAGAACTAAACAGCAGAAAGTTTTTAAAAATGAAAATAAATTAAATTTTAAAACTTTAAATTTGCTTTTACCACTACTCTTGATAAATCAATTTACCATAGTAATATCCCTATAAATAAAAAGCAGCAATGTGACTGTAATAAAACATGAATGCAGTAAATTGAATTGCATACTTGATATCTAATGATGAGCGCCATGAAAATAGCAACGTGGAATATTGCTGGAATAAAAGCACGACATGAAACATTATGTCAATGGCTGCAGCAGAGCCAGCCGGACATAGTCTGTTTACAGGAAATTAAAAGTATTGATGAAAATTTTCCACGCGATGCAATTGAAAATTTAGGTTACCATATAGAAACACACGGACAAAAAAGTTTTAATGGTGTTGCGATTCTCTCTAAAAAAACACCAGATGAAGTGATCCGTCGATTACCAGGCAATGATAATGATGAGCAGACACGCTACATTGAAGCTGTTTATTCAACAAACAAAGGTGTTGTTCGTGTTGCATCTCTCTATTTACCAAATGGGAATCCTATTGAGAGTGAAAAATATTCCTATAAAATAGAATGGATGGAAAGATTATATACACATGCAAAATCATTGCTTGCGTATGAAGAACCCCTTATTCTAGCGGGTGATTATAATGTCATCCCCGCTCCATTAGATGCAAAAAAACCTCAAGAATGGTATCAAGATGCCTTATTTCTTCAAGAAACAAGAAAAGTATTTCAACGTATTCTTAATTTAGGTCTTTACGATGCTATCCGAAATGTCACCGATACTCCCTCCTTCAGTTTTTGGGATTTTCAGGCGGGTGCTTGGCCTAAAAATAATGGGATTCGCATTGATCATTTATTATTATCACCAGAAGCTGTTGATCAGCTTATTTGCGCTCATAGTCAAACAGAAGTAAGGGGATATCAAAAACCATCCGACCACGTTCCTGTTTGGATTCACCTTAATATCAATTAAGAAAGCACAACACCGATTATGAAACAACAAAAAAATTCCACTCAAAAATAATAACTATGCTACACCATGTAAACAGTATATCTTAAACAGCTAAAGTAAAGATAAATGAATGGAGGACATAAATGAAGAAATCATTATTAATGTTTATTACAGCAACGGCCATTGGTTTCACAAGCGTCGCGCATGCTGAACATGATACTCTTGAAAAAATAAAACGAACAGGGGAAATTACTTTAGGTGTCCGTGAATCATCTGGTTTAGCCTACGCCCTTGGTAATAATAAATATGTCGGTTTTCATACAGAAATGGCAGAACGTATCATTGATGATATCTCAAAAAAAATTGGTAAACCAATTAAAATTCATTATCTTCCTATCACTTCTCAAAATAGAATTCCTCTCTTAAAAAATAAAACCTATGATTTTGAGTGCGGCTCAACAACAAATGATATTGCCCGCAGTAAAGAAGCAGCATTTGCTTATACGACATACATTGAAGAGGTTCGTATTGCTGTAAAGAAAAACTCTAACATTAAATCTCTTGACGATTTAAATGGAAAAACAATTGCAACGACCACCGGTACAACATCTGTTCAACTTATTCGTAAAAACAAACGTGCAAAAAACATTCAGTTTAAAGTTTTAAAGGGGAAAGATCACGGAGATAGTTTTTTATTATTAGAATCTGGTAAGGCAGATGCTTTTGTTATGGATGCTTCAATTATTGCGGGACATATTGCTAAATCAAAGAATCCATCTGATTATGTCATTCTTGATACTGTACTTTCAGTCGAACCGATCGCCTGTATGCTCAGATTAAATGACAAAAAATTTGAACAAACAATCAACGATAGTATCGTACGTCAGATTAAAGATGAATCACTTGAAAAGCTTTATAATAAGTGGTTTATGAAACCGATCCCACCTGCTAACACTGTTATGAACCTTCCCTTGTCTAAACAAACAAGATATGCTTGGGATCACCCAAATAATAAACCGCGAGAAAGCTACACAGAAAAAGATTTATAAAATTTAATAAAGAAGAACCACACTCTTTAAAAATTGAGTGTGGTTTATTTTTAATTCACTTTTTAATAAATTTGGCCTATGTAGATGCGCTTAGTTTATTGTCCTATTTGTGAATGACTAATTTGAGGGAATATCAATTAATGGACTTTTCTTTCCTTTGTAGAGATGACCTTACCCAAACACTGGTAACGGGATGCCTGGGAACTCCCGGCGTGAGTCATACCTATTTAGATACACTTCTCGATGGCTTAAAAAATACGGTTATATTGTCTATCACTTCACTTATATTAGCTGTATTGTGTGGTGTTATTATAGGAACAATGCGTACTTTACCCAAAACATCGATAATCAATTATATATTTCGCACTATCGGTGCTATTTGGGTGGAGATTATGCGTAATATTCCCCTCCTTGTACAAGTATTCTTGTGGTATTTTGTTGTTCCTAAGATTTATCCACCAGCGATGAAATTTTCCCCCATTCTCTTAATAACATGCGCATTGGGATTCTTTACATCTGCACGCATTGCAGAACAGGTTCGTTCAGGCATTGAAGCAATTCCTTCTGGACAACGTTATGCTGCTATGGCAATGGGGTTTACAACTTATCAAAGTTATCGCTATATTATACTACCACGTGCTATACGTACAATTATGCCCCCTCTTACTTCAGAAGCAATGGGCATTGTGAAAAATTCGTCTATAGCATTCGCCGTTTCAATAAATGAGCTCATGCAATTTCAATACCAAGCAATTGAAGAGGTAAGCCATGTTTACGAAAACTATTTGCTTGTTACGATTCTTTATATTCTAATAGCCTTATTGGTATTCATTGTGATGACAGTCATTGAACAAATACTCAAAATTCCTAATTTTCAAACAAAGGGAAATTGAAAATGATGAATTTCATAAGCTCTCAGTTTGGACTTTATTTTCCTTTCAATTTTTCCGACTTTGATTTTTCCTTTTTTACCTTTGATGTATTTTGTTCTTACATTTTATCAGGTTTGCTCTTTAGCGTTTTTCTAACTCTTTTTGCAACGGTATTGGGGTTTGTTTTCGGCACCCTTTTAGCAATGATGCGCCTTTCTTCCATAAAACTTCTTTCTTGGTTTGCAATCGTTTACATAACAGCTATGCGTTCAATACCACTTGTGATGGTTATCTTATGGTTTTTCGTGCTTTTGCCTTTTTTAACTGGTACATCCATCGGTGCAAATAAATCAGCACTCATTACCTTTACCGCATTTGAAACGGCTTATTTTGCAGAAATTATGCGTGCTGGCATAAACTCAGTTTCGCAAGGACAAAAATATGCGGGACAAGCTCTCGGAATGACATATTGGCAAAGTATGTACATTGTCATTCTTCCTCAAGCCTTTAGAGACATGCTACCAGTTTTTTTAACACAAGTTATTATCCTTTTTCAGGATACAACCCTTGTTTATGCAATCAGTGGCAACAGTCTTTTAAATGGTTTTGATATTGCTGCTAATAATTTTGGTGTAAAGCAAGAAGCTTATATCTTAGCAGCTGTTTTCTATTTTGTTATCTGTTTTACGCTGTCACAAATAGTTTTGTATTTACAAAAAAAAGTATCCATTATTCGCTAATAGGAAAAAAAATGTCTACTCATATGATCGAAATAAAAAATGTTTCTAATTGGTATGGCGAAATTAAAGTCCTTAAAAACTGTACAACCAACATTAATAAAGGAGAAGTCGTTGTCGTTTGTGGTCCATCGGGATCAGGAAAGTCAACACTCATTAAAACTATTAACGCTCTCGTCCCTTTTCAAAAAGGTGAAATTTGGATTAATGGAGTACCAGTTCATTCAAAACAAACGAATCTTCCTAAATTGCGAAGTCAGGTGGGAATGGTATTTCAACACTTCGAGCTTTTCCCCCATTTATCTGTCACAGAAAATTTGACAATTGCACAAATCAAAGTCCTAAAACGAAGCAAAAAAGAAGCACTTGAACGTGGATTGTTGTATCTTGAACGCGTTGGGCTGATTGAACACAAAGATAAATATCCTGGTCAACTTTCTGGAGGGCAACAACAACGTGTTGCTATTGCACGTGCCTTAACTATGGATCCACTTGTCATGCTTTTTGATGAACCAACATCTGCTCTAGATCCTGAAATGGTAGGTGAAGTGCTCGATGTCATGATTAGCTTAGCAGAAGAAGGTATGACGATGATTTGTGTAACTCATGAAATGGGATTTGCACAAAAAGTCTCGGAGCGTGTTATTTTCATAGATCAAGGAACAATTCTTGAAGACTGTTCATCTAAAGAGTTCTTTTCTGATCCGCAAGCGAGAACACCGAGAACGCAAGAATTTTTGTCTAAAATCCTAAGTCATTAGCCGTTATATTATCACAAAAAGCTATCTCTACTGTAAACTTAGACACAAGACAGTAGAGTTTAATGACAGATGAGAGAATGTAAAAATATTACAATCAGATGTTTAAAAACTGTTATTTTTTAAAATATCAGCAACCAGTGAAATTGCTGTACGTCTCTCAAATTCATTACAAAGAGCAAAAGCCTGTTCTTGTAAAGGGCGAATCCAATTTCTGTCTTTTACGTTAGCTTTTTCATAAGCAGCAGTTAACATTGCCGCTCCACGGACAATTTTTCCTTCTTGAAGCAGCATATTTCCAAGCATTGCTTGGGCGGAAGGATTTCCTTTTTTTGCTGAAAGTTGAAACCATCGTGCTGCTTGTATAAGATCCTTCTCCCTTCCCTCTCCCTTTAAAAATATTTTTCCTAAATGATACTGAGCTTTAGGATTTCCATAGTTTACCGCAGCCCGCATATAAAGATGAGCAGCATAAGAAGAATCAGGTTTCACAGGTGATTGAGGAATACCTTTTTTTATATATCCCGCAAGTTTAACCAATGCATCAGAAACATAACTTTCATCCTCTGAACCAAGATCAGCACCTTTTTCAACAATATATGCAAAAAAATGATATGCCTTATAATCATTTTTAGGGACACCATCACCGTTTGCATAGATAGAGCCAAGTTTCCAATTCGCACCAATATGGCCTCTCTTAGCCGCACGACGTAATGCTGCAATAGCCTGATTTATATGCCCATTTTTATAAGCAGATATACCACGTTTAAAACAATAAAACGAACCATCATTCGCTTCTTGCAAGCTATTGACATCTATTGCATAAACAGTTGAAAAAAATCCCCCTAAAATCACAACAATCGTGGCTTTTTTCCATATCCGAAACCTATTAACCATTCCCCCCCTATCTCAATTTTAATGATTATATCTGTTACAAATTTCTTTGTAGATATTTAAACCCTTTTTCTTAGTAAAAAGCACGCGCGATTTTAAATTAAAAATTTTAAAAGAAAAGACAAATAAATAAAAACCATCCAAAATGTTTGATAAAATTAAGTATCCATTTTTATATACAACAAATTGATTTTTAAATATAAATCATCATTTTATATTTTGTAACACCTCCTTTAACATTCTAGGATTTATTGATTTTAAAATTTTATACGTATGAATAAAAATCGCTCAATAAAATAACGTGCATTAAACAGCAACTTGAGAACGAAGAGAATACATGATGAATGGTAAGCATTTAAGCATAAAAAACAATACGAAAAATAAATAAATATAATGATGATCGTTAACTTATAACTTCACAACTGCCTTACCACCTTAAAGATGAAGTTTTTTGCCACCGTCAATCTATAAACAATACAGCTTTTTGTTTAACAGATTCCACCTGACATCATTTCACATGGGGTTAATTCATACTTTACACACAAGCCCTACCTCAGAATACTCACCACTACATAAAACAAAAATACCACATGTGTAATTTTACATGCCTTATATTGCTACTCTAAATGATGATGTTTTACAGTAATAAAACAACATATTGATTTATTATGATAATTTACCTTTTTTGCATGTTAAATGAGTCCCTAGAATATCGTAAGATTCTCTCATTCAAAACCTGTTCCATGTTGAATCAATCAAAACCATCCGCTTGCACATTACAAGCAGAGAGAGCTATGTGGATAAAAACTCTGTGTAAGAAAGAACTAAAAATGCCTCTTATGAACGGTCTTAAGTGCCAAGTCCTTGTCCAGATTGGGTGGGATGGCGCCAGCGCTTGTTACTTCACAAGCGTAAAGAAGGGGAGCTCAATGGATTTACCGTTATACCATTCATGATTTCCGTCGTGAAATAGGCTCAGGTACCTTAAAAGATGTTTTTTTAAAGATAAACATAAAACAATGGATTTCAGTAGAGATTTTATGATCGTTCATGAAAAACTAACAAAAGAAAAAGTCTCTTTAAAGAAGATCTACACCAGCCCTAATGGTATGAAATCATCCATCAAAAAATAAAAAGTTGAAATCAATCCAACCGCTCTAAAGCAACAAATATTTTCTTCTGCGCTGCACGCAGTTCTACAACCCTGTTCCGTTCACGCTCAACAATTTCTGCTTTTGCATTTGCTATAAATTTGGGATTGTTTAACTTAAGCGATATTTTTTCAATATCTTGTTCAATTTTACTGACATCGTTCCTCAAACGAACACGTTCAGCCTCCAAATCAATCAACTGTCCTAATGGTAAACAAAAAACAGCCTCTCCCAAAATCATTTGTGCCGATACTTCCGGAACTTTATCAGAGAAATCAATAACTTCAATACGCGCTAATTTTTTAAGAAGTGCATCATAACGCCTCACACGCTCTCGCGTTACTTCCCCTCCTTCAACAACAACAAGAGGTGCTTGTGTAGCCACTGGAATATTCATTTCAAAACGTACTGACCGAATCCCTGTAACGACATCAATAAGCCAATTAATATCATCAGCAGCTTCTTTATCTATCAATGTTTCCTCTGGCCATTTTGTCAATGCGAGCATATCCTCACGCTTGATGGCTTGCGTTTCTGTAAGAGACCACAACTCTTCCGTCATATGAGGCATAAAAGGATGAAGAAGTTTATAAACTTCATCTAAAACCCAAGCAGTACAAGCTTGAGCCTCATTTTTAGCATCTTCATTTCCCCCCTGAAAAATAGGTTTGAGAAGCTCCAAATACCAATCACATAATGTATTCCAAATGAAACGATAAAGTGTGGCAGCTGACTCATTAAATTTATAGTGTTCAATACCAGCCGTCACTGCTGAAATTGTTTTGGATAATTCTGTTAAAATCCAACGATTAAGCGCCAGTTTTGCTTGTTCTGGCTTAAAAGTTGGATCATGCTTCACACCATTCATCTGTGCAAATCGAGTAGCATTCCACAATTTCGTAGCAAAATTACGATAACCAGCAATACGGGAAGCGTCAAGTTTTACATCACGACCTTGTGCTGCCATAATAGCTAAAGTAAACCGAAGTGCGTCAGCACTATATTGATCAATAAGCTCTAAGGGATCAATAATATTTCCCTTTGATTTTGACATCTTTGCACCCTTTTGATCCCGAACAAGAGCGTGCACATAGACCGTTGGAAAAGGAACGTCACCCATAAAGTGAAGTCCCATCATCATCATACGAGCAACCCAGAAAAAAATAATATCAAATCCTGTCACGGATAAAGATGTTGGGTAAAAAGTAGATAATTCAGTCGTTTTATTTGGCCATCCTAATGTTGAAAAAGGCCAAAGAGCTGATGAAAACCAAGTATCTAAAACATCCGGATCACGAATTAATTCAACAACCTCACCATAATGAGCAAAAGCTGAATCTAAAGCCTCTTTTTCACTTTTTTCAACAAAAACCGTTCCATCAGGACCATACCAAGCAGGAATCTGATGTCCCCACCACAATTGGCGAGAAATGCACCAAGGTTGAATATTTTCCATCCAATTGAAGTAAGTCTTTTTCCAGCTATCAGGAACGAACCGCGTTTTGCCTTGTTGAACAGCCTCTATCGCTGGCTTTGCTAATTCAGCAGCATGAACATACCATTGATCTGTCAAAAACGGCTCAATAGGGACACCACTGCGATCTCCATGAGGAACCATATGGGTATGATTATCCACAGAGGCTAAATATCCCTGTTCTTCCATCAAAGAAACAATCTTCTGGCGCGCAACAAAACGATCAGATTTATCGAGATTTTCTACTAACATTTTTAATTCATCTGATAAAATCAAACCATCAAAAAATGCTTCATTTTCACGGAGAAAAATCTCGGCTTTTTGGGTAAAAATATTGATCAAGCGTAAATGATTACGCTGTCCTACTTCAAAATCATTAAAGTCATGAGCTGGTGTGATTTTTACAGCACCACTTCCAGATTCAGGATCAGCATGCGTATCACCAACAATTAATAACCTACGACCAACAAGTGGCAAAAGAGCATTTTTACCGATAAGATTTTTATAACGCTCATCTTCAGGATTAACGGCAATTCCTGTATCACCAAGCATTGTTTCTGGTCGTGTTGTCGCCACTGTTATAAAAGTTGTCGCATCATTTGGATCAAAAATTTTACCCTCAAGTGGATATCTAAAGTGCCACAAATGTCCTTGAACTTCTTTTTGCTCAACTTCAAGATCTGAAATAGCTGTCAACAATTTAGGATCCCAATTGACGAGGCGCTTATCCCTATATATCAACCCTTGCTTATAAAGCGTGACAAAGACTTCACGGACTGCCTGCGACAACCCCTCATCCATTGTAAACCGCTCACGCGACCAATCACATGAAACCCCAAGACGACGCAACTGGTTTGCAATAACGCCTCCAGTTTCATAACGCCACTCCCAAATACGCTCAATAAACTTTTCTCTCCCCATTTCTTGACGCGTTGGCTCTTGGCTTTCTGCAAGTTGACGCTCTACAACCATTTGTGTAGCAATCCCAGCATGATCCATACCAGGCTGCCACAAGACATTTCTGCCACGCATCCGCTGAAATCTAACTATTATATCTTGAATTGTCGTATTGAGCGCGTGCCCCATATGAAGTGAGCCCGTAACATTAGGAGGTGGAAGCATAACGCAAAAAGGTTCTGCACCGCTTTTAGAACCAGCTCCCACTTTAAAGGCCCCACGAGTCTCCCATCTCTTTGCAACCCGTTGCTCTATAGAGGCAGCATCATAGTTTTTTTCTAACATTCTATCCATCCATAACGCCGCTGAAAAACACAATATATGATCAAATCCCGATCAAAAACCCGTGATTTTCAGCCATTCACTAAAGAGCCCGCAAAATCGCAAACAAAATTCTCATAAAATGAAAAACATAAAAACAATTAAGATGATTTTTTAATCGCTTTCACAATCTCTTCACGCAAAATATCTTCCAGCAAAATAGGCAATTTAGACTGTAACCATTCTGCTATAGCCGGACGCAACACATCCTTTGCAATCTTTTCTGCAGAAGAAATACAATATGCAGACAATTCCACATGACCATCCCCTCTAGCTTCTGACTGTGATTTCCTTATCTCATCTTCATATTCTTTTGTTTTATAAACAGAATTCTGTTCTTCAGAAGAAAGCTTCATCTTTTGCATATCCATACCAACTGTATTATTTTCTGCCTCTATATCCTCTTTCTCTTGCGTTATCTTCCCCCCTTGATTTTCAGAAGAAAGACCAATACGATCAGCTAAAGCTTTCATAGCATCATCAACCGATAAGGTTGTATCATAAATACCCTCTGATGAAGTTTCTGAACGACCTTCCGAAGCATTCACTGCAACATCTTCATTTAAAAAGTGATCAGATTGAACCGCATTTTCTTCGATTATTTCACGAATAGATGTTAAAATTTCATCCATACTTGGCTCACGTAACACGCTTGAACTCTGTACCATACTTTACAACCTCTCAAAGACGCAACAACAAATAGAATCATACTTTCAGTGTATGCAAAAGAATCATAAGATCAACATGCCTCCCGCGATATTTTCAAATATGCTTGTCATAAAGAGGGCGCTACACACAATTTTCTACACTTATAAAAATAACATCTCACCGTTCTATTTTTAAACATATTCAACTATTGATTTACTAATCTTTTAAAAACTAAAATAATTTAAGATTAAAGAGATACTTTTATGCATTATCGGATATATTTAATTGTTTTTAAACCTAAATAATTTGCAGTCAGTCTACCAATAGAAGATTGAACACTATAGCTTGCCACAACAGCATTACGCTCCGCCATTGCAAGCGCAATCTGAGCATTAATCAATTGAGTACGAGAATTTAAAACATCCAGCGTCGTTGCTTGCCCTACGCGATTTTCTTGAACACGGCCTTTCAGAGCAATTTCAGCAGCACGAACACTTTCACGGTAAGCAATAACAGATGAGCTTGCGCCCTCCAACTGAAACCAAGCAGAAGTAAGTACTTGCCTAGTATTACTATGCGCCAAATCGAGTTGAAGCTGTGCCTGTCCAAGCTGTTCCCTTGATTGGCGAATTTGCGCAGACGTACGCCCTCCTTCAAAGATTGGGACACTTACTGACAATCCTATTGATTTAGAAACTCCATCCTCTCCAGTACCGCTGTAGATTCGATTATAAGATGCTGTTGCAGAGAAATCGACTTTAGGGAGCAATGCTCCTTCTTTCGCCTTTACATTGTAAACACTCGCATCGACTAGATATTTAGCATAAAGGATTGCTGGATGCATCACAACGCTCATTTGGTAAGCCATATCAAGGTTGACGGGAAAATCTTTGGCTACGGGTGGGCGTTTTAACTTTTCAGGATCAGAACCAATAACTTGTCGATACACTGCCTCTGCTGCTTTTACATCAGCACGAGCAAGACTCAGCTCTGAAACAGCCACAGAACGTGCAGCTTGAGCTTGAGCAAGATCAACATGCCCTCCTTCACCCACATCAAATTTTGCTTTATTGGAACGAACTTGTTCTTCAAGAGCTGCCAAATTTTCTCTCCGAAGATCGGCAACACGACGTGCGTGATAGACATTAGCATAAGCGGTCACTGTCTCCAGAAACGTATTTTGTTCAACATTACGAAGATATTCACGCTGAGCCTGCAACTTAACTTGGGCTGAAGAAAAGATATTTTGCGTGATAAAACCATCAAATAATCTTTGATTTAATCTCACGCCTATAGATCCAGAAGTAACATAAGGACCTGTAAACGACTTATTCCGACCATAGTTCCCAACCCCCTCAACTTGTGGCAATAACCCTGATCGCGCAATGACAACATCATCACTGGATATACGCACAGCTGCACGTTCACTATTCAACTTAGCGTTATTCTTATAAGCCTTAGCAAAGGCATCCATCAATGTTTCAGCACAAACAGTATCTGATAGTAAAATACTCAATACCAGTAATAAACACACCTGAAACTTCTTGTTTATTTTAAACACAATACACACAATAACAAACCCCAAATAAATTACAAAACTATCTTTTATTCACAAACAAACAAGCACTAAAACACAAAACCAGGTGTTTTTAAAAAACAAGGAAGAGGCTTTACAGCGAGGTTAAAAGCACGATGTGCGGAAATGATCCCATCTTCTTTTATATAGATTTGTGCAAC
This sequence comes from Bartonella sp. MR30HLJHH, assembly GCF_042194195.1. Lineage (NCBI taxonomy): Bacteria > Pseudomonadati > Pseudomonadota > Alphaproteobacteria > Hyphomicrobiales > Bartonellaceae > Bartonella > Bartonella sp. MR30HLJHH. The sequence continues at coordinate 124,526 of NZ_JBHIMO010000005.1, read as the reverse complement.
AGCAGCATTTCCATACCCTTCAACCACAACAAGACGTCCACAGTCTTTCATTTGATCAAAGATACCTTGTGGAATAAAATCAACAGATCCCTCAATGAAAATCACATCATAAGGTCCCTCAACAGCATATCCTTGCTCTAATGGACCATGAACGACAACCACATTATCACATTGATTACGTTCTAAAGCTTCAAGAGCACGCTCAAAAAGAGATTTATTACTTTCCAACGCAATCACAGACCCTGCAAGTTTTGCAAGCAACGCTGCACAATAACCACTATTTGCACCAATATCTAAAACAACATCTGATGATTTTACAGCGGCAAGCTGTAGTAATTTCGCTAGAGATGCAGGTTTCATCAAATAGCGTGCAGGAACCCCATCTTGTACTGGACATAGAACAATGTCGGTATCAAGATAACTTAATACTTTCATATCTTCCGATACAAAATCTTCACGAGATACCGTTAAAAACGCTTCAAGAACTGATAAATCCGTTACATCAACTGTACGAATTTGATTGTCAACCATTTTGCGACGAAGCTCAGCAAAATCTGCAACCATAACGAATATTTTCTCCTAACCTACAAAAAACAAACAAAACAGCGACAATGATGGACGAAGATCTCTCAAACTATGAGCGTTACGAAAAAGGATGCTCCAGTCAACAATTAGATTTTAACTGTATGATCTCTCATAAAAAAGTGTCTTCACAACTATAGAGGAACAACTATAGAGGGAAATAATCTATTTTCCTATACCTCATCTCCCCTAAAAGCCGTTTCGCTTAAAATCGGCTGGAGGCCTCGCCCGGAATCGAACCGGGATACAAGGATTTGCAGTCCTCTGCGTAACCATTCCGCCACGAGGCCTCGTCAACAAACATAAAGGTTTCAATAAGGGAAGGCAACGCATCCGTCAAGGTATAGAAATTTTCTCTCGCCTTTTTTCCTCTTATTACACAATTTATCATATTTTTAAAAAAAAAAGTAATTTTATCCTTTGCAAATCAGTATTGCTTTGCTATAGCCTTTTCAACTAAATGATTGGGCACCATTCCCCGGTAGCTCAGCGGTAGAGCAACCGGCTGTTAACCGGTTGGTCGCTGGTTCGAATCCGGCCCGGGGAGCCACATTCTTTTATTCCACGTAGTTTATTATTTTTTCTAAAATTTTTAGACATGAGGGATTCGTTAATAAAAGTAAGGGAATAGAATTTTTGCAATAAAGTAGAAACGCAATATCCTATGGGATGTATTTTTTGCAATGAACGCAAAAAATGGTTGATTCATTTTAAGGTAGCACAAATAAGATTACTTTTTTCAAATTACCGCGCTCTCTATCAGAGAGCACTGCAATTATTTGCACATTATAAATTACGATTTCTTTCAGGAGAGAGAATTATTACGCTCCATCAGCAATGGAAAAAGATCTCATATAATTTTTGTCCAAGGAAAAAATGATTTGTACTCCATAAAGCAATTAAACTTAAAACCTGCTCATGAAGCAATCATTTTGAAAAATGGAAGAAACAACAATCAGGGCATATATTATCTCCATACATCCCACATAACCGCCTCCCCATCTTAAAAGCAAAAAACATCAAACAAGTCTGTAAACATTCCGGCGTCTTAATCTAACAGGTTGTTCCTCCTGCTAACCACTTCAACGCTTTACAAACAACCTTGCCTTAGATATTTCATCCTACTGTCATAAAACATTTAATACATAAAGTCTTATAGGCTTTATATCCCCCCAAATAATAGTGTTTTACAATAAAAACCAAGATAACAAGCTAAATGTTAAGAATCCTGAGAAAGCCTTCAGAAATCAGATATTCTCGCTATTGTATTATGCAGTCACACGCTTTTTAAAGAGATATCTCTTAAATCCCCCCCAAGCCCATTTCACAATGACTCCCGTAAATGGTATAAAATGAAATCGATTGATCATCCCATCTTTATTTATAATAAAAGCCATACCATCATACTATTTTCCAACTCTCAATCTTAGCAACACCCCTTGCCTTTGAAAGAGTTTATAAGAATCATTTTATTTATTTCTCAAATGTTTATCTATACGATAATTTCACATATAACGTGCAAATGAATACTTTTGATTGATCCACATAAATAGCTTCAAAATGAAAAAAATTACGATATAATGAATTATTCAACATATAAAACAATGAGTTATTATTAGAAATCAATGTTTAAAATTAAAAGTTATCATTAAAGATAAAACACATCTTTTAAAAAATGATTTTATATAAATCCAGACAGTTAGAAGCTTTTCATTTCTAAAAAATGAAAACCTCTAAAAGACCTTCTTATTTTGGCAAGAATATTTTATACCTCTTTTCAATTGAGAATAAATCAACAAAAGTAAAAAAATCCCCAGTACATGATCTTTTTTCAAGACTTTATCTAGGCGGCATTCTTAACTGATTTTCGAAAACGAAAAGGCTTTGCACGCTTTGCCACCGCTTTTGCTTTTTTATGCCTCTCATTTGGAGATGAAGAATTCTTCCGCTGCAACTGTGCGGCATCATCTTTTCGACCTAAAAACTGTTTTTGACGTTTAGATTTTTTAAAACGGCGTTCCTTATCGTTTTCTTTTTCTCTACTTTCTGGCAAAATTGGCTTTTCTGGAAACGCTGCAAATTGTTCTGGAACTGACTCAACCGCCAATTTCATACGAATCAAGCGCTCTATAGCACGCAACCGTTCCCTTTCTATCCTCTCATCAAAAAGTGTAAGTGCTTCACCAGATGCACCATTACGTCCTGTACGACCAATACGATGTACATAACTTTCAGCTTCATCTGGTAAGTCATAATTAATAACGTGGCTTATCCCTGGTATATCAATACCGCGTGCAGCAATATCTGTTGCCACAAGGATCTGCACAGATCTTTCACGAAAAGCTTTTAAAGCAGACTGGCGAGCACCCTGTGATTTATTCCCATGAATCGTTGCGACTGAATATCCTATCTTTGCCAAACTACGTGTAACAGAATCAGCCCCATGTTTAGTTCGGGTAAAAACAATAACCGAATTAAAAGCTGGATTTGTCAAAAGTTTACTTAAAACATTCTTTTTTTCATTCGTAGAAACACAATATAATTTTTGGCAAATCTCTACAGCCGTCGTACCTTGAGGAACAACTTCAATTTTAACAGGATCATTGAGTAAACATTTTGCAAGCACAGCAATTTCCCTCGGCATTGTTGCAGAAAAGAGTGCTGTCTGACGCTCTTGATGCAAAAGCTTTGCAATTTGCTTGACATCATGAATAAACCCCATATCCAACATACGATCTGCTTCATCCAAAATCAAAAAACGAGATTGGGAAAGATCAACACACTTTTCACGAACAAGATCTCTCAAACGCCCTGGAGTCGCTATCAAAACATCCACACCTGCTTCCATACGTTTAATTTGTTTTAAACGTGACACGCCCCCAAAAATAAGACATGTTGAAAGATGAGCTCCCTTCGCCGCAGTGCGAATCGTTTCATCAATCTGGACAGCAAGTTCACGCGTTGGAGCTAAAATCAAAGCACGTGCAGTTTTAGGACAGCGTTTATTACCCAAAGCCAAAATCTGACTTAAAATAGGTAAACCAAACGCCAAGGTTTTTCCAGAACCTGTCTGAGCAACACCTAAAATATCATGTCCTTTCAACATCACTGGAATAGCTTGTTCTTGTATAGGTTTAGGTTTACTCATCCCAGCAATGAGTAAATTTTTAATCAAAAGAGTAGGCAAACCTAACTTTGTAAAAACATTTTCTTCGTTTATAGGCAAAATACAATCTTTCCTCAGCTGAAGAACTCAAAACAAGTAACCAGCTGAACCTTCCACTCAAGAATCCGCGCAAGAGAAATCCCTGACATTTTAAATGAAGCAACGCTTAAAAAGCAGCTTGCGCAACTCATGAGCACCTTGAAATCAAGATAAAGGCGTATAAACTTCACTTTACAAAAAGCCAACAAACCAGCCTAAATGCCTTCATCCCCATTATCCTTGGATTATGATAAAAAAGCAAGAACTTTACGAAATACATTTATCATGAATAAAAAAACAATATTTAGATCGTTTACTTTTTGATGATTGTGTCCATCGGTAAATGTACCTTGATAAAATCAGGATAAATCTCGAGAAAAACTGGGTTTTGTAAAGTTTTTTGACCGCCATAAATTAAATACCATTGAGTTTTATCAAAAATCGCCAAAGTTTTATATCGAATGATGCGATCCTTCATCTCAAGAACTGTTGGAATTAAAGCATACAAAGTACCGTTATCAGTTTGTAAATACTCTATATTTTCTTTATCTAAATAATAAGCACCAGAAGGCAAATCCTCAAATTTCCTATGCAACTGTTGAAGAAAATCACTACGTAAAGCACTCTCTGTTGTATTCAATCGATGTGCCATCTCTTTATAAAGTCGCTCAGGCATATAACGAGAAATAGGTGTAAAATCCCTATTTTTTATAGCATTATTGACATCAACAACAACTTTTGAAAGTTCAGCTTTTTGTATTATTGTAGGCTGAGATGCTAAACTCTGTTGATTAACAATCAAAAAGAAAAATAGACTCAGCACCAAATAAAAAATAGGTTTCATCATTATACTTCTTGTTTTAGTAAAATTCCAATTTCTCAAATAACAAAATCAAATAACGTTTGATCATCAGTAATATCACGATAACGCCAACCTAACGCTTGAAATTTTTCCTCTAAAAGATAAAAATTACCGTATTTTTTTGTTTCAATCGCAACCAATACAGAACCAAAGTTTCTCGCTGATTTTTTAAGATATTCAAAACGTACGATATCATCATCTGGTGATAATGTGGAAAGAAAATGACGCAATGCACCAGGGTGTTGCGGAAAACTAAAAATAAAATATTTTCTCAACCCTTGGAAACGTAAAGAACGCTCTTTAATTTCTGGCAAACGCTCAAAATCAAAATTACCTCCTGAAATAACGAGAAGAATTTTTTTCCCTTTTAACTCTTGAGGAGGAATACTGTTAAGCGCATCAATAGATAAAGCACCAGCCGGTTCAAGGACAACACCTTCAACATTAAGCATTTCAACCATCGTAGAACAAACACGATTTTCAGGAACCGTAATGACAGAATCAGGGGAAAATTTCTTTAGAATTGTATAGTTTAGCGCACCAATTTCAGCCACAGCAGCACCATCTACAAAAGTGTCAATACTTTCAAGCTTAACCCGTTTTCCACTCTCCAAACAAGCAAGCAAACTTGCAGCTCTTTGCGGCTCAACAAAACGAAGTTTTGTTTTCCAACCATATTCATGTAAAAACTTGCTCACCCCACTTGCCAACCCCCCTCCCCCTACCGGCACAATCATTAAATCTGGCTCACTTTCTCCATTAAGTTTTTTCCATTGTAAAGCAGCTTCACAGAGCACAGTTGCCTGCCCCGTAATAATGCGAATATCATCGAAAGGCGGAGCCATTACACCACCGCTCTCCACGACAAAGGATTGCGCAGCTTCATAACATTGATCAAATGTTTCACCAATCAAACGAATATCAATGAATTCTTTACCAAAAATACGTGTTTTTTCAATTTTTTGTTGTGGCGTTGTCATAGGCATAAAAATCACGCCTTTACGTTTAAAATAACGACAAACAAAAGAAACCCCTTGCGCATGATTCCCCGCTGAAGCGCAAACAAATGCAGAATCTGGTGATATACTGCTCAGCATTTCTGAAACAAAATTGAAAGCACCACGAATCTTATAAGACCGCACCGGTGTTAAATCTTCACGCTTTAAATAAATTTCTGCATCATACTTTTGACTAAGAAAATCATTTCTTTGAAGTGGTGTTTCAGCAAACACGTGATGCAATCCCACCATAGCTTTTGTGACGTCTTGAATAAATTGACTCATAATACTAATCATTTCATGCATTATTTACATTATAAAAGCTTTTTCTAGCGATAAAGAAAACTATTGTCAGTCAAAATTTTACTAAAAAAATGAAAAATGTTTCTTTTGTCATTAATTCTTGATTCAATAAAAGATATAGCTTATGAGAGAACTCTCATCGCGGACGTGATGAAAACGGTAAACATAGCAGACTTAAAATCTGCCGGTCGAAGACCTTGCGGGTTCAAGTCCCGCCGTCCGCACCAGACTGTCTTAATTCCCCTTATTTTCCAATGAGTTATTAAAAATCAACAAAAATTAAACCACCTTCTAAACCACCTTTCGCAACTCCATTATAACGCTATCAGACGGCACCGCGATGATGCTAAAATACGAATCATTGCTGCTTTTTGAAGTACCTTTTTAGCACTTTGACCTCCTCCTCGTCTTTTAGGGTGGAGAGGCAGTCAATCTCATTTCCTCATCCTTAAGGATGAGGAAATGAGTCATGTTTTTAACGTTAAGCAACTTTCACAACAGGACTTGGTAAAATTCGCTTAACTTCTGTTGTAACTGATTTGTAATGCTTAAGCTCTTCTTCGAAATCATTTGCATCTAACAAATGCCTCATCATCAATCCTAAGATTTCTCCAACACCAGCAGCACTATTTATACTCTTAACAGGAGTAAGATAATATGAAGAAAAGGAAGTGAGGTATGGAAAGGAGATAGATCTGAGTTTAGTAGTAGCAGTTGTTATTTGTTTTATTGCTAATTTTGGGTTGGCTTATACTCTTCATGACTCTTGTAAAACGATGCAAAAGCTCAGAAAAGAGATAAATAAAAAAGACAAAATAATAGATAAAGAAGCTGAAATAATACATGCACAAAAAGATCTAACTCAAAAACAAGAAGAATAAATTCGAAGATTAACTGCTTCCAAGATTATTTTCCTCGAATGGCAGTAAAAAATTTAGCCAAAAAGTAGTTTCAAATATTTTCTCACAAACATTTTTTCAAGACAGGCAATCACAACACGCTCTGTCATAGCGCACATATAAATACGCAACAGCCTTAATGAGGGGAACATGATCATCAATGCACAAACCATTCTCTGCCTTGATCTAGATACCAAGACAGGCTGGACAATTTCTCGTGTAGACAGCAATATAACAAGTAGTACTGTCAATTTTGAATCCTATCGTTTTGAAGGCGATGGTATGTGCTATTTGCGTTTTCAGCAATGGCTTACAAAAATGAAGGTAACAACAGATAAAGGAAATACCTCAAAAGAAGAAATAATTAAGACGGTTTATACAAAAGGACATGCGCTACAAGATGACAACGAAGCAGATGCTTTAACAATTTTTTATATTTAATGAAAGAAGGGAGTGCGCATATCTAATGGTATGCCGTGGATAAGATTTCATCTGTATGACTGGATCAGTGAGACAGATGAAATGACATTGAAACAAAGGGGCGTTTATATAACGCTTCTCGTTTGCATGTACGATAAAAAAGCACCAATTAAAGAAAATTTTGGAACGCTTGCACGTATTTGCAATTGTTCGCAAAAAAGTTTGCAACTATTGTCGAACACTTAACAAGAAATGGTAAACTTATCCAAACAGATAATGGATTGTGGAATACGCACGTTGAAGAAGAATTAAAAGCTTTTACTGATAAAAAAGAGCACATATCGCAAGTTGTAGTAAAGATAGTAAAAAAGGTGCACAAGCAAAATCAAGCTATAAAGAATAAGAATATATATAAACTAATTGTTTTAGTAAAAAAAGAAATTGGTTCTGAAAATTTAGAAACAATCGATTTGGTTGACAAGCCAACAGAGGTTTCTGCTGTTGAGACCACATCAGAACAAATCGAAACGATAGTAGAAAACCAACCTCCCACACGAGCAAGAGAACGTTTCCCAAAAAGCAAAACGGGTTAGAAATAACCGTGGCTGTCGTATCCCTAAGGATTTTGAACCCAATTACGATTTCGCAATCGAAGAAGGCTTGCCTCCAGAGCGTGTGAAAGTCGAAATCGAAAAGTTTCGAGATTATTGGAAAGCCAGTGCAGAAAAGAAGGCTACCGAGAATTTAGAGAAAGAAAAAAACTATGGAAATCACGGTCAAAGGCAAAAAAGCGTTGGTGAACACATCTCAGACAACATCCTTGATATTGGGTCTCGAGGTCACTTTAAAACACATTCACGAGAGGATAGCTCTAGAGTTTCCTTTGGTTTTGAAGCGTGGCAGTGCATTGACACAACAGCAGGAAGTGATTGCCTTAGATGCTTGTGATCAACTTCACGAATTGTTTTCAGTGAAAGCGAGCAAAGAGGACATAGCCAAGGCAATTCGGATGCCTTCGTGTGGTTTGAAAATTTCACAACAGACAGATCATGAAGGTATGGTGCTTACCTATGGAATGGTTTTGGAAAGTATTTCTGCATAGTCACTGATGAAAATGGTTAAACGGATTTTATGCGATGAAGTAGAAGATTTATCGGATACGTTTTTTCCAAGCATTCGTGAGTTAGTAAGATTATGTCATGATTTGGAAAATAGTCTTTTGACGAAAGCCAATCTTGTACGCAAAGCTGTTTTGAAAAATCGTGAAAAAAGGCTGAACGAAAAGGCAATGAGAGAGAATTCAAGACCACTCACGTTGGTTGAAAAGCAAAAAATTGAAGGAATTTTAAATGCTCTTGGAGGAACAGTGAAAACATTTCAGGTTAGCAAAATAGTGAATAGTGCTGATCGTTTTGAGATTAGATGTGCGTTTAAATCAACATAAAGGCACCGTACAAAGCGATTTAAGATTTTATGATAAAAAACTCCACAATATAAAACGCTCTGCACGGTCAAATTTGTAAAATTAGGATTAAAGCATGTTCATTTTAAAACATCTATTCTTAAAAAACCGTAAACAACCCATGCAAAAAGAGTTTGTTGCAGCAGCTGTTGGTTATGTTCCTTGGGGAGACGGAACAGAGGAGTATTTTTACAACCTCTACGAATATGAAGACGGCACAAGAGAGTGTGAAAAGTTTGATGGCGGACAGTATTATACCACACCAGAAAATGCGGATTTTAGTACCAAAGCGCAAGTGAAAGCATGGGTTTACGGTGGTGCTATTCCGAAAAGCGTTCTCAATTACGAACCTCTTATAGACGAGATCAATAAAGGCGTAAAAAAACTATCAGAAGTTGCTTGGTTTTAAAGAACATGCCCTCTAGGTGTGAAGAAAGATGGACTAAGTCTTTTTAAAGATGCCCTACTTGCTCTAAAGGTGAAATATGTGGGATTAGGCTGTTATGCCGAGCTTGCCACAAATCATGCTTTTGTTGCAATTTAAGCCAGAATTCCGCATCATTTAAACCCGCTTTTTCTAACCGTAAAGCTAAGTTAATGCTAATCGCTGCATGGCAGTTTAAGACGCGGGATAAAGTTAAACGTGCAACGCCAAGACGATTTGCAGCTTCTGTTACTGTTAACCCTAATTCATCAAGCAATTCTTCTTTCAAAATGCCGCCAGGGTGTGGAGGATTGTACATCATAATAACACCTCAAAACTCAATGGTAATCTTGATAATCAACCAGTTCAACGTCTGTCCCAATGAAACGAAAGGTAACACGCCAATTTCCATTGACACGCATTGACCAGTAACCTTTTAAATCGCCCGTAAGCGCATGTAGACGATACGATTTAAGAGTAACTTGTTCAGGCGCGGATATTGTATCTAAAATTACTAAAATGTTTGCTAATTTTTTAGCATGCGCGGGTTGTATGCCTTTGCAGACTCCTCTTTCAAAGAATAATTTCAACCCTTTATGCTTAAAACTAACGATTGCCATATATACCCTCTTGATACTTGATACTATACACCATGCATTTATGTCAATTGATTATTTATCAAAGAGCGCTTTAAGACATAATTTTATATGTTAAAAAACAATAATATCCTTTTGAAATAATTGAAAAAACATGCAAATTATGCTAGGATTTTGTATGTATTAAAATACAAATTTAAGGTAAGAAAAAACATGCTAAATAAAGTGATGTTAATCGGGCGTTTAGGTGCTGATCCCGAAAGCAAAACAATGAATTCTGGAGCTGAGGTAGTCAATTTTAGTATAGCAACTTCTGAAAGCTATACGGATAAAAATACTCATCAAAAAGTAGAGAAAACAGAATGGCACTCCGTTGTGATTTTTAATCCACATTTAGCAAAAATAGCGCTTCAGTATCTCAACAAAGGTTCAAAGGTTTACGTAGAAGGCAAATTACAGACACGCAAATGGCAAGATAAAAATGGGCATGACCGTTACACAACAGAGATTATTTTACCGCAATTCAAAGGCGAGTTGTATTTGCTTGATGCAAAGAAAGAGCAATCTGCCCCTTCATCCATTACTACCCCAAATTATGCTATCGTTTCAGGTGCTGCTGATCATAGTGCATCTCTTAATGATGCTATCCCATTCTGACTGATAAAATATGGCAAAGAGAAAAAACCGTACAAAACGCGGACGTCCTCGAATTAAAGGATGTATCAGAGAACCAAACGGACGCATCTCACGAGCAAAAACACTGGCAGGTACCCCAACGGGTAAAATGATATAGCCTCTCTTTTTTCTCCTTGCACGACGCATGATACGCCCCACCGCCTGTATGACATCTACATGACTTTTATGGGGATGTAAAAACATAACCGCATCAAAAACAGGGACATCTACTCCTTCAGAGAGATATCTTACATTGGTGAGCAAACACGGACAAACATTCTCCCCCGCATCTTCCTTAAGCCAATCAAGGGCTTTATTACGTTCTTTAGCACTTTGTGTTCCATCAATATGAGCAAATTTACAGTCAAAAGGCGGAGTCTCTTTATGGACCTTATGAAGATCATATAATTCTTTCTGTATTTCTTTAGAATTGAATGTATCACGGATACGTTTAGACCTATTGATATCTTTACAAAAAGCCAAAGCCCGACGCATGAGATTTGGGTTATCACTCAAGTCAACCTTCAGATCTATTTTAGCAAGGGCTTGATAACAGCCTATGATCTTGGTTTTATCGTCAAGAATAAATCCATAATTCTCATCTGTTATCAGATGTTGAATGGATTGACTTACTTCCTCTTCATCAACACCCAAAATAATAATCTTATAAGGAGATAAAAGTTCATTCTTAACGGCTTTTGAAAGAATGTATAGATATAAAGCTCTTTTCCATAGAGTTCTTCATCATCCATAGAAGCCAGAACGGCATTGATCTCATTGGCTTGCTTTTTGGCATTATCCGTAAAGATCTTGGGGATTGCTGTCATGTACAGACGTTTTTTACCCCGAATGATGCTGTTATCGTGAACCTTGATAAATTCAGATTCACGTTTGTCTGTTCCCAACACAACCCCAGTCGTACGGTGTACTTCATCACAAATGATCAGATCAAATTCGGATAAATCACATTCCTTTTGCTCATCCGCAATCACTTGGATTGATTGGTAAGTAGCAAACACCACGGTCATTGCATGTGCTAAGGCTTTATTTGCTTTTTCTCAAAGTTTTTGAGCATCAGTTGGTAGCTGGTAGAGCGAGATCTGAAACATCGAGTTCGACAGCATCATCTTGTGTTTTACGACGCTTGCCAATTCATATATCAGAACATACCGCAAAGGAAAGCAAGAGGACTTGTGCAGGTGTAAGCGTCCTCGCATTCGTATTCCGGAAACCTGAAAGTACTGAGTTTGAATCAGCTCTTTGCTTTTAGTGCTCATCGCACTTGGACATAGCAAAATCTCCCAGAACTCCGATACACCCACAGAGTGGGCTCATTTTTATGATCAAACTTTAGGGCTTTCAGACCCTACTAATCGCTGCCTAGACAACCAAAAACACCTTTAAAGTATTAAAGGAATTTCACGCGATTAGCAACCAAAATGAAAGCAGTGTTTCTTATCTCTCAAAAACTGTAAGATTGGGCACTCTTCAAAAGAGAGACAATGCTAAGGGCTGTCCTCGTGGTTAGTTATCAACCCACACAATGCCTCTTGTTCAGAAAACGCACAACACGAGATAAGAAAAAATGTTGTTTGCAAAGTTCTCTCTTGCCTATACAAAGAAAAAATAAAAAATTTGGAGGGCTCCTATGATGAATGACATTTACTGTGTTGGACGCAATTATGTTGAACATGTTCATGAACTAGGCAATACTGTTGAAGAGGAACCTGTTATCTTTAGCAAGCCAAACAGTTCACTCATCTTAGGCAATGAAATTTATCTCCCTGATTTTTCCAAAGAAATCCATTTTGAAACTGAAATTGTACTCAAAATCTCAAAGGACGCTTTCATGGTCACGGAGGAAGAAGCAGAAAAATGCTATGATGCCGTAGCAATAGGTCTTGATCTCACAGCGCGGGATTTGCAAACAAAACTGAAAGGAAAAAGGCTTCCTTGGCTTTTATCGAAAGGATTTAAAGGCGCTGCATACGTCTCTGACTTCATAAACAAGGAAAAAATAAACAAGCCAATAACCTTTGCAATGAAGTTGAATGGCGAAACAAGACAAGTTGGCAATACGAAAAATATGATCTTTAGCTTTGAGAAGATAATCTCATTTTTAAGTCACTACATTCAGCTAAGACGTGGTGATCTCATATACACAGGCACTCCACAGGGTGTAGGAAAACTTTCTCAGTTTGACAGAATAGAATTGTATCTCGAAAATCAATTAATTTCAGAGCTAAAAGTAAAATGAATCATCAAATACTGACCTTTTTCATTGTTTCATTTTTTTTAGTCATCTCACCGGGGCCGAATATGGCCCTTATCATCGATAATGCAACGAGATTAGGAAGAAAGAACGCATTTGTAAACGTTTTAGGATTGTGTACAGCAACATATGTGCATGGGGCATTTTCCATATTAGGTGTATCAGTGCTCATTCTCAACAACAAAACGCTGTTTTTTTTTAGTAAAACTCATGGGTGGCAGCTATTTATTATACATGGGCTTTAAATCGATTAAATCTGGAATACACAGCTTAAATTCAAAAGAAAGAATATCAACGAATGAAAAGCATGCTACGAATGAAACAAAGCTTTTAACAAGCTACAGAGACGGCTTTCTTACACAAATACTAAACCCCAAAGTATCAATATTCTATATAGCGGCCTTCCCGAAATTTTTGTCTTCTGGCGGTGGCATTAAAAAAGGCTTTGAACTTGTAACCATACATTCCTTCAACATCTTTGCATGGTTTACTGTGATGACCATTTTTATATCATTCGCCAGCTCCGCTTTAAAAAAACAGAGGATAAAAGGCGCGATTAATATCGCGACAGGAACAGTTTTATCTCTGTTTTCTTTTTTCATTGTCTTTGGATAGTTTTATCTTTTGATAACAAATTGCAAAGCTAATAGAGCAATCTTTTTCTGATTCTGTCTCTCACGATGAATAGCTCAACCTCTAACAGAGCTTATACAATCCCCAGTTTTTTCTTTGTATAACTGAATTACGCTGCATTTCTTTATCATAGTCTCAAGGACTTTCGTGTAAACGATGTGAATTTCTCGCAACGCTTTATAAAATGTTATCAATATCTAAACAAAATCCTTATTCATCACTTTAGAAGAAATAAGCTACGATATTCCTCTTTTCGTTTATGAAACAAAAAAGTGATTTTAAAAATCATTTTAATTTTCTATCATTAAAAACTGTTACTTAAACTAAGATGAGAACTCTTGAGCGCTATTTGAGCCAAAATTAAAACTCTCACCATTATGAATAATAACAATAAAAACTCCCTATTCAAATATCTGTTACGTTATTTAAGAGGAAAACATCCTCTTTTTTCAAAACCATATTCTTGTCTTTATCCACACAAAATCATAAAAAACATTTTTTTCCTTTACACCTTATTTATATCATGCTTCGATACAGAATGATGCATTTTTTAGTGTAATTTAATCTCAAAATAATTAAAGGGAACCCCAAAAAAATGAACTGTAAACAAAATTTAAAAGATGGTCCTCAAATGAAACTACAACGTGGCCTAGATAACCGTCACGTACAACTTATAGCCCTCGGTGGAGCTATTGGAACAGGTCTCTTCATGGGATCAGGAAAAACAATTAGTGTAGCAGGCCCTTCCATCATACTCGTTTATGCTATTATTGGATGTGCCCTATACTTTGTAATGCGTGCTATGGGAGAATTATTGCTTTCTAATTCACAATACCGGTCCCTTATTGATTTTTCAACCGATATGCTAGGACCAGGAATCGCTTTCTTTGTGGGCTGGAACTATTGGTTAAGCTGGGTTGTAACTGGAGCTGCAGATATTATTGCTATCATTAACTATATGCATTTCTGGTGGCCAACACTTAATCCATGGATTGTTGTTTTTGCTTGCATTGGTTTCTTTTTAATCCTTAACCTTCTTGCCGTAAAATTTTTCGGTGAACTTGAATTCTGGTTTGGTCTTATCAAAGTCGTAGCAATTTTGGCATTAGTTATTGTTGGATTTTATATGATCGCTACAGGCTTTACCTCTCCAAATGGTACTGTTGCCTCTCTTAACCATGTATGGAACGATGGAAATATCTTCCCGCGAGGAATTACAGGTTTTTTTGCTGGATTTCAAATTGCTATTTTTTCTTTTGTTGGTATAGAAATTGCTGGAACAACGGCAGCTGAAGTTAAAGAACCTAAAAAAGTTCTCCCTAAAGCAATTAATGCAATACCGGTGCGTATTGTACTCTTTTACATCCTTTCTCTCACTGTGATTATGTCCGTTACTCCTTGGAATCAAATTGTTCCAGAAAAAAGTCCCTTTGTCTCCATGTTTTGGCTTGCAGGTATTCCAATAGCTGCTGGTTTGGTCAATTTTGTTGTTCTCACCTCGGCTGCCTCTTCAGCAAATAGTGGTATTTTTTCGACTAGCCGCATGATATACGGGCTTGCAACACAAAAAGGTGCTCCTCCAATTTTAGGGAAGCTTTCCAAATACCATGTTCCAGCCAATGCTCTGTTCTTTTCCTGCCTATGTATTTTAGTAGGATACACAATTGCATCATCATCTCCAAGCATCATAAGTGCTTTTACAATTGTGACGAGCATTTCAGCGATTGCATTTTTATTCGTATGGTCCGTCATTTTGATTAGCTATATTGTGTATCGTCGCAATCACCCTCGTCTACATGCTGAATCCGTCTACAAAATGCCGGGAGGTGTCATTATGTGCGGGATCGTGTTAGTCTTTTTTGCTTTCATGCTCTATTTATTGACATTAGAACATGATACCCTAACAGCTTTAAAATACAGTATCTTTTGGTTTATTTTCTTAGGTATAATGTATTTTATGTTTATAAGAAAAAAAATCGCTCCAAAGAACAAATAAAATCTATACAAAACATCTCAAAAAAGGGTAACTGAAGTTACCCTTTTTCTACTTAACCTCCTCCCCACACCTCAAAAAACGATGATTCCCACAAACGCCGATTTGTAAACAATCCGGCTTGTTAAGGGGAATGCTGCTAACCACTTATATGATTCACCTACATAAGGCTCTATGGGCTAGCCCTACCCTAAATACTCACCACACATTCTAAAAATACTTAATGTGTAAAATTTTATATGCTTTATATCACTACTCTAAACAACAGTATTTTACTGCATTATAGGATAAGAAATGCGCTATTCTGTGAAGAATTCTCTATAAACTTCACTGATATTGTTTACTAATAAAACATGAAATTTTATCTAAAATCGCCCCCCAAAATTTATATTCAATTTTTTAGCAAAATTAAAAATACAGCTCTAAACAAAATATATCTTAATAGCTATCTACAATAAAAAAAGATTCTATGAAAATATTTTTCTATTTATAATAAATTTTAAATATAAATATTTAAATGTAAATTTTAAATATATTTTTAATATTTAAATAATATTTTAATAGTTTAAAAATTATTTTATTTCTATATAAATATTTATATTTAATAAATTTATAATTTTATTTATATTCTTCTGTAAAATAAAGTAATTTATTAATAAATAATTTGAAATAAAAACTATTTAATGCAATGATTTATTACAAAATAATTTCAAGTAAATATATATAAATAATAAATTATTATATTAATATACTATATATTATTTATTGTAAATAATATATAGTATATTATGTTTATAATATATATAAAACATAAAAAATATAATATAATTTATATTTTATTTCTTATGTATAAAATAGTTATTCCATTAATTTATAATGTTTTTTCTTTGTTCACATATAGTCATAGAAAAAAATTCCTTTACTCCTTAACCATAGCGTGTTCCGATAGAAGAGATTACCTTTTTTAGGATAATTTTTATTTAAAAATAACTAAGGGGAAATTCCCAAAAATGAACAAACAAAATTTAGAAAAAAAACCTAAGAAGAAATTGCAACGTGGACTACATAACCGACACATACAACTTATAGCCCTTGGTGGAGCGATTGGAACAGGTCTCTTCATGGGATCAGGAAAAACAATCAGTGTAGCAGGCCCCTCAATTCTACTCGTTTATGCAATTATTGGTTGTGCTCTATACTTTGTCATGCGTGCTATGGGAGAGTTATTGCTTTCTAATACACAATATCGATCTTTTATTGACTTCTCAACTGATCTTCTAGGTCCGTGTGCCGGATTCTTTATCGGCTGGACATATTGGTTGTGTTGGATTGTCACCGGAACTGCTGAAATTATTGCTATTGTCACTTATACACACTTTTGGTGGCCTGAACTCAATTCGTGGATTCCTGTTATAATTGGTCTTATGTCCTTTTTAATTCTTAACCTCGTCGCCGTAAAACTATTTGGCGAACTTGAGTTTTGGTTTGGTTTTATCAAAATCGTAGCAATTCTAGTCTTAATTGTTGTAGGATTTTATATGATCTTTACCGGTTTTGTCTCTCCAAACGGCACGGTTGCTTCTCTTAGCCATATATGGAATGGTGGAAATATTTTTCCGCGAGGAATTACAGGCTTTTTTGCTGGATTCCAAATTGTTATTTTTGCTTTTGTTGGCATTGAACTCGCTGGAACAGCTGCAGCTGAAGTGCAAGAACCTCAAAAAGCTTTACCACAGGCTGTTAATTCAATACCAATCCGCATTGTATTCTTTTATATATTCTCTCTTCTTGTGATTATGTCTGTGACACCGTGGGATCAAATCAGTCCAGAAAAAAGCCCATTTGTAACAATGTATGCACTTATTGGTATTCCAACTGCTGCTGGTTTGATGAACTTTGTTGTCCTCACAGCTGCCGCATCTTCAGCAAATAGTGGAATTTTTTCTACCAGCCGTATGATATATGGGCTAGCAACACAAAAAGGTGCTCCTAAATTTTTAGGAAAACTTTCTCGTAACCACGTTCCAGCCAACGCATTATTCTTTTCATGTTTATGCATCTTATTTGGTTATGTAGTTGTATCGTTATCTCAAACCCTCATAGCTGCTTTTACAATTGTTACGACGATTGCCGCAACTTTGTTTATATTTGTATGGTCTATCATTTTGATCAGCTATATCGTCTATCGTCGCAATCGTCCTCTCCAGCATACTGTCTCTCCTTATAAAATGCCAGGAGGTGTTGTTATGTGTTGGGCGCTTCTTATTTTCTTTGCATTCATTATTTATTTATTATCATTAGAAGCTGATACTGCCATAGCTTTAAAATACACTCCAGCGTGGTTCATATTTTTAGGAATTGTATACTTTCTTTTTGGAAAAAAGAATTATGCAAAAAATTAAAAAATAAAGCTTATGTTGCAAAAAGCATATAAAAAAGGGTAACTAAAGTTACCCTTTTTTATATTTATCTATAAAATTATAAAAGCTATTGATAAAATATCTCTTTAGAAGCTTCAATTACGCTCTTTATCAACCAAAGCGTTAGATTTTATCCAAGGCATCATAGAACGAAGTTTTTTACCAACTTCTTCAATAGGATGATTATCATTTAAACGCCGCATGCCTTTAAAATGAGCTGCACCAGCTTTATACTCTTGAATCCAATTTGACGTAAATTTACCCGTCTGAATATCCTTCAAAATACGCTTCATTTCTGCTTTTGTTTCATCAGTAATCACGCGTGGACCAGACATATATTCGCCCCATTCAGCCGTATTGGAAATCGAATAATTCATATTTGCAATGCCCCCTTCATACATGAGATCAACAATCAGTTTAACTTCATGTAAACACTCGAAATAAGCCATTTCCGGTGCATAACCTGCTTGTGTTAATGTTTCATAACCTGCGCGAATAAGCTCAACAAGACCACCACAAAGAACCGCTTGTTCACCAAAAAGATCAGTTTCGCACTCTTCTTTAAATGTTGTTTCAATCACCCCAGCACGTCCACCACCAAGACCACATGCATAAGACAATGCTACATTATGAGCATGTCCTGAAGCATCTTGTGCCACCGCTATTAAGCAAGGAACACCACGACCACGTTGGTATTCATTGCGCACTGTATGACCTGGACCTTTGGGAGCAATCATCACAACATCAACTGTTTTTTTAGGTTCAATTAAGCCGAAATGAATACTCAAACCATGCGCAAAAGCAATCACTGCCCCATCACGTAAATGATCATGAATATGCTCTTTATAAATATCAGCTTGCAATTCATCTGGTGTTGCCATCATGATGAGATCTGCCCATTTTGCTGCTTCCGCAACACTCACTACTTCAAAACCATCCGCAGTGGCCTTTTTAGCTGTTGCCGACCTTGAGCGCAAAGCAATTTGCACATTTTGCACACCGGAATCTTTCAAATTTAAAGCGTGCGCACGCCCTTGAGAACCATAACCAACAATGGCTACTTTTTTCCCTTTAATAAGATTAACATCCGCATCACGATCATAATAAACACGCATAAAAAAATTCCTTCTTTTTCTATTTAAACTGGATTTCAGATTATTTTTCTTAAATACGAAACATTATCTTCAGTGCATCACACACTTATAAAGACAAAAAATACCGCTTATAAGAACACAGCAATTGAATAATTTTAAAGTTTACATATTGCATAAAAAACTGTAGTCCCCAAACATTCCCAAAACATATACAGATCCCCAAATCAACTTCAACTGCTATTCCACAAAAACAATAATTACACAAAACAAGATTTCTAAAGAAAATATATTTGCTAATATTTTACTCTTCTATCGTGCAACAAAACACTATATTCTAAAAATTAAGATACAATATACAACTTTTAACATGAACCAAATCAATACGGATAGCAAGAAAATTTACAAAATAACAAGTATTGTTTTAATACAATCTTCAAAAGCATACACAACAATATCTTTAGAATAATAGAGAGGACGTTTTTACTTTTTACGTTCTTTAATATCCGCGCTTCTCACGCGAAAAAGAACGGCCCCATACTGCCATTATGTTATTCATTTATGATAGCGCCTTATAAAAAACTTTTAATGTGCTCGAGCCCTTTTCAAGAATCCCCTATAATCGCCTAAGATTTATTACACACCACTCTCTTTACTTCATAAAGCTACAAGTCGATATCATCATTCTATTTGACAGCTCTTATTGCACTAAGCCTATTCATAAAAAGCATTTTCTGATTTTAAATCTATTCATGATAAAATCATCAAAACCCTTATATGCCAAAAACTGCCACAACATTGAATTAGCCAATAAAATGATGATAGCAATAGACTTCATATCATCCATGAAGATTTTACGTTATACTATTTACAGATAACCCGTAAAATGAGCTCAAACATCAAGAAAATTTGTGTATTGATCTATTAAAATCCTACGCACTCCTTTACAAGGAAGACACTTTCCAAACCCTATTTCTTATCTCTTCAAAGAAATTATAGTAAGAAGATTTTAAAACTTCCTCATAATAGATAGTACAAATAAAAAACATCGCATACACTCAAAACAAAAGATAGAAAGCAACCAATAAACAGAGCAACAATAGAATATTTATAATGCACGCTAATAGTGCTATTTATCTAAACATATATTATTTTTTAAAGATAAATTGGCAAAGCTTTATAAAAAATTCTCTTTCAATTTTATAGAGAGAAAAAGATTACGATAATAACCGGATAAAACGCTGAACAGTATCATGCATTCCATACTCTAATGCATCGGCAATGAGGCCATGACCAATAGAAACTTCATCAAGCCAAGGAATGTTTTTGACAAGAGCAGGAAGATTCATAAGCGTCAGATCATGCCCTGCGTTCATACCTAACTGCAACTCTTTTGCTCTTCTTGCTGCTAAAACAAGTTTATTGAGCTCTTGATCCTGTTTTATCTTATCCTGAAATGCACCACCGTAAGGTCCCGTGTAAAACTCCACACGATCAGCTCCTATTGCTTTAGCAGTATCAAGACCATCGATAGTAGGATTAGCAAAAAGTGATACACGAATCTTTCTTTTTTTCAAATGCTGAATAATAGGTGTTAAAAATTCTGCATCATGAGCAAAATTCCAACCATGATCAGATGTTGACTGATCTGGATCATCAGGAACAAGGGTAATCTGATCAGCATACTTTTCAGCGATATCCAAAAATTGATCACTTGGATAACCTTCAATATTAAACTCAGCTGTAGGAAAAGTATTCTTGATTAAACAGTATATATCTGGCAAATCCGCAAAACGAATATGCCTTTCATCGGGGCGTGGATGAACCGTCAAACCTGCCGCTCCAGCAGCAAGCGCTATATGCCCCATATTCGTGATACTTGGCCACGGAAGATTACGTCGATTACGCAAAACAGCAACAGCATTAAGATTAACCGAAAGTTTTACCGCCATGCCCATTTCCATTTTTCTATAGTATGTAACAAGATAGAAAAAAGGCATTTTCCATCTGAAACTTAGATGATATACATATTTTTTCTATCGAACAATCATTAAACGTTCTGCTGCGCGCGTAATTCCCGTATAAAGCCAGCGCGCATACATATCACGAAATGCAAAACTTTCATCAAACAAAACGACGTTATTCCATTGAGAACCTTGCGCTTTATGAACCGTTAATGCATACCCATAATCAAAATCATCATATCGCTTTTTTAATTGCCATGAAATTTCTTGATCAGGGTTTTCAAACGCTGCTTTTAACAGTTTAATCTTTGCTACCCCACGCTCACTTTCTTCTGGTTTCACAAGAAGATTAATACTTGGTTTAACTGTTTCCTTCTGTGAAGTCATCACCTTCCATAAAGAGCCATTCAACAAACCTTTAGTAGGATCATTTCGCAAGCACACAAGCTTGTCTCCTGCTTGTGGATAATCTGCTGTAAATCCTTTTAACACACGCAAACGCTGATTATAAAGGTAGCGCGTACGATTAACCCCTACCAATACCTGATCAGCATCCAAAACCAATTGTTGATTGACCTCTTTACGTTTAACAACGCGCGCTTCTCCATAGTCACCATAAGCAATATCGCGTCCTTCACGCACATCCATAGCAAGACGTATAATCGGATTATCCCGCGCTTGCCGATGAATTTCTGAAAGAAGAAAATCTGGTTCTCCATTGGAAAAAAATCCTCCACCTGATATGGGAGGCAATTGACCTGGATCACCAAGAACAAGAATTGGTGTCCGAAAGCTCATTAAATCACGCGCCAATTTTTCATCTACCATTGAGCATTCATCGACAATAATGAGCTTAGCTTGTGCAGCCGCACTCCTCCGATTTAATGCAAATGTCGGTGCAATAGACTTCTTTCCCGTAACTTCATCGGAAACTTCTTCTTCCCCACGCGGACAATAAATCAACGAATGAATAGTACAAGCATTACTGGCACCTTTAGAGCGCAAAACCTGCGCCGCCTTCCCTGTAAACGCAGCAAATTGGACAGAACCATCAACTGTCTCTGCAAAATAGCGCGCAAGCGTTGTCTTACCCGTCCCCGCATAGCCAAAAAGACGAAAAAGAGGAGAACGCCCCTCCTTCAACCACGCAGCAACAGCCTTCAATGCATTATCCTGTTCGGGTGAAAATTGCATAGCTTACCAACATAAGATTTGCATAAAAAGAGCAGTATTTTGAAAAAAACCAACTATCAAGAAAAACTTTTTTATTAAGAATTGCTGACACACGCCCATCTAACAACTTTCGTAGCACAATTATCAATTATTTACCCATTGCTTTTTCAAGATATTGTAACAATCTAAATTTTATCTATACATCGATCTTCTTGGTAACACCTTATACTTATCAAATAAAATATAATTTTTTACAACAATAACACCAACAATGGAATATGCATATCTTAAAGTTAAAATAACACCTATATACGCTTTTTCTAACCAAAATTTAGAATGAGAAAAAGAGCATTGCAATTGCAAAATCCTCGCTAGAAAAAATGTCCTTAACAGATAAGAATAATGTAATTTTATGAATACTATCTTACACAATCACTCTGCTTTCTTGCACATAAAAATAAAGTACATCCACTGTTACGAAATAATAATTAAATATATCAAAAATCTTTTGGCAGAAATAGAAATAGCTCTCAACAAAACTAATTAATCCTATGGTGATACACCTATAAAGTCCCTATCTCCCTCTTATCATGATTTTAATAAATTTACTCTTCATGTTACAAATAAGTTATATCTCAACGAATAAAGAGAGCCATCACGCTTATATGAAGCACGCTTTATCTCGCACAAATATATAGCGTTTTCTGTTTCGATAATAAAATCTGGTTCGTAAGTATGACCTTCTTGGTAGTCTATTATAAAAAAACTGGGACATGGGTTTCAGTCCAGCGTAGCACTTCAGGTCCGTCCTCTAGAATATGAGAAAAGTGCAATTCTCCATCTACTGAGTCAAACTTTTTTTTCGCAATATTTTAAAGTTTATAAAAACTAACTGATTAATGCTATTCTTATTGCTAGAAATAGTAATGAAATCAAGGAGTATAATTTGTTAATAGGCTTGGCGTTATGTCAAAACATCAGCGGTAAGATTGCTTTTTGGTTGTTTTAGAAATGAAATAATGAGCTCAAATATTGATTGAATGAAACGGGAGATTTAAATTGAAAATATTAATTCCAGATGACTATCAAAAAGCCACCCTAACATTACAGTCTATTACAAAATTAATGAAATCGCATGAAGTGCTGATTATAAATAATTTAGCTAAAGAATGTGACTTAGAAGATAAGCTCAAAGAGATAGATATTCTTATCTTAATCAGAGAGCGGACTATAGTTGATAGAAATCTTCTCCTGAAACTGCCAAATTTAAAATTAATCTGCCAAACAGGCCATATAGGTTCACATATTGATATAGAAGCTTGTAGAGACTTAGGAATTGAAATATTAGACGGTGGTGGAGATCCAACTTCTGCTGCTGAATTTGCGTGGCTCTTAATTATGTCTGCGCGTAGAAAACTCTGTAAATCTGTGTCTGATATGAAAAAAGGACGATGGCAAACAACATTTGGCAACCAAATGAAAGGGGCCACTCTTGGAATATTCGGATTTGGGCGTATTGGTAAAATGGTTGCTCAATATGCTCAAGCTTTTGGCATGTCCATTTTGGTTTATGGGAGCGAGCGTTCAACGCAAGAAGCAAAAAATTTAGGTTATCATTTTACGCATTCAAAAGATGAATTTTTTACACGTCCTGACGTTATATCCGTCCATTTACGTTTAAGCGATAAAACCAGAGAAATCATTCAATTAGATGATCTATTGAGCATGAAACCACATGCTATTTTTGTTAACACAGCGCGTTCAGCTTTGGTTGAAAAAGGGGCGATAGAAAAAATACTAAGTTTGGAAAATTCAACTTACTTTGCACTGGATGTTTATGACAGCGAGCCAGTATATGAGAGCAAATTATTGCAATCAGATAGAGTTCTTTGCACACCGCATCTGGGCTATGTGACTGAAGAAAGCTTTGAGAATTATTTTGAAAAAGCTTGCCAAAATATAGCTTCTTTTATAAAGAGCACTTAATGCCGGCTGAGCCAATGTTTGTAAAATTTATCTTATATCGCTAGCCTATCAAATTTTCACGACACATAATAGCTTATTTCCTTAAATGAAGCATATTCCTTAACTTTCATATTAATACCAATCGTATTGACAGATTTTTATGTAATCAGCATAAAATACCTAATTTATTGTTGCAATCATTATTAAAAAAAGGCCACTTTATTGGAATACCCTTTAATTGGAGGGAGAGTATAGTGAGCAATAATAAATTTATAGAAAAAAATTATTATAGATGGATTGTATTGCTTGTTGCCACTATCGCTCAAGCATCAGCCTGCTTCTTTGTTCAAGGAATTGGTCCTTTAGCTGAATTTTTTAAGAAGGATTTCTCGCTTAGTGACTCTCAGATAGGTTTGCTGTCTTCAGCAGCGCAGTTCCTACCTATTATTGGGTTACTTGTAGCTGGCGAATTACTAGACAAGTTTAACGAGCGCTATATTGTTGGAGTTGGCGCTATCGGCGTTTCTGTCGCTCTTTTGTTGGGGGCAATCGCAGATAACTATATTTCCCTTTTGGTTTGTTTGCTAATTGTAGGGGGATTTTATAGTTCTGCTCAACCCGGTGGCGCTAAATCTGTTTCTTCATGGTTTCCACAATCGCAGCGCGGATTTGCAATGGGAATAAGGCAGGCGGGACTACCATTAGGCGGAGCATTAGCTGGGATAGTTCTTCCTGCTAGTGCGCTTGTCTATGGCATACAAAGTGCGTTTTTGGTCGGTGCTATAGTTTCTTTTTTAGGTGGATGTATATTTATTATTTTTTATCACTCACCAGCAAAAGTTATCGCTATCATTCCAGAAAGCAAGGCAAGGGTTTCGTTCTATGCAAATGTAAGGTATCGTCTTGCGATGTTGGCTGCACCGCATATGAAGAATATTATTTTTTCAGGCGTTTCACTTGTGATCGTTCAATATGTTTTAACCATTTTTATAACGATTTATTTTTATAGAATCTATCACCTGTCTTTAGATAAAAGTGCTTATTTGTTTTTTGTTTCACAAGCTTCTGGTGCCTTAGGAAGAATTATTCTAGCAGCATGGAGTGATCATTGTAGAAAAGGACGATTTTTTCCTGTCTTGTTTTGCATGATTGCAATCGTTTTTGAATTTTTAATATTAATTTTGGGCATTAATGGATCCATAATTTATTTAACTATTTTATCTGCTTGGTTAGGTTTTTTTGGAATGGGATGGTATGGCCCTTGGGTTGCTTATATTGTAGACTCTTCGCCAAAAGAAAGCGTTGGCTTTTCTTTGGGTTTAGCAATGTCTGTAAATCAAATCGCAATTATTACTGCTCCACCATTATTTGGATTAATCCAAGATTTTACAGACACTTATTTACTAACATGGCTGATTTTAATTTTAATTATTGTTTTTTCACTTTTCTTAATAAAAAAAATAGGGAAATATAATTGGGGAAGAAATTATAATGATAAATGAAAATACTTTTGAGTTGAGCAATGGCGAAAGAGACAAACTTTGGGAGGCTTTAGACCATGCTATTTATGATCCATACGATTGATATTGAATATTCGGTTGAACTAAAAAAATAGCATTTTCGCAGCTACCACATAGGATATTGACAATTCTTATGAATCAAAAGGTGTCTATTACCCCGAGACCATATTTAATCTTTGAAAACCTTCCAATTGATAGACAAATTAATACGTTACCTAATCCTCATAATTTAGATGCGTTTTGTAAAAGTGGCTATATTAGCGAAAATTTAATTATGATGTTTTCTTTATTAATCGGAGAGCCTTATTCAATTAAATTTGAAGGCGAACATATAGTAAACAACCTAGTTCCTTTAGAGGATAATAAAAAAGATTATACAGGATTAGGATCTGAAGTTGAGTTAGATTTTCATATAGAAAATGCTGCACTAAAATTTATAAGAGGTTTAAATTTATCTCCTAAAGGGATACTTTTAACTGGTGTTCGCAATGATGTTGATGGCCCGTTAACGAGAATATCTGATGCACGTCTAGCTTTAAAACTTTTAAGTGAAGAGGATTTGAGGAGCTTAAGGGATAATTTATATATAATTAATATTCCCTATAGAGGAGAAAAAGTGGGGTGAACTCTACAAGTAAAGTGCCCCTAGTTCAAGGAGACGGTGAATTCCCAGATATCAGCGCTGTTTTTTGTCCGGGCATGTTAGAGCCACAGTCAAAAAAAGCCAAGGAAGCTTTAAATCATTTTTATGAAGCTATTAAGGCTGTATCTTTTGGAATTGATGTACAACCAGGAAGATTATTATACATTGATAACAGAATGGCTCTACACTCTAGAGATAAATTTTTTGGATCATTTGATAGTTATAAAAATCCAATGAGGTGGATTCAAAGAGTATTTGTGTCTGCAGATTTATGGAATCATAGATATGTAAAACAAATAAAAGAAAGAGTATTTGATTTTCAATGTTAATGTCTTGATAATGATACGATGTTGAGTATTATTCCGGTTTATATATATTGACTACACATCTCATATGTATAGATTTCCCCCGCATAATCAGGTGAGATTGCTACCTGATTATAAGCTATGGTGGCCAATTGATTTTCTATGGCTGCATTTGATCTTTGTTATTTTTTCCCTTCCTTTCAAGCCGCTAGGGAGATTCTCCTATCAAACCCTTGAAAGAGCGATTTGGAATAATTTCATAATGCGAAACCAAAATATCGTGACAAACTCTTCTATTGTTTTCACAAGTATGACGGTTTGCATGGTCGCACCTTTCAAGCACGGTGGCTTTTTTTCTTGCACGATGGAATTTTTCATATATGAGACAACATAATTAATTTACAACAGATAATTCAATGTATTATCTAAAAAATGCAACGAAATAGCTATTAATATGAACATATGAATTTAAAAAACAAACATCGCATACAAATAAATTCAAACATAATTGGACACACAACTTATAACATTTTTTAGATGAACAAATAATAATACACCCCCTGTCTTTAAACAAAGAATGAAAATCATAAAATGAGCTCTAAGGATAATAGGAACTCTCCACAAAGAAGAGACAGAGATGAAGACCCATCATCACCATCCTTCACTATTTTGTTAACATATTCATTTTATACAAGAATCTTTCCCTCGGAAGAAACAGCATTTGCAACAGCTTCCTCGCTTGCCTCATCGGGTAATAACATCTCATTATGGGCACATCCCGATGGGATCATAGGAAAACAATTTTCTAAATGATAAACACGACAATCAAAAAGAACAGGCTTATCACAGTCAATCATCTGCTGAATTTTATCATCAAGTTCATCGGGTTTTGAACAATGAATTCCCACGGCCCCATAAGCTTGTGCCAATTTCACAAAGTCAGGCATAGATTCCGTATAAGAATGAGAAAGACGATTACCATGCAGCAATTGCTG
This sequence comes from Bartonella sp. MR30HLJHH, assembly GCF_042194195.1. Taxonomy (NCBI): domain Bacteria; kingdom Pseudomonadati; phylum Pseudomonadota; class Alphaproteobacteria; order Hyphomicrobiales; family Bartonellaceae; genus Bartonella; species Bartonella sp. MR30HLJHH. Next base: position 97,126 of record NZ_JBHIMO010000005.1, on the reverse strand, counting down.
CCACTGGCGAACCATCCCCATATACTGATTATTTAAAATGAAAATTTTTACAGGTGTATCATGCTGAATAGCTGTTGCAAGTTCTTGAATATTCATCTGAATGGAAGCATCACCAGAAATACACACAACAAGCGCATCAGGATAGGCAATTTGAACACCTATAGCCGCCGGAAGACCATACCCCATCGTTCCAAGACCACCAGAAGTCATCCAATGTTTTGGTTCATCAAAATGATAATACTGTGCAGCCCACATCTGATGCTGTCCGACATCCGTTGTGATATAAGCACGAGCATCTTTGGTCAGTGCATAAAGCCGTTCAAGAGCATATTGTGGCATGATAACATCTTTTTTTTCCGTATATGCCAATGAATTGCGTGATCTCCAGCGATTAATTTGCGTCCACCACGCCTCACGAACTTCACTATTAAACGCTGATTGCTGTATCTTTAAGCGTTGCGTCATATCTCCTAAAACACAAGCCACATCACCAATAAGTGGCACTTTCACTTTTACGATCTTATTAATGGAAGAGGGGTCAATATCAATATGAATAATACGCGCATGAGGTGCAAATGCATCCAATCGCCCAGTGATACGATCATCAAAACGCGCACCAACAGCTAACATGACATCACAATCATGCATGGCCATATTAGCTTCATAGGTTCCATGCATCCCAAGCATTCCAAGCCAATTTTTGCCAGAAGCGGGATAAGCACCAAGCCCCATGAGTGTTGACGTAATCGGAAAGTCACCCAGTTGAACTAAATCGCGCAAAAGCTTTACAGCTTCCATCCCTGATGAAATAACACCACCACCAGAATAAATAACAGGACGCTTTGCTTCTACTAAGAGAGAAACAGCCTCTTCAATAGCCTGCGCATTCCCTTTCGACTTTGAATAAGAACGCATAAATGTTGGCGCTTGAGGTGCTCTATAAATTCCTGAAGCAAATTGAACATCCTTAGGAATATCAATCAAAACCGGTCCAGGACGACCTGATTGAGCAAGAGAAAAAGCTTCATGAATAATAGCCGCAAGATCATTAACGTTTTTAACCAGCCAATTACGCTTCGTACAGGGCTTTGTAATTCCAACCGTATCAGCTTCTTGAAAGCCATTTGTTCCAATGATCGTTGTCGCTACCTGACCAGAAAAACAAACAAGAGGTATAGAATCCATAAGAGCATCTTGCAAAGGTGTAACAGCATTCGTTGCGCCTGGACCAGAAGTCACAAGCATAACACCTACCTTTCCAGTACTGCGTGCATAACCTTCAGCAGCATGCCCTGCAGCTTGTTCATGGCGCACCAAAATATGCTGGAGTGTATCTTGGTGATAGAGAACATCAAAAATAGGCAGAACAGCCCCACCAGGATAACCAAAAATATGTTTAACCCCTTGATCTATAAGAGCCTGAACCACTATTTCAGCCCCCGACATTATTTTTCCATCTGCACTCTCTTGCTTTCTTGGATCATTTCTCATTTTTCCCACTCACCTACTTGATAGGACAATAAAAAAGCCCCTAATGGAGCCCATAAAAAAAGACCCCAAAGGAGCCCATTACACAACACACACTGTATGATTACCCCCATTATTCCAACGTATAAAATATATAAAAATTTCCTTGTAGAAAGATTTCTAATTCCATTGATACCATTCGTCAATAAAAAATTATATTTTCTAAAAAAATTCTTTTTCACGAATTATCTTTTATCTTTCGATAAGTTTCTTTGCAAAGCTCTAGCTCTTTTATCAAAAAGTAAGCATCCATTCTTCATCAAATTGATTACGAAACCATGTCATTTGTCTTTTTGCATATCTCCTCGTTTGTGTTTTCACCGCTTCAAGAGCATTTTCAAAGCTTCTATATCCATCCAAATAAGCCATAAATTCAGGTATACCAATAGCCTTCATTGCAGGTAATGAAGGTGAAAGCATAAGATTCTTCATGATCATCACCTCTTCTAAAGCTCCTCTTTCAATCATAGAATCCAAGCGTTTATGAATACGTTCATAAAGCAGAGGACGTGGTGGCATGAGAAGAATTTTTTCGGTGAAATTCGGCACAATGAGAGGTATTGTTTTTTGTTTTTGCCACCAACTGAGCGTCTTACCGGTTGCATCATAAACTTCCAAAGCACGGACAATACGCTGTCTATCGTGCGAAGAAATTTTTTCAGCAACAACAGCATCAATCTGCAACAACTGGCGATAAAGACTTTCAGGTCCCTCTTTATCAAGCCGAAGTCGCCACTTCTGCCGCACAACATCCGGAACATGAGGGATTTCCGAAATCCCCTCTAAAAGAGCACGAAAATAAAGTCCTGTTCCACCAACAAAAATAACTGATCTTAAAGAAAAAGTAGCCAATAGCTTCTCGACATCACACAACCATTGCCTTACTGAATAATTCAAAGTAGGACTCACATGACCATAAAGATAATGCGGAACAATCGCAGTATCAGCCTCCGTAGGCCGTGCCGTTAAAATATTTAAAACATCATAAACCTGCATTGAATCAGTGTTAATAATGAGAGCATTTTTTTCTTGAGCCATTTGTAAGGCAAGTTCTGACTTCCCGCTTGCCGTTGGTCCCGCTATTAATGTAACTGTTCTCTGTGTCATGAATAACAATTTCTCCCAATCAATAACTTATTGCAACACACAGCCCCCCCAGAGCCCCCTATGAAACTTATAAAAAAAAGAAAAAATGGACTTAATAACGACACCAAAGGAATTTCCAAGCATTTCTGCTATCATAATTCAATAATAAACTACAGCCATAATCATCCTGTCCGTTAGTCCATTAAAAATAAACATATTCTTTGTCATCATTTATGAAAATAATACTGAGCTTAACCTATACAATCAAACAGCTTTATTTTTTCCTATAAAAACAGCATGCTACTCTGATTTATAATAAGAGATTCAGAAATTGTCTCCTTCACGCTCTCTTTTTTATAACTATTTTTTCATCCATCACCAAGAAAGGTATAAATATATATAACGAATTTAGTCTGATATGATTTTTCTCTAGGATAATTTTTTTCAAACTGAAGTGAAAAAAACGCTCTCTATAGCACACAAAGCACAATCACAAAGTGCTAAAAGTCTCACTAGATAAAACATTATTTATAATAATAATTGCACCCTTTATTTATAATAATTGAGCGTTTTGCAACCTGAATAAGAGCTCCCAATATCATAAGATTTTCTCATTTTTATCCTTCTCATAGAGTGCCATATCAATACCATTCACTTGTGCATCAAAAGCAGAAATAAAAATTGACTTAAACACAAGACAGTGATCTCTTATGCAGCACTTCAAAGCCTAGGCTGTTGCAATATTGAGAACTAGCAAATCTATTATGGTACCAACCTATACTTTTATTTAATGCAAAAATAGAGCTGCCCAACGGATTTTATGTTATACAATCCATGCTCTTTGTCGTAAAATGAACTTGAGAAATATTGGACATCACATAGCTGAGCTACAAAGTATCCCATATACTAAGGCTGATAAAAAACAAAAAATTAATTTTTAAGCCTCAATTTATTGGGGTATCAATCCATTAGAAGCGTTACGAACCGTAACTCTCCATCTGGGCGCGCTACGATGAATAGAGCATTTTTGCGTCCGGCTTCACGTAATTTATGAATACGTTTTTTAGCTTCATCGATTGTTGTGATAGCACTCTGATTGATATCAATAATGACTTCACCAACGCGAATACGCTTTTTATCCGCTGCGCTATTTTGTGCAACAAATGTTATCACTAGTCCTCGAAGTTTATCTGAAATTGAATAACGATGACGCAAATCCTCTGTCAATTCAGATAGCGTCATTCCCATAAATTGCATTGTCACGCTTTTGGACAGATTATTGTCTTTTTTATCATCAACTTCTTCTTCTATATCTTCATTTGCATCTGTTTCAATCAAACGTCCAAGCTTAACTTTTACTGTTTTTTCTTGCCCATTCCGTAAAACAGTAACATCCACCACTTTTCCTTCTGAACTTTCTGCAACTAAACGCGGCAAATCACGTGCATGCTTAATTTTGAAATTACCAAAGGAAAGAATAACATCTCCAGTTTGTAACTGGCTATTATCTACATTATTTTCTTCTGTCTGTTCTATTTTACCAGCCACCAATGCTCCTACAGCATTGTCCAATTTTAAACTTTTTGCAATATCCTCTGTTACCGGCTGAATACGGATAGCCAACCAACCACGCCTTATTTCTCCAAAATCACGCAATTGATTAATAACAGAAAGGGCCATATCCGATGGAATAGCAAACCCAATACCGATAGATCCTCCAGAAGGTGAAACAATTGCTGTATTAATGCCAATGACTTCACCATTTCTATCAAATAACGGACCACCAGAATTGCCCCGATTAATTGCTGCATCTGTTTGAATAAAATTATCATAGGGACCAGCATTAAGATCACGGTTACGTGCAGAAATAATACCAACCGTTACACTTCCACCAAAACCATAAGGATTACCAATAGCCATAACCCAATCACCAATACGTGCTTTTTCTGAGTCGCCAAAACGCACAGCTTTTAATTTTTTACGTCCCGCATCCACTTGAAGTAGTGCCAAATCAGTTTTGCTATCCTTGCCAAGAAGCTTCGCCTTGAGTTTTGTACCATCCGTAAAATTAACTTCAATATCATCAGCATCAGCAATAACATGATAATTTGTAACAATAATCCCTTTTTGTGCATCAATCACAAAACCAGACCCCAAAGAACGCACCTTTTGAAATTGACTATTTTTTTGACCATCTTTGGGTGTAAAAAAGTCATTAAAATATTCCTCCAGCAATGAATCTTTGGGAATAACGGGTACCGAAGTATGTTCATCCTGTTCGGTTCCTTCAACAGTCTGTGCCGTAGAAATATTCACAACCGTCTCCAAAAGCTCAGAAGCTAAATCAGGAACAGAAAGCAATGTCTTGTTTGTCTCTGCGCCCCAAGACAAATTCACTGATTCTGATAAAAACAAAATCACACACAAAACAACTCTTGTGATAAAAGACTTCAAAAACGTATTTCTACTCACGATACTTCTATCCATGACATGCCTTTAACCAAAGCTGCAAAGAGCCTTACTCAATTTATTATACAAAATCAGTATGGCTTAACATTCTCTTACATTTACATTCATCATAAAAAAGCAGCTATAGAGCATACTTCTCATATGAAATAGTATATATCTATTCTCCACCAGACTTTGAATCAGTTTTGCTCAAACTAGGACTCATTGTTGATGAAAGCTTTTTCTTTACTTGCAGGGGATTTTGAAAATAAAAAAAGAAATCCTCATTTGGTGAAATAACCATCGAAACTCTTTCTAAATTCTTATACTGTTCCATCGCTAACCAAAAATCGTAAAAAGATGGATTAGCTTCCCGCGCATTTAATAAAATGCGAATACTTTCGGCTTGTCCTTCACCGCGAGTAATTTCAGCATCACGCTTTGCGGCTGCCACAATTTCCTCATATTCACGATTTGCTTCTGCCACAATACGATCTCGTTCTTGTTGACCACGAGCCCGGATATTTTCCGCAACAGCCTCCCGTTCAGCAGCCATTTGTCGATAAACATCTTCTGAAACAGCATCCGTTAAATCGGTTTTTCGAATACGCACATCAACAATCGTAATACCCAGCGAACCTGCATCTATAGAAAATTGCCGTTGCACCTCAGCCATCATTGCGCCTCGTTCATCCGATAAGGCAGCTTTAAATTCTCGCTTACCATAAACAGCACGCAAAGCGTCAATAAACCGTGGTGCAAGATTTTCACGTGCCGCAATTTGCGGACGCCCTGAAGCAATACGCTGTAAAAACAATTTAGGATCCGTAATACGATAAATAAAGAACGCATCCACTTCGTAATAAGCACCCCCACGAACTTGTACCGATTGCGTAGGAACATCATAACGCAACAAACGATTATCCACCACAATCATCTTATCCACAAAGGGCATTTTCGAATAAATTCCAGGATTAGATTCGACCTTAACGATTTGACCAAAACGCTTAATTGCCACTTGTTGACGAGGATAGACAATAAAAAGTGACATCCACAAAATGATCAAAAGAAACATTATGGTACTAAAAATAAACAAAAAACGAGACTGCTGCATTATTAGCGTCCTCCAGAAATATGAGCATCCAAGAGCGATGTCGAACGTGCTGATTTCGCTTTTGCTTTTTCTGATAAATTGTTACGCAGCAATTCGTTCAAAGGAAGATAAGGCACCGCTGGAGAATTAATTTGATCAAGAACCAATTTATTTGGTGAAGAGAAAATACGCCCCATCGTTTCCATATAAAGACGATAACGCGCAGCCTCTGGTGATATTGCCGACTCACGGGCTATGGCTTGAAAACGTTCAGCACGCCCGCGTGCCTCTTCAACCATTTGTGCTTTTTCACCTTTTGCGATTTCCCTTGTACGTGAAGCTTCACCATTTGCTAAACCAATCTTCTTAAAACGCACACGATTTCCTTCTTCAATCATTCTTCCACGTTCCTGCTCCGCTTGTTGAACAGAATTAAACGCAGCAGCAACCTTTGTCGGAGGAGCAGCTTCACTGATAGACACACGACTTATTTCGACACCGAGTTGATATTTATCTACAGTCAACTGGATAATCTTTCGCACATCGTTAGCAACTTCCTCTTTTTTATCGCGTAAAACATCATCAACAGGTCTGGAACCAATAACCTCGCGCATTGCACTTTCAGCAACCTGACGAACTGTCCCTTCTTGATCATTCACATTGAATAAAAATTGTCCTGGATGTGAAATGCGATAGTAAACAGAAAAATTGACATTAACAATATTTTGATCACTAGACAGCATCAAACCTTCACTTTGTTGTCTCTGTCCAGTCTGTCCACCAATTGCAATTGTTTTTTCAGTTAAAGGCACTTTCATATAGGTCTCAATTGGCCAAAAGTGAAAATGCAATCCATCACCGATAATTCCCGCCTTAGGCACACCAAAGCGCAATTCCACTGCTTGCTCATTTTGTTGGACAATATAAAGTGATTGATAGAGCAAAAAACACACAGCAAGTAGAAGGAACAAAACAACAATCCCCCCTCTACTAAATTGTTTAAACTGATCCTTCCCTTTACGTAAAATATCATCAAGATTGGGACCATTTTCGCCACCATTATTGCCACCAGAACCAAAAAGATTCTTAGCCGATGTTTTTTTGTCACCACTGTTCTTGTTTTTATCGCCACTCCACGGGCCACCACCATTTTGATTTGTCCAGGGCATTATCACCTCTTTAACTGACTACCATTCATTCAAATACCAACCATTCACTTGGATCTTATAGGGATTCTCTTATCTCATTACAATACAACTGACAGGTTCTTTTTACTTATGATTATTTTCGTTCATAAACCACAAAACGTGTCGGATGACTATCTTTTTCTCCTTTTGGAATATCTTGTGTTTCTACAGTAGTCCACTTTTCTTTGTCAAAAACAGGAAAAAAACTATCACCTTCTATAGAAGCTAAAACTTCTGTAAGAAATATTTTATCAGCCATGTGCAACCCTTGTTGAAAAATTTCACCACCCCCAATAATAAAAACTGCATCTGCACCATTTTGAGAAGCCACACTTTTTGCGATGGAACAAGCTTGCGATAAAGAGTGGACAACAACAGCCCCTTCTGCACCAAAGGTACAATCACGCGTAATGACGATATTTGTACGCCCTGGTAAAGGACGCCCAAGAGAATCCCAAGTTTTTCGCCCCATAATAATGGGGCTACCAAAAGTCAAAGCCTTAAAGCGTTGCAAATCCGTGGATAAATGCCAAGGCATCGCACCTTCACGACCGATAACCCCATTTTCTGCAACAGCAGCAATTAAACAAATGGAAATCGTCATATTGCTACCGGTGCCTTGATATGTGGCTGCGCTTCATAATTAAGCAACTCAAAATCCTCAAATTGAAAAGAAAAAAGATCTGTTACCGCTGAATTTATGTGCATACATGGCAAAGCATTTGGTATACGAGACAATTGATATTTTGCCTGTTCAAAATGATTAGAATAAAGATGGGCATCTCCCAGAGTATGAATAAAGTCTCCTGCTTTAAGTCCGCTTACTTGGGCAATCATCATCGTCAACAACGCATAGGAAGCAATATTAAACGGAACACCTAAGAAAATATCTGCTGAACGCTGATAAAGCTGACAGGATAGCTTCCCATCAGCAACATAAAATTGAAAAAAACAATGACAAGGAGGCAAAGCCATCTCCTCTATCAGTGCGGGGTTCCAAGCAGATACAATTAAGCGACGAGAATCAGGCGTTGCTTTAATCATCGCCAAAAGATGACTGATTTGATCAATATGCCGTCCATCGGGAGCAGGCCAAGAGCGCCACTGATAACCATAAATAGGACCAAGATTCCCTTTCTCATCAGCCCACTCATCCCAAATTGATACACCATGTTCCTTCAACCATGCAATATTTGTATCACCTCTCAAAAACCACAAAAGCTCATAAATGATCGAGCGCAAATGCAATTTCTTCGTTGTTAACAGAGGAAAGCCAGCCTGCAAATCAAACCGCATTTGATACCCAAAAATTGATCGTGTCCCCACACCGGTTCGATCTGTACGATCAATGCCGTTATTTAAAACATGCGATAAAAGATCAAGATAGATTTTCATATAAATATTATGGTTGATTCTTAACGTTACAGGAAATAGAAACTTCAAAATTTATAAAAATACAATTCAAAAAAATCCTCCTCCCAAACATCTTTTATAGGAAATCATTATTATACGATTGCATTTTGATGAATCAAATCGTAAATAAATTTTAAAAGAAACAAGTTAGGTATGATCATAAAAGGGATAAATTTATGGAGAATGAACCAACTTTAGCACCACATGATACAAGAAAACGTATCTGGGCTATCGTGTCCAGTGCATCAGGTAATCTAGTAGAATGGTATGACTTTTATGTTTATTCCTTTACGTCCATTTACTTTGCATCACAATTTTTTCCCTCAGACGGCAATGTCGTTACACAACTTTTAATGGCTGCTGGTGTCTTTGCTATTGGGTTTCTTATGCGCCCAATCGGTGGATGGCTTTTTGGCTTCATTGCCGATCGTTACGGACGCAAACGCTCAATGCTTATCTCTGTTTTTATGATGTGTGGTGGTTCGTTCTTAATCGCCCTACTTCCTACCTACGAAACCATTGGAGTAGCAGCAGGAATTCTTTTACTTTTACTCAGAATGCTTCAAGGGCTTTCTGTCGGTGGTGAATATGGTACAACAGCAACTTATATGAGCGAAATCGCCCTCAAAAATCGCCGAGGATTTTTTAGCTCTTTCCAATACACCACACTGATTGGTGGTCAACTTCTAGCCAGTCTTGTTATATTCATTCTAGCGCTTTACCTCACCGAAGATCAGCTAAAAGCATGGGGTTGGCGTATTCCATTTGCCATTGGTGGACTAGGAGCGATTGTTGCGATTTATCTACGCCGCACGCTCCATGAGACAACGACCAAAGAAAGTCGCTCTAGTGCACAAGCTGGTAGTATTAGGGGACTTCTAACCAACCACCGAAAAGCTTTTTTTCTAGTTATCGGCTTTACCGCTGGAGGATCGCTCACATTCTACACCTATACGACTTACATGCAGAAATATCTGATTACAACCACCGGCTTTGATAAACATACAGCCACAACTGTGATGACTGCTGCACTCTTTGTTTTCATGTTACTTCAACCTGCATTTGGTTTTATGGCTGATAAAATTGGAACAAGAACTTCACTCCTTATTTGGAGTGTCTTATCTATTATCTTTACCATTCCTGGACTTAATGTGATTGGTAATACTGATAGTACATGGATTGCTTTATCAGTTATTATTGGAATGCTCTGCATTATGAGCTTTTACACGTCCATCTCTGGCATTGTAAAATCAGAAATGTTTCCCGCTTCAGTACGAGCAATAGGAGTTGGACTCTCTTATGCTATTGCCAACGCACTGTTTGGCGGTTCTGCTGAATATGTCGCGCTTGGATTAAAAGATCTTGGATATGAATCTGTCTTCTATTTTTATATAACTGGCATGATGATTATTGCATTCATTTCTGTTCTCTTAATGCCCGATGCTCGAAAAGAGGGCTATCTTCAAGGTGATAGTATCCATTAAATTTTCTAAACTAAATCAAGAATCCCGATTTTTCGGGCTTCTTGATTATGATAATACTGTAAAATCAATATTTACAATCTATTGTAGACTCGCCTTTCATATCATAAGCATCTCTCGTATCATAAAGGAGCGATCCCCTCTTCTTTGATATGAATCATGATGAATAAATTATCCCACGTCACGACCGTATATTTTTCATGATCCCAATAAATCCAGTATACTTAGCTTTAAAAACATCAGACCTGTTTTAATTAAGGTCCTCTTTTCTTTATCAAAAATAAGCAAAACATCGCTTCCTTATTTGTCTAATAATAGAAATTAAACCGCATCTATTATCACCAATTAATCCTCTCTCAACACCCCTTTCTGATCTGAATGATCAATGACACCGTTAAAGATACAGTAAAAAATCAAAACATACCTTCCTATAAATATGAGCACCGTTTTGTTCTATGACAAAAATAAAAACTGCAAACATCATGAAAATAAGCTGTTTCCACCCCCCTTTTTTTTAAGAAACATCGCAATATAATTGAATTTTTATGGCTTAAACTGTAAACAACTTCAAAGAGAAGAAAAGTTATAGATCTAAAAGGGGAATACTTCATGAATAATCAAACAACTTTAGATCCACATGATACAAGGAAACGTATTTTTGCTATCATATCCAGTGCATCAGGAAATCTGGTAGAATGGTACGACTTTTATGCTTACTCCTTTGCATCGGTTTATTTTGCATCACAATTTTTTCCTGAAGATGAAGATATCGTTACACAACTGTTAAAAACTGCAGGAATCTTTTTTCTTGGCTTTCTTATGCGTCCAATTGGAGCATGGCTCTTTGGATTCATTGCGGATCGTTATGGACGTAAACGCTCAATGCTTATTTCTGTTTTTATGATGTGTGGTGGCTCTTTTCTCATTGCCATACTTCCTACTTATAAAACCTTGGGAATAACAGCAGCATTTCTCCTCCTTTTAGTCCGCATGTTTCAAGGACTTTCCGTTGGCGGTGAATATGGTACAGCAGCAACTTATATGAGCGAAGTTGCACCCAAAAATCGTCGTGGGCTCTTTGCTTCTTTTCAATATGCAACAACAATCACAGGTCAACTTCTCGCAAGTTTTATAATATTTATTTTATCCCTTTACCTTACCGAAGATCAGTTAAAAGCGTGGGGATGGCGTATTCCTTTTGTCATTGGTGGCTTTGGAGCAATTGTTGCAATTTATCTGCGTAGTTTGCTCCATGAAACAACAACCCACAAAAGCCGCTCTGAACAACATGCCGGTAGTCTTAGAGAACTTTTTCGCAATCATAAAAAAGCTTTCTTTTTGGTTGTTGGCTTTACAGCTGGTGGATCACTCACATTTTATACATACACCACTTATATGCAAAAATATCTGATCACAACCACGGGCTTTGATAGACAAACCGCAACAACGATAATGACTGCCGCCCTCTTTATTTTTGTGCTACTCCAACCCATTTTGGGTTCCATAGCCGATAAAATTGGAGCAAGAGCTTCACTCATTAGTTGGAGTACCTTATCCATTATCTGCACCATTCCTGTACTTAAAATGATTGGGAATGCCCATAATGCATGGTCAGCACTCTTAATTATCATTGGAATACTCTGTGTTATGAGTTTTTATACGTCCATTGCTGGTATCATAAAAGCAGAATTGTTCCCAGCCTCAATCCGCGCAATTGGTGTTGGATTTGCTTTTGCCATTGGGAATGCACTATTTGGCGGTTCTGCTGAATATGTAGCGCTTGGATTAAAAAATATGGGATACGAATCTGTTTTCTTTTTTTACATAGTTGGTATGATGGTCATTGCACTCATCTCTATTCTCCTTATGCCCGATATAGATAAAGGAGGATATCTCGATAAAGACAATAAACTTCATTAAACTTATTTTTTGGATAAAAAAGCCCACAAAAGTGGGCTTTTTTATCATTATTTACACAAAAACTTAATTTTTATTTATGAAACCCATTTCATTATCTTACTCTCAATAATGGAAAGTCATCGAATGCTTTCTATGACATACAGATATTACTTCCATAACATATTGATTTATAATGGTTGTTTATCATTTTGTATCTCAATTGAGAAACCCAAATACCATAAGATTTTTTCATTTCTACCCTTTTTATATCACGTCCTCATAACGATACCTCTTGCAACTCAGAAACAGAGTTAATGCTATAAATAAATTATTTAATAAAAGAATAAAACAGTCTTTTACAAAATATTTAAATTACAAAAAAATGTATAAATCTATTGATAGAATTTATATTTAACAAATTTCCATGAACTTAAATGTATATTACTTATAATAAAAACTTACTCAATTCTTATCAAGAATACTATTGTATTTAATTATAAATTTATTAAAACGATTTTTATTATTTAAATTAATTAAAAAACTATTTATACTATAGATAAATAGTTTAAAATTGCAAAAGTATTTTATTTTAAATAGTTTTCATAAAAATAATCATTATACAATTGAATTTTTCTGGAAATCATAAACAATTATGGTTAGAAAATATCAACTATAAATTTAAAAGGGGAGCACTTCATGAAAAATGAAACAACTTTAGTACAGCATGATACAAGAAAACGTATCTTCGCTATCATATCTAGCGCATCAGGGAATCTAGTAGAATGGTATGATTTTTACGTTTACTCATTTGCGTCTATTTACTTTGCACCACAATTTTTCCCTTCAGATGGCGATGTTGTTACCCAATTTTTTAAAACTGCAGGGATCTTCTTTATTGGTTTTCTTATGCGCCCAATTGGAAGTTGGCTCTTTGGCTTTATTGCTGATCGTTATGGACGCAAAAACTCGATGCTCATATCTATTCTTATGATGTGTGGGGGCTCTTTTCTCATTGCCATACTTCCCACTTATGAAACTTTAGGGAGAACTGCAGCAATTCTTCTTCTCCTAATCCGTATGATGCAGGGACTTTCAGCAGGTGGTGAATATGGTACAGCTGCAACTTACATAAGCGAAATTTCCCTTAAAAAACACCGCGGTCTCTTCGCTTCTTTCCAATCTGGTACGCTTATTACTGGTCAACTTTTAGCCAGTTTTATTATATTCATTCTGGCACTTTATCTAACGGAAGACCAATTAAGAACATGGGGCTGGCGTATTCCATTTGCCATTGGTGGATTGGGAGCATTTGTTGTACTTTATCTACGTCGTTCACTTCATGAAACAACCACTAAAGAAAGCCGCTCTCAAAAACACACTGGGAGTCTTAAAGAGCTTCTAAGCAAACATACAAAAGCATTTTTTGTGATTGTTCTCTTCGCCTCTGGAGGATCTCTCACATTTTACACCTGTACGACTTATATGCAGAAATATCTGATCACAACTACCGGTTTTGATAAACATACCGCTACAACTGTAATGACCGCGGCACTCTTTATTTTCATATTACTCCAACCCATATTTGGGATCCTAGCTGATAAAATTGGGACAAGAAATTTACTTATCCTTTGGAGTGCACTCTCTACTCTCTTTACAATTCCTGGACTCCTTATAATCGGTCACGCACATAATCCATGGATTGCGCTATCAGCCATTATTGGAATACTCTGTATTATGAGCATGTATACATCCATCTCTGGTGTCGTAAAATCAGCAATGTTTCCCTCTTCAGTACGAGCACTGGGAGTTGGTCTCTCTCATGCTATTGGCAATGCATTATTTGGTGGTTCTGCCGAATACGTAGCACTTGGATTAAAAAATATGGGACATGAATCACTCTTTTATTTTTACGTAATCGGCATAATGATCATTGCATTCATTGCCACTCTCTTTATACCGGATATGAGCAAAGGAGGATATCTTCAAGAAGACGAAACAGATTAAACCTTCTATGCTAAACAAAAAAGCCCAATTACTTGGGCTTTTTTTATTGAGCAAAAATTGAATTTTAAAATTGTTTAAATTTTATCAAGTGCGTTTAATTGTTTGGCTACCAAATAATAGAAAGTCATACGACTTTTTCTGCGATCTCCAGACATCATTTCTGCAACTTTTGACACAGCCCTTTTAGCCCTCTGTTCATCCGCCCCTAATACATCTTGAACCCATTTTTCAACGCGTTCTAACTCCTTTGGGTCCGATGTAGCAACAAGTGATGCATCCTGTTTTTTCATCACTAGAGCTAAGCGATGATGAAGCCTTTCTATTGCAGCCTCATCGGGATTTTTATCATATAATTTAATATCTGCTAGATCATTGGTCATTTTGCTCCATCTCCTCTCCAAGAATTAGCGGCTGTATTTTACAACCGCGTTATACAGCTTCATAAATAATTAGAGGATTTAAAATATTAACAACCCCCCCTTTTCTAAAGAGCGTTCTTCATCTATATTTAAAGAGCTGGCTTGCCAGCTATGGTAATAAATGGACAATGAAATAAACTCATTGGACCCGGGGGCGGTACCCGGCGCCTCCACCAAAATATAATAAGCAAAAATTATACTTTGGTGGGGGCGAAATAGGATCGACAAGGGCGTAAAGATTGCTCTTTTACTCGGCATAGTACCACCGTTATCGGACTAAATGAGTAGTTGCAAATGACAACTATGCGGAAGCACGTCTCGCTGCTTAATGCAGTGTGAATGTTTCAAACTAAGCCTTAAACCGTCGCAGGTTTAAGCGGGGTTCGGAGGCACCTGGCAACAGAAGCCTTCACTTTTTTAAATGTTATTGATTGATCTTTCAGACATTATCAGACATTATTTACCATAGAGTTTCGTTTTTATTCGATTTATTGAGGTGCATCGTAGATAAAATACTGCTAATTTTAAAATATATTCTATCACACAATATCAATACGCTCCATTCTGCTACGTGAAATAAAAGGAATAAACTTCGATGGTTAAAGATCAAATCCGTTACGATATTCTCGTTCAGGATGCGCTTCGTGGAGTTATCCGTAAAGTTTTATCGGAAGTTAGCAAAGCAGGTCTTCCGGGAAATCATCATTTTTTTATAACTTTTTTGACGAATGCTCCAGGCGTTAAAATTTCTCCTCGGCTAAAAAATCGCTATCCTGAGCAAATGACAATCGTCTTACAACATCAGTTTAGAGATCTCAGTGTTTCAGAAACAGCTTTCGAAGTAACCCTCTCTTTCAGGGAAATAACCGAAAAGCTCGTGATTCCTTTTACTTCCATTCAGGTCTTTTATGATCCTATAGCAGCATTTGAAGCAGCATTTGATCTGCCCTCAAATCTTACCTCTGGAGAAAGTGAAAATTCAGAAAATACCTCAACTACGCCCATTACCTTATCAAAAACACAAAAAAAAGAAAATACGCTTACAAAAGAACAAAATTTCAGTACAAATAAAGAATCTTCAAATAACGACACAAAACAAAGTGCTGATGTTGTCTCTTTAGATTCTTTTCGGAAAAAATAATTTTTCTCATGACTGAATTGATTAATCTTCGCCAATTTCGAAAACAAAAAAAACGTACAGAAAAATCTCTTCGTGCTGAGCAAAATCGTTATCGTTTTGGACGAACAAAAACTGAAAAATTTTTTGAGCAACAAAAATCTTTAAAAACGCAAAAATTTCTTGATCAAAATCGTTTACGAAACCACGAATAAAGGTGGAAAAATGCACGAAAATAATTCTATCGATTGGTCAAAAGTCATTCCACGAAAAATATCTGTTCGCGTTGATGGGCATGCAACAAGCGTCTCTTTAGAACCGCCATTTTTAGATATTCTAAAAGATATAGCCCGCAAAAAAGGACAATCTTTAGCCTTTATTATCACTGATATTGATAGCAAAAGACCACAACAAGTCAATCTTTCGGCTTCGTTACGCGTTTATGCCCTTCAAAGCGTTCTCACCCAACGCCTTTAATGTTTATGCTTATTTTTTTACGTTCTCTTTTTGTTTATTCAACTGAAGCTGTTGTGACTTTTTTAAGAGAAGTTTTTTTAATCTAGAACTTCAATGAAAAAAAGACTACAAAAGAGATATAATGAGTAATTTTTCTGATCACAACATACCTTTCTTTGAAGAAGATTCCCCTCCAGACCATGATAAGAAGAGCTCTGGTTTTTTCTCCCATACTCTAAAAGAACAAAAATCATATAACACAGACTATTTAGAACAACTCAATCCAGAACAGCAACAAGCTGTTATGAATACTGAGGGACCTCTTTTAGTTCTTGCAGGTGCTGGTACAGGAAAAACGCGCGTTTTAACAACCCGTATTTCTCATATTTTACGCTCTGGGCTTGCCTCTCCTCAGCAAATACTTGCTGTTACTTTCACCAACAAAGCAGCACGTGAAATGAAAATACGTATTGGTGAACTTATTGGAGGAGTTGTTGAAGGTATGCCTTGGCTTGGAACTTTTCACTCCACTGGTGCTAAAATTTTACGCCGTCACGCAGAGCTTGTTGGTTTAAAAAGAAACTTTACAATTCTCGATAGCGATGATGTTCTTCGACTTTTAAAACAGCTTATTCAAGCTGAAGGACTAGACGATAAGCGTTGGCCCGCACGAAACCTTGCCATGATGATTGATTCTTGGAAAAATCAAGGACTTTCACCAGAACATATCTCAAAAAGTGATGCTCATTCCTTTGGCAACGGCATGGGACGCGAACTTTATCACAGTTATCAAAATCGATTAAAAGATCTTAATGCTTGTGATTTTGGCGATCTTCTTCTTCATTCTATCTCTCTCTTCCAACATAATCCAGATATTCTTCGCGAATACCATTCTCAATTTCGCTATATTCTTGTCGATGAATACCAAGATACAAATACAGCACAATATCTTTGGCTTCGCCTTTTGGCACAACATCCCCAAGGTCAACATGTTAATCTTTGTTGTGTTGGCGATGATGATCAATCCATTTATGGATGGCGTGGTGCAAAAGTCGAGAATATATTACGTTTTGAAAAAGATTTTCCTTCTGCCAAAATTATTCGTCTAGAACGTAATTATCGCTCAACATCCCATATTCTTAAAACCGCCTCCCATCTCATTGCTCATAATGAAGAAAGACTGGGCAAAGTCCTTTTTTCTGCACAAATAAAGAGTGAGGAAGAAAAAGTAAAAATTCATTCAGCATGGGATTCGCAAGAAGAGGCCCGTGCCATCGGAGAAGAAATTGAACAAGCACAACAAACAGGTCATGCATTAAATCATATGGCTATATTGGTGCGTGCATCATTCCAAATGCGTGAATTTGAAGATCGCTTTGTAACGCTTGGTCTTAACTACCGCGTCATTGGTGGTCCTCGTTTTTATGAACGAATGGAAATACGAGATGCTATGGCTTATTTACGCGTTGTTGTCCAACCTGCTGATGATTTAGCTTTTGAGCGTGTTATTAATACACCGAAACGCGGCATAGGCGATGCAACCCTGCGCATTCTTTATGAGAGTGCGCGAGCACGTGCTGTTCCTCTCTTTTCTGCAGCCGCTGACATCATTGAAACAGATGAGTTAAAGCCTAAGGCACGCAGCGCGTTACGAAGCCTTATTGAAAACTTCCGCCGCTGGCAAAATATGCTTCAAGACACTCCCCATAAAGAACTTGCCGAGATTATCCTTGATGATTCTGGTTATACAACCATGTGGTTAGAAGATCGCTCACCAGAGGCTCCTACACGACTAGAAAATCTTAAAGAAATGATCCGTTCCATGGAACAATTTGAAAATCTTCAAAGTTTTTTGGAACATGTTGCACTCGTTATGGATGCTGAAAACAGTGAAAATACCGATGCAGTCAACATCATGACACTTCATTCAGCCAAAGGGCTTGAATTTGAAACAGTTTTTCTTCCTGGCTGGGAAGAAGGACTTTTTCCCCATCAGCGCTCATTAGATGAAGGTGGACGTTCAGGATTAGAAGAAGAACGGCGTCTTGCTTATGTTGGACTCACAAGAGCAAAAAAACACCTGCATATATGGTTTGTATCTAATCGTAGAATTCATGGACTTTGGCAATCTACTATTCCCTCCCGCTTTCTAGATGAATTACCAGCAGAACATATAGAAGCCATAGCAATGGAAACATCTTATGGTGGTTATGGAAAATCTTCCTTTCAAAATCACGATTCCTGTTATACTGGCTATGCAACAGCAAGACAAAAGAATGCACAAAAAAACAAGACGATTGAAGGGAAAATTATCGCTCAATCAATCTCTCATGCATCATCAGATTTTTCTATCAATGATCGGATTTTTCACATAAAATTTGGTTATGGTCATATTACAGCAATAGACGATCATAAATTGACAATAATGTTTGAAAAAGCCGGAGAAAAGCGTGTACTGGATAATTTTGTCAACAAAGCTTAACTAAAAGCAAACCACGATCAGTTTTTACAAGAGACCATTTTGTTTTATTCTGATTATCCTTTCCATTTGCGAACAAAGACTTCAATGGGTAAATTTTGCATATCAGGCAATGCATCATAAATTTTATCAAGCGACCAATCCCACCAAGCCATCTCCAAAAGGCATTCTATGACATGATTGGGAAAACGCATCCGCAAGCGTTTAGCAGGAACACCAGCGACAACCGCATAAGGCATAACATCTTTCGTTATAACAGCGTTAGCACCAATAATTGCTCCATGTCCAACTGTCACCCCAGGCATAATAACCGCGCCATATCCAATCCACACATCATGCCCAATAATAACACGTTTTGCACAACGCCTTTCGCGAAAAGAACGATCAAGAGCCATATAACGAAAATATTCGTTTGGACGATAGGTTATTTTATGCGTTGAAACGCGCTCCATAGGATGCTCCAACGCATTCATCCGTACATGAGATGCAATAGAACAAAAACGCCCAATATCGCTATAAATAGCCTCACTATTACGTTCTAAATAAGAAAAATCTCCAACGGTTACATCCCGTAAAATCACCCGCTCATTAATTTCCACATAGCGCCCTAATTTACAACCATGCAGCCGTGCTGTCGTATGGATACGAGGCTCACTTTCATGAAATCGAAGATCGTTCTCAATATTCATGCATCCCTCACCAATGTTTTATCAATAGATATGGAAAGACATACCAATCAAGCCAATAAAATCAACCATGAAACAGAGATTGCAAAACAAACCTGCCGATGTTACAATTTCCAGATCTATCTAAGAGAGTCAAACTATGAAAAATGTAATACGCATCTTGGGGCTGACAATCATATTTCTTGCAGGTATTTTTATTTATGATGCGCTGACAAATAAGCCTTTAGGTGATAATTTTACACTCACTGATTCTAATGGAAAAAATATCACTGAGGCTGATATTCGAAGCAAGCCTTCAATAGTCTTTTTCGGCTTCACTATGTGTCCTGAAATCTGCCCTACGACATTGATGAATCTTGATCGATGGCTTACAGCCCTTGGACCCAATGCCGATAAATTAGGCATATGGTTTGTTACTGTTGACCCTGAACGTGATACACCAGAAGTGCTCCATGAATATCTCAGTAATTTTAACAATAAAATCATTGGGATCAGTGGAGATCCTGATAAAGTTCATAAAATGGTCAATTCCTTTAACATCGTTGCTGAAAAAGTCCCTG
The DNA here is from genome assembly GCF_042194195.1 of Bartonella sp. MR30HLJHH. NCBI lineage: Bacteria > Pseudomonadati > Pseudomonadota > Alphaproteobacteria > Hyphomicrobiales > Bartonellaceae > Bartonella > Bartonella sp. MR30HLJHH. Next base: position 77,271 of record NZ_JBHIMO010000005.1, on the reverse strand, counting down.
GAACAGATGGAAACTATACATATAACCATACAGCAGCAATTTTTTTACTCAAAAAAGGTGGAAAATTAGCTGGTGTTATCCGTTATGACACGAAAGAAAGCGATAGCGAATTAAAAGATGAAATCGCCATTGAACGGTTAAAAAAACTCATCTTAAACTAAAAAAGCCGATCAAAAGAAAGAACAGCATGTCGCAACAAATTCGCCTCTATTATACTGCTTCTAAAAATGAAGCAGAACGGTTCTACGCCCTTATAGAAACAGCCTGTGACGAAGAAGGTTATCCTCTTGCTCTTACAGAGATAGATGAACAAAATGCTATATATGAACTTTCACTCTATGTAGACCAAGAAAACTACGAGCATATTTCGAAACGTTTTGCCCAAATCCTTTCTATAGATCCTGATAAAATTAATATGGAAGTTTTACCCAACATTGATTGGGTACAAAAAAGCCTAGAAGGACTAAAACCTGTGCAAGCCGGTCCTTTTTTCCTTCATGGAAGCCATAATAGAGGCGACATTCCAGCCAATGTTTTGCCTATTGAAATTGAAGCGAATCAAGCTTTTGGCACCGGACATCATGGAACAACAGCTGGTTGTTTAGAAATGATTGCCAAAGTGATGAAACACGAAAATCCCCAAAATGCACTTGATCTCGGTACTGGCAGTGGGATACTCGCCATCGGCATCGCAATGCTCAAACCTATTGCTATACTTGCATCTGATATTGATCCAATCGCTATTCAAGTTACACAACACAATATCCAACTCAATGGCGTAAAAAAATATATCACAGCTGTCACAGCAACAGATTTTGTCCATGATGAAATTGCTTCACGTGCTCCCTTTGATCTTATTGTTGCCAATATCCTTGCCAATCCTCTTATCGCACTTGCACAAGAAATGGTAAAGGCACTCCAAAAAGGTGGATCACTGATACTCTCTGGAATTCTTGAAGAACAACATGCAGATGTTTTAAAGGCTTATGTAAAACAAGGGCTGAAACACATTGAAACATACCACCGTCAAGGATGGGTTACGATACATCTGAAATAAAAGAAAAGAAAAGGACGTCGTTATGTATCAATCTTTTGAGGCAACAACAAATCCAGCCCATGCTCTAGAACGCATTGCCTCTCTTCGTAAAGAACTAGACCGCCTTGGTCTCGATGGTTTTCTTGTTCCGCGGTGCGATGAACATCAAGGAGAGTATGTCCCTCCCCATGCTCAACGCCTTAGCTGGCTAACCGGCTTTACTGGATCAGCTGGGATTGCACTGATTTTAAAAAACAAAGCCATCATATTTACAGACGGGCGATATAAGCTCCAAGTTCGCCAACAAACTGATCCTAATATTTTTGATTATGAAGATCTCATAACTTGCCCTCCCTCACAATGGCTTGAAAAAAATGGTCAAAAACTTTCTATTGGCTTTGATCCATGGCTCCACACCATCACTGCCACCGATGCATTGAGAAACGCATTAGAAATGAAAGCAGGTGGAAAACTTGTAGCAATTCACTCCAATCCCATTGATCTGCTTTGGCATGATCAGCCATCATTGCCACAAGCTGCCCTATCAATTCACCCTCTCAAATATGCTGGGTGCAATACGGATGAAAAACTCGCTTTGATTTACAAAGATATACAGAAAACTCATGCAAATGCTTTTATTTTTACAGACCCTTCCTCCATTGCATGGACATTCAATATACGTGGCAACGATGTTTCCAACACACCTTTTTCCCTTTGTTTTGCTTTCATTCCCATCCAAGAAACACCAGCCTTATTCATTAACAGCAAAAAACTTGGTGTAGAACAGAAACAATATCTGGAACGTTATGCAAAATTATATGAACCAGAACAGCTTATTCCAAAGATCAAAGAGTATGTTCAAAAAGGGACAGTGTTTGCCTTAGATCCACAGCTAACATGCGAAAAATTACGAACTGTTATTGAAGAAAAAAAGAGCTCTTTCATCACACTTACCGATCCTGCCGCTCTACCACGTGCCATTAAAAATGACACAGAACTCAATGGCGCACGCAAAGCGCATCTACGCGATGGTGTTGCCCTAACCCGTTTTTTTTCCTGGTTAGATAAACAAATACCAGGGTCAATAAGTGAAATTTCTGCTGCTCAAAAATTAGAAGAATTTCGCATAAATACAGCAAAAGAAATGGGAGAAGAACTTAAAGATCTTTCTTTTGATACAATTTCAGCAGCAGGAGAAAATGGCGCCATTATTCATTATCGTGTAACAACACAAACAAATAAACAACTCAATGCGGGTGAACTTTATCTTGTTGATTCAGGTGGACAATATCGTGATGGAACGACAGATATCACACGTACAGTAGCAATTGGGAATATTGGAGAAGAAGAAAAACGCTGTTTCACGCTTGTCCTCAAAGGTATGATTGCTCTTTCAACTGCTTACTTTCCAAAAGGAACCCGCGGACAAGACATTGATATTCTAGCGCGCATTGCATTGTGGAAGGCTGGTTTTGATTATGCTCATGGCACCGGTCATGGTGTTGGGTCTTATCTTTCTGTTCATGAAGGACCACAAAATATTTCCCGCAAAGGATGCCAAGAACTCATCTCCGGTATGATTCTTTCAAACGAACCAGGATATTATCGCGAAGGTGCTTTTGGTATCCGTCTTGAAAATTTGATAATTGTAAAGCCAGCACAAAAAATTGATGGCGGGGATATAGAAATGCTTTCGTTTGAGACGCTTACACTTTGCCCTATTGATCGAAAACTCATTCTCCCAGAGCTTTTGACACAAGAAGAACGGCAATGGCTCAATGATTACCATGCGCGCGTTTATCAGATGAATGCACCTTACTTAAATGAAGAAGATAAAAAATGGGCAAAAGAGGCAACACTGCCCCTTTAAATGAGGCAACACAAATATCTTCTAACGCTTCTTATAAAACACTACACCCTTCTCTTTTAAAGAGAGAAATGCATATTTACCATCAGCAATCACAAAAAATGCTTCTATAAAATACTTCAAGTTTTTTTGCCGATAGGATAAAAGCTTTTCCCAAACTAAAACAGAACGGATATACTTGTAACAGATAATGCTTATCAACTATCCTCTACCATCTTCACATGAGTTATAGCCTTATTCTGCTATATAGAAATTTTCATTATATTTTGTAATCCTCCGCGTCACATTTCTAAACGCCTATTATAACCAGCTCATTACACTGTTTAAATTCAAAAATTCTGCATATTTAGTTACAATTTTTACCTTGATTCACAGTGATACCGTATATCTTTTACTAATAATAACCTTGTATATTCTTAATCATAAGAGTTTAAGTTTAATATTTAAATTCAACGTTTTTTAATAACTTAATAAATATCAAAATATATGGCGCTCTATTTTTGCAAAAAAACAACCCCTATTGTCCCCTTTTTGATTCCAGTCCCCAAAAATGTAAGAGAGATAACCATACAAACAGCATACGCATCTTCTAGAAAACGCCCTCTAAACATTATGTTCCTCAATCAACTGTAACCAAGCCTCTTCATCGATAACCTCAACACCTAATTCTTCAGCTTTAGCCAATTTGGAGCCCGCTCCAGGTCCTGCAACAAGAAGATCTGTTTTTTTAGAAAGTGAACCAGATGTTTTGGCCCCTAATCGCTCTGCCAATGCTTTTGCTTCATCGCGTGACATATGCGCTAAAGTTCCTGTAAAAACAATTGTCTTCTCCGCTATTGGGGAAGAAGCTGTCATGATAGGATCATCATCAAGAGGGGTTACTTCTTCAAGTAAAATAGACAAAACCTCACGATTATGCGCTTCTTGATAAAAATCAACAATTGCGCTCCCTACCTGTGGTCCAATTCCTTCGATATTGGTAAGCTCCATCCAAGCTTCATTGCCTTTTTCATTTTCCTTATCACATGGCATAAGTGCTCCCATAGCCGCAGTTTCAAAAGCTGTATAATTTTTATAAGTACGCGCAAGGCGGCGTGCATTCACCTCTCCAACATGACGAATCCCCAATGCAAACAAAAAACGGCTTAAAGGAATTTCGCGACGTGCATTAATGGCATCATACAATTTGCGAACTGAAACAGTACCAAAACCTTCTATATTTTCTAAACGTATCAAAGATTTTTCTTGGCGACGTTCTAAAGTAAAAATATCGGCTGGTGTATGAATACAAAGCGCTTCATCTTGAACATAGAAAAAAAACTCTACCTGTTTTTTACCCAAGCCCTCAATATCAAAAGCATTACGCGCAACAAAATGACGAATACGCTCAATCGCCTGTGCAGGACAAATAAGCCCCCCTGTACAGCGACGCACGGCTTCTCCCACTTCACGAACAGCATGACTCCCACAAGCTGGACACAAATGAGGAAAAATAAAGACAGCAGCATCTTTCGGGCGTTTTTCAATAATAACATCAATAACTTGAGGGATCACATCACCAGCACGTTGTACAATCACGCTATCGCCTACACGGATGTCACGTCCTTCACGAATAGGCTCTCCTTTATGACCAATTCCCTTAATATAATCCTCATTATGCAAACTAGCATTGGTCACCACGACTCCACCAACAGTAATAGGTGTAAGACGTGCAACAGGTGTCAAAGCTCCCGTGCGACCAACTTGAATGTCAATATCTTTCAAAAGCGCTATCGCTTTTTCTGCTGGAAATTTATGCGCGATTGCCCAACGCGGCGAACGAGAAACAAACCCCAAGCGCTTTTGGAGCATCAAATCATTAACCTTATAAACAATACCATCAATATCATAGCTTAAAGAATGACGGCATTCTTCGATATCGTGATAATAAGAAATAATTTCTTCTAACGTCTTAAAGGATTTTGTTAATGGATTGATAACAAAGCCATATTCTTTTAGCTTTTTCATCATCTCCATTTGACTTTCTGCCAATATTTCACTCACCTCACCACAAGCATAAGCAAAAAATTGAAGCTTTCTGCTAGCGGTTATCCGTGAATCAAGCTGACGGAGTGAACCAGCTGCCGCATTTCGAGGATTGGCAAAGGTTAACTTGCCCTTCTCTTGTTGGCTGATATTAAGTGCTTGGAAATCCTCCCGCCCCATATAAACTTCACCACGCACCTCAATTATATCAGGAAAATCACCTTGCAAAACTTGTGGAATATCAGCAATGGTTCGGGCATTTGCTGTCACATTTTCACCGACAGTTCCATCCCCACGCGTTGCCGCCCCCACAAGCCGCCCCTTTTCATAGCGTAAAGACAAAGATAAACCATCAATTTTTGGCTCCGCTGTTATTTCCAACACTTGTGTTTCTGGAAGCCGTAAAAAACGACGAATACGCTCAACAAATTCAGTAACATCTTCAGAGCTAAACGCATTATCAAGTGAAAGCATTGGCTGTGCATGAACAGATTTTTCAAACTTTTCAGAAATTGGTGCCCCAATTTTATGTGAAGGAGAATCAACACGAATAAGCTCTGGAAAAAGAGCTTCAATTTCTGCATTACGGCGGCGCAAAGCATCATATTCTGCATCAGAAATTTCAGGCTGATCATCACGATTATAAAGCACATCATGACGTGCAATCTCTTTTGCCAACCACTCTAATTCACTTTCTGCTTCAATAGCTGTGAGATTTTTATCTGCATCTTTGTTCATAAAATCTATTCCAAATTACGAGCACTGCCACAAGGATCTCCACGCCTCCTCATAAAGTGAATCTCAGTAAATACAAGCTTTCCAGTATTTTTATCGCTGACTAATTACCTTCATGCTAGAAGCTTTTGAGCCGCTGCACGCGCTTCTTCAGTAATCTGTTCTCCTGCCAACATACGAGCAATTTCTTCTGCACGCTCATGCTCTTCCATTTTATGAATAGCAGTAACAAAGCGTCTTTTATCATGACTCTCAATTTTTGAAATAAGAAAATGACCATGCGCTTTCGATGCGACTTGTGGAGCATGCGTAATAGCGAAAACCTGGACATGTTCTGATAAGCGTTGCAACCGTTGCCCAATAGCAGCTGCAACAGCACCCCCAACGCCTGTATCAATTTCATCAAAGATTAGCGTCGGTGCTGATCCTCGATCAGATAAAACAACTTTTAATGCCAACAAAAAACGAGACAATTCACCGCCAGAAGCCACACTAAGCATCGGTCCAGCACGTGTTCCAGGATTTGTTCTCACCCAATATTCAATACGATCACATCCCTCTGCACTCCGCTTTTCGATATCGCTTTGCATTTCAACAATAAATTCAGCCCTCTCTAATTTTAATGCCGGTAACTCAGTCATCACGCTTTCAGACAAGTGCTTTGCAACCTCTTGACGTTTTATTGACAACGCTTGTGCTAACGTATCGTAATTTTTTTGTGCTTGTTTTGCTTCATCTTCAAAACGTGTCAATATAGTCTGAGCCTCTTCAAAATCAGCTAGTTCAGCATCCATCTTATCGCGTAACTGAACCAATTCATCCGCAGAAACTTGATACTTACGAGCAAAACCCCGAAGAGAAAAAAGACGCTCTTCTATCCGTTCCAATTCATCAGGTTCAAAATCTAATGCTCGTATTGCCGTCTCAATACCTTCTTGTGCTGTTGCAAGTGCATGCAATGCCTCATCAATAGATTTCACCACTGGTGCAATAAGCTCTTGTGCTTCAGGAATTTTCCGCTCCAAACGCCTCACCAAATTGGAAAGCACTGGGATCGGTGATTTTTGACCCGTTAAAAGATCATCCGCTTCTTTAATATCCGTCGCTATTTTTTCTAATTTAAGCATATCGGCACGACGAAGAGAAAGAGTATCCTCTTCACCAACTTTAAAATCAAGCTTTTCAAGCTCTTCTACACACGCACGAAGATAATCAACCTCACGTACAGCACTCTCTACTTTAAGACGCTGCCGTTGCAAACGCTCCTCAAATTCACGCCATGTGTAATAACACTGACGCAAATTTTCCACTTCATCCTCAAGACCACCAAAGGCATCTAATAATTGGCGATGTGTAGCAACATCAACAAGCGCACGATCATCATGTTGTCCATGGATTTCAACCAGCAAACGGCCAACACTCCGCATCAATGCAACACTAGACACCTGATCATTGATAAAAACACGGCTGCGTCCATCACTTGATTGCACACGTCGTAAAATAATATCACCTTCATCATCAAGACCATTCTCACGAATAAGTTGACGTGCAGGATGTGAAACAGACACATCAAAAACAGCTGTGACCTGCCCGCGCTCAGCACCATGACGCACAAGCGAAGCATCCCCCCGCCCCCCTAGAGCAAGTGATAAAGCATCAAGGAGAATAGACTTCCCCGCACCTGTTTCTCCAGTTAAAACCGTCAACCCCGCCGTAAAATGAATATCGAGCGTTTCGATCAAAACAATATTATGAATCGAAAGCTGTACCAGCATAGAGAATCAACGTACCCTCTTCTTATCACCACCTAAAGCATTTGAGATCCAAGAAGATTTATGCTCGCGTGGCGATATTTTATTCTTCTGCAAGAGATTATAAGAATATTTATACCACTCACTTTTGGGATAGTTACGTCCTAAAATAGCTGCTGCCGTCTGCGCTTCCGCCGTTAAGCCAAGAGCAAGATTAACTTCCGTCAAGCGGAAAAGCGCTTCTTCAATTTGATTTGTATCGGAATACTCTTCAACCACGGTACGAAACCGTCTACTTGCCGCAAGATAGCGCCGCCCCTCTTCATAATAACGACCAATCTGCATTTCTTTGCCAGCCAGCTGTTCGCGCCCAAAACGTATTTTATCCTTAGCATCCTTGACATATTCAGAATTAGGATAACGCTCTATAAGGAGCTGCATAGCAGCAATAGCACGTTTCGTATCACGTTGATCACGCGTAACATCAGGAATCCGACGGAAAGAAGAAAGACCAATAATATAGTACGCATAAGCCGAGTCAGTCGACCCTGGATAAAGAGTAATATAGCGTTGAGCCATACTAATTGAATCATCATACTTTCCGAGTCGGTAATTAGTAAAAGCACCCATGACCAAAGATTTACGCCCCCAGTCTGTATAAGCATACTGCTTTTCAATCTTCAAAAACTTCTTCGATGCATCCCCAAGCTTCCCACTCTCAAGGCTAGCAAGCGCCTGATTATATAAAACATCTGGTGGCTCTATTTTCAAAACATAAGCAGATGGATCAAGGGTATTTTTCTCTTTAAAGAGGCATCCCGCCAACATACAGGTGCTTCCCAAAAGCACCACCCCCAATATCTTGCGTACAATGTTAAATTTTCTATATGTCATATTTCCAATGCACACATGAGATTTTTTCATAGTTTTTCCGGCCTCCACAGAATATCACCTTGTAGCAAAAACAAGTGACCAAAGGTTTTATACCATATCACTTTAAAATCCACATAACCAATTTAGCAGTTTAGGTCAATCATCCCCTTAAAAATCAAATAAACAATAAAAAAATCTTGTCAATTTTTTTACTCTTTCTCTAAAAATCTTTTTTCGTAATGTGATTCGTCTGCCAAAACAGCCTTCACCAATTGCGCATTAATTCTATGTCCACTACAATAAGAACGAAATAATCCAATAAAAGGCCCCCCAAGCAAAGCAGTATCACCAATCGCATCAAGCATCTTGTGCCGAACACACTCATTCTCCCAATAAGGACCATCGGGATTTAAAATTTTATCATTAAGATCGATAACAAGAGAATTTTCCAAAGAAGCGCCTCTCGCCTTTCCAGAAAGCCTTAATTTTTCCACGTCTTTGATAAAACCAAAAGTGCGCGCACGTGACAAATCATCTCTAAACCCTCGTGTGGTAAGATCAAAACTGAAATGTTGCTTACCAATAGCAGAAGAAGGAAAAGAAATCGTTATATCAAAACGACGTCCATCGAATGGCAAAAGCTCTGCAACACCATGAGCTCCTTCAACCCGCAACGGCTTTTTTATGATGAAATAAGAACGCAACGCATTTTGCTGTACAATGCCAACATCTTCAAAAGCTTGGCAATATAGCCACGCTGAACCATCCAAAATAGGAATCTCATTATGTGACACTTCAATAACAAGATTATCCAAATTATAAGCAGTAATTGCTGCCATCAAATGTTCAATTGTTTCAACCCTTACATCTCCATCTCCAAGTACCGTTGATAATTCAGTTTCTCCTATTTGCGGTGCATGGGCTTGAAATATTTTCTCTGTTCCATCTAATCCACAACGCTTAAAAATAATACCACACCCAACATCCGCTGGACAAACCTTTACCACTGACAAACAGCCACTGTGAACGCCAATCCCCTTAAATGTTACTGCTTTTTTAAGAGTAGACTGATATTTTGGTACCAAATTCATCATATTATTTTATTGAATTGCTTTTACATCTTTTAACAAAATTTATAAAACTATAAAAAATACTCATAGTAAATAATAAAAAAAACCGCTTATAATAAGCGGTTTTTTTAAAACAAAGTATTTTATCCAAAAAACAGCAATATATTTTACTGTATAAATTTTGTCTGATCATCAAAGAGGTAATAAAATTCCTTACTTTGCCTCATTTTTCATCAATTAATTTGCCTGACGACGTAAAAATGCTGGTATTTCCAACTGATCTTCTTCACTTATAAAAGTACGCTGATCTTGTGGTACCTGAGGGTGCAGCTCACCAGAACGACGTGGAACATAAACAGAAGCATCTTGAGAAAGCGCCTGAGAATTTTTATTGTAAACATGAGACTCTTGCTGCTGAGACGATCTAACAGCAGGCTCCAGCCTCGCTTCTGGCTCTGCTTCTTCACGATGCGTCAAACTCTGTTTCAAACGTTGCCAAAGATTACGAGGACCTTGATCAGTCACTGATGTCCTTTGACTTTGTCCATGAGAAACAGGAGGAAAATCCTTTAACTCAGGCATACGCATTGGAGCGCGTGCTTGCATTTGTTGCATTTGTTTTGGTTGCACTGGCTTTTCTTTTTGCTTCATAACTCCTGTCATCTCATCAAGAACATGCGCTGTTGCCTCCATACTCACGGGAGCTGTCATAGCCGGTTGAGAACCACGACTTACTTGCATACGAGGCACATTTGATCTCTGTTCCTGAACAGCATTTGAACCATACGCAACAGCATTCGTCGCACTTCGTGTCGTCATTGCTTCTGTAGGATGTGCAAAAATTTGACTTTTGGGACGGAACTGTTCTCCGGTTGATTTACCCTTCTCTATTTCAAGTGATTCGATCACTTCTACCATTGACTCAGAACGCAGTGGCGATGACTGAACATGAAAAGAACTGTGTGACGTTCCAGGATCGCTCTTGCGCATTGAAGAAGCAGGCCTTTGAATCTGAGGATGAGAGGACTGAACCACATCACTAACTTCACGATCAATACCGGTGGCAACCACAGAAACACGAATAACACCTTCCAATGACTCATCATCAATAGCGCCAAAGATCACATTCGCATCAGCATCCACTTCTTCACGAATACGATTAGCAGCTTCATCAACCTCAAAAAGAGTCATATCACGACCACCCGTAATAGAAATCAATAAACCACGCGCCCCACGCATAGAGGTATCATCCAACAATGGGTTTGCAATAGCAGCTTCAGCCGCAGCCAAAGCACGCCCGTCACCAGATGCCTCACCCGTTCCCATCATGGCTCGACCCATTTCGTGCATAACAGAGCGAACATCAGCAAAATCAAGGTTAATCAAACCCTCTTTAATCATCAAATCCGTAATGGAAGCAACACCAGAATAAAGCACTTGATCAGCCATAGCAAAAGCATCAGCAAACGTTGTCTTATCATTTGCAATACGGAAAAGATTTTGATTGGGAATAACAATCAATGTATCGACAGACTTTTGTAACTCTTCAATACCAGCCTCTGCCGTTTTCATACGACGTGCGCCCTCAAACTGAAACGGCTTTGTCACAACACCAACAGTCAAAATACCTTTTTCACGCGCTGCTCGAGCAACAACGGGAGCAGCCCCTGTTCCAGTTCCTCCCCCCATACCAGCAGTAATGAAAACCATATGAGAGTCTGCAAGATGATCAATAATTTCATCAATACATTCCTCTGCCGCCGCTTGTCCAACTTCCGGTAAAGCACCAGCACCCAAACCTTCTGTCACAGCTGCCCCAAGTTGGATAACACGTTCAGCCTTTGACATAGCCAAAGCCTGTGCATCCGTATTTGCAACAACAAAGTCAACTCCCTGAAGACCAGCATTTATCATATTATTCACGGCATTCCCGCCACCACCTCCAACACCAAAAACGGTAATGCGTGGCTTCAATTCCGCGATATCTGGCCGATGCAGATTAATCGTCATTTTCTTTTCCTTCTCATAAGACACCGCAAGCCAAAGCGATGAAATTTATCCAACTAGACTTAACTAAAAACTCTCACGCAACCACTGACCAACACGCTGAAAATACCCACGCGTGCTCATCGATAAATGATTTCCTGCCGCCTGCATTGTTTTTTCTTCAAAACCCACCAATTGCGGATAAATTAACAACCCAACAGCAGATGTAAACGCCGCCCCTTTTGCAAGAGAAGGAAGCCTCGAAATACCTAAAGGCCGCCCGACACGAACATTTCTTCCCAATATAGTACGTGCCATTTCTGGCAATCCTGTTAACTGGCTTGCTCCCCCAGTCAAAATAACACGTTTACCAATGATGTGACCAAAACCAGAACGATTTAAACAATCACGGACCATTTCTAAAATTTCTTCAACACGCGCACGAATGATACGCCCAAGAACCGCGCGAGGATACTGAGTTTCACGCTGTTCACTCCCAATTTCTGCTACATTAATCATTTGCCGCTCATCGGCACTTGTTAAAAGTGCTGAACCATAAACAACTTTTAAACGTTCCGCCTCTGTTAGAGACATAGAAAATCCACGCGCAACATCAAGAGTGACATGATGCCCCCCAACAGCAAGAGCATCCGCATGAATAAATTTTCCCTCAAAAAACACTGAAAATGTTGTTGTTCCACCACCAAAATCAATACATGCAGCCCCTAAATGCGCCTCATCATTCATCAAGACAGCAAGACCACTTGCAAAGGGAGTAGCAACCATTGCTTCAACACTCAAATGTGCACGATTAATACAAGTTTCTAAATTACGCAAAGAAGCTGTTTCAGCTGTTACCACATGCACGTCAACACCAAATGTTTCCCCTGCCATTCCGACAGGATCAGAAATTCCTTTATCTCCATCCAATACATAAGAAACTGGAACTGAGTGCATAACATGACGTTCAGCATCAAAAGCTTTACGCGAAACATCTGAAAAGGCCATACGCATATCACGCTTGGTGACTTCACGACCATTCAAATGAACTTTTCCATTAATCAAAGCACTTTGTAATCGACTTGAGGAAAAATTCACAATCACTGAATCCACCACCAAACCAGCCATTTTTTCTGCTGCATCAACAGCCAATCTTATTGATTGTTCTGCTGCAAACATATCCATGACAACACCGGATTTAATACCGCGTGAACGCTGCACTCCAAAGCCTAGAATTTCCGTAGAATGTGTACGACCATGTAAATAGTGAGCATGCTTTAAAGGACGCAAACAAGCAATAAGACAAACAATCTTACTTGAACCGACATCAAGAACCGTTAAAAAACGTGTTTTACGCCCTCCCAGATGATGTGATCTAAGCAACATCATGGGTTTCCTGCCTTTCGTGCCTTTAAAATACGTTCTTCTTCTTCTACAGTAGCATGATAACGCTCTAACGTTTCATCTGATAAAGAAACAGTAATTCGATCAGCAAGACGTAAATCAACACTGAGAATATCGCGAGATAAAAGATCTTGCATTGTACCGGACGAAACAAGAGAAGAAAGCCTTTCAAGGGCACCATTTTCAGGCAACATAACGCGCATTCCATTATCCAAAACAAGATCCCAACGTCGATCACCTACCCGCACAAAAGCACGAATGCGATCATATACTTCCGGATAGACTGACAGCGCTTGAATAAACACTTTAGCAGCATTTTGTGCACCCTGCCCAACCACAAGAGGTAAATCCCGAACAATTTCCCCTTTAAAGGGCACAATGACACGACCTGTATTATCAACAATATCCACTATGCTATCATGTTGCCAAATAGCATAGGGTTCACGCTCCACGATGGAAATGCGCATTCTATTGGGATAAATTTTCTGAACATTAGCCGATTGCACCCAAGCCTGTTTTTCCAAAAGAGAACGTGCTCTTTCAACATCAAAAGTGAATATAGAAGGCGCAACATCAAGTTTTAAAATTTTAAAAATATCCTGCTTTGTCAAGCGCTTATTACCGCTTATATCGACTTGAGTAACTACAAAACTACTATCCAATATGATTGTGTTTACGATCACAGCCATCTGACCACTTGATGCAAGTCCATAAAAAGCCGTAACAAAGAAAAACCATACAACAGCAAAAGAACCGCAATGGCGTGGAATATGAATATTGACAAAAACAAACTCAAACATAAACCGGAGAAAACGACGATAAAGACGCGGCAAAGCCGGCACTGAAAGCACCTCCATCGGAACATTTGTTTTATTAACATTCAACGCATACATGATGCGTCCTCCACCATCCATTGAACAATATCGCCGTAAGTACGGCCGCTCGCTTTTGCAATATCAGGAAGAAGAGACGTCGATGTCATACCGGGTTGCGTATTAATTTCAAGCCAAACCAATTCTCCCGTTTTCTCATCAAAACGAAAATCAGAACGGCTAACACCTCGACACCCTATCGCCTGATGGGCTGCTAAAGACATTCTTTGCACACTTTGGTAAATATTTAGTGAAAGTTGTGCAGGACAAATGTGAAGAGAACCACCCGTTTTATATTTCGAGTCATAATCGTAGAATGGAAAGTGTTTATCGGGAAGAATTTCACACACATCCAGCACTTCATTCCCCAAAACAGCACAAGTCAATTCACGACCAGGAATATATTTTTCAATCATCACCTCATCGGCATACCCCCACTCAGCTCCCCCAATATTATGCGGCGGTGCTGCTTCATTTCCATGGACAATGACAACACCAAAACTTGATCCTTCACACACAGGTTTAATTACATAAGGAGGCTCCATGGGATGCGTTTGTCCCAAAGCAAAACGACTCATGATCCGAGAAGGAGCAACACAAACCCCAACATTTGCAACGATAATTTTTGCACGTCCCTTATCCATTGCCAAAGCAGATGCCATCACACCAGAATGGGTATAAGGAATTTTTAAATATTCAAGAATCCCCTGAATCCGGCCATCTTCACCAAATGGACCATGCAATGCATTGAAGGCAATATCGGGCTGCAACTGTTCAAGAACAGAAGCAATATGAGCGTCAACATCCACGCGGCTCACGCGATACCCCTGCAGCTCTAGAACATCAGCACAAGCCGCCCCTGAAGATAAACTTACAGACCGTTCAGAAGAAAAACCTCCCATTAACACAGCTATATGTTTATCTCTCATAATAAATCACCCTCTTTCGCATACTATATGTAGTCTATATAAAATACATCAGCACCACATACAGAAAAAACAAGGTTTATCCTTGCGAATCAATAACCTAGCATTTTGCATAATGAATCAGACTCAAAAGCCTGATGCAAGAGATTCTTTGTTAATTTATTGATTCTTAATAGAAATTTTTTATTATCTCTTTGAAATGACTCAATTTTTTATTTTCACTTTTTTAGTGAACAATAAATCAATGAAATGGATCAAAAGGAGAAACACTTCGACCACGCTCAAATTGACCGATACGCTCTATTTCCCACTGTAAAAGGTGGGCTGAATTTGCAAAAACACGCGCACGCACTGTTTCTCCCAATGCTTCAAGATCATATCCTGTTGCTTGCCCTGTATTAATCATAAAATTACAGTGCATTTCACTCATTTGAGCGCCACCAATCCGTAAACCACGACACCCTGCTTCATCAATCACGCGCCACGCAGATCCATTCTCAGGATTTTTGAACGTTGATCCTCCTGTCTTTTCACGAATAGGTTGTACTGTTTCTCTGTGGAGGGAAACTTCATCCATAGCAGCACGAATATCATCTTTATTACCGAGTTCTCCTTCCAATAAAGCAGCTGTAAAAATAAAATCTTTAGGAATATCACAATGGCGATAGGAATAATGCATATCTTTCAAACTCAAGATATGACGTTGCCCTTTACGATCCAGCGCATAGACCTCAACAACACGCGCTGCGGTTTCAATCCCATTCGCACCCGCGTTCATTTTGAGAGCTCCTCCAAGAGCACCAGGAATACCATGATAAAAATGAAAACCTGCAATTCCTGCCTTTAAAGCGGCAACAGCTAAATGTTTATCCGCCGTACCAGCACCAACTAAAAAGCCTTTTGGAGAAACTTGCTGCACTTGCCCAAAGTTTTTTGGCGAAAGACGAATCACAACACCAGGAACGCCCCCATCACGCACCAGAAGATTAGAACCGATACCGACAATTGTTACAGGAACAAATTCAGGCAAATTTTGAAGAAAGAGAGCCAAATCTTGTTCATCAACAGGCTGATAAAAAAGCTCTGCCAACCCACCCGTGCGAAACCACGTTACCTTACGCATTTCAACATTAGGTGTAAGTTTGCCTCTCACGCCACCCAACAGCGGTTGCAATTGCGCCAATAGCGCCTCACCGTCAATGTGCTGAAAATTTACCATGACCATCCAATACCGCTAACTCATGAGGCAACGCACAAGCCCATTGTGTGATATTGCCAGCACCAAGAAAAACAACATAATCCTCTACCTGAGCAAATTTTGAGACAAGAGACACGACATCTTCCAGACTATGTATCAAGCGCACATCACGATGACCCGCCATTTTAATATGCTCTACCAATTCTTGAGAACCAAATCCTACAATAGGCTCTTCACCAGCCGCATAAACGGGCGTAATCAACACTGTATCTGCATCATTAAAACAAGCAGCAAAATCATCAAATAAATGATACAAACGTGAATAACGATGGGGTTGTGCAATCGCAATAACACGCCCTTTTGCACTCTCACGTGCTGCACGCAAAACAGCCTTTATTTCAACAGGATGATGTCCATAATCATCAAATATTTCAATGCCCCGCCAACTTCCTGTTCGCGTAAAACGCCGTTTTACTCCGCCAAATTCTGCTAAGCCCCTTTTTATAGCTTCATTTGAAATGCCTAGTTCATGCGCAATAGCAATCGCCGCCGTTGCATTGGCAACATTGTGCTGTCCTGCCATGGGCAAAAGCAAATTTTTCAACTCAATTTTTCTTCCTGTTTTGCGTGAGCGAATAAGAACATCAAAATGCGTTTTTTGACCATCCATCGAAAGATTAAGAAAACGAACATCCGCTTGTGGATTTGCACCATAAGTGATCACCCAACGATCATCAATACGGCCCGCCAATGACTGAACCTCTGGATGATCAAGGCACAAAACAGCAAAACCATAAAAAGGAACATTTTCTACGAATTGCCGAAAAGCCTCACGCACAGCATCAAAACTTCCATAATGATCTAAATGCTCAGCGTCAATATTAGTAATAACAGCAATATCAGCAGGCAGCTTTAAAAATGTACCATCACTTTCATCAGCTTCAACAATCATCCAATCGCCATCTCCTGTACGAGAATTCGTACCATAAGCATTAATAATACCGCCATTAATCACCACTGGATCAAAATGACCAGCATCAAGGAGAGCTGCGACCATTGATGTGGTCGTTGTTTTACCATGTGTACCACCCACCGCAATTGCACGCCGAAACCGCATCAGCTCCGCTAGCATTTCTGCACGTCTGACAAGCGGTAAATGTCTTTCCTTTGCAGCAATATACTCAGGATTTGTTTTTTTAACGGCAGTAGAAAAAACAACAACCTCTGCATTCCCTAAATTTTCAGCACAATGATCTATATGAACGTTAATTCCTTTTCTCCGCAAACGTTCAACATTCGCACTCTCAACTTGATCTGACCCTTGAACTTTATAGCCAAGATTATAAAAAACCTCCGCAATTCCACTCATACCGATCCCCCCGATTCCGATAAAATGGATAACGCCTATATCAAGTGGCATTTTCATTAAAAAGCTCCTCTTTTATATCTGACAACAATCGCCCTGCAATTAAGGATTCAGCCATATCAGCAAGACAACGGGTTGCATGAGGTTGCCCAACTTTTTTTGCAGCAAGCGCTTGTTTTTCTAATAAATGGGGCGCACAACAAGCGTGCATTAAAAGAGAAAAAAGCTTTTGTGCATTTAAATCTTTTTCTGATACAATTTGCGCACCACCTACACGAGCAAGCAGAGCTGCATTGGCAGCCTGATCATGATCTAAAGCATGGGGATAGGGAACAAGCAAAGCAGGTCTACCAATCACCGCTATCTCACAAACAGATGAAGCCCCAGCGCGCGACAAAATAAAATGGGCATGTGCCATACGTTCAGCCATATCATCAAAAAAAGGAGCTACCTCTGCTTGTACGCCCATATCACGATAGATTTTGATCAACCCTTCTGCTTCACCTCGAACTTGCTGCACAATTCGTAAACGTTTACGGTTCTTATCATCGAATAAAGCAATAGCTTCTGGAACAATATGTGAAAAAGCAGAAGCCCCTTGGCTACCTCCAAAAATCAAAAAATGAAATGGCTCTTCACCAGTTGAGGGATGATAAGGAATTTTGGCCGCCTTCAACACAGCCTCACGAACAGGATTCCCCGTCAAAAGTATTTTATGAGCATAAGCGCCATTTGGCGACAACAAACCACCAGCGATTGCACGCACAAAAATTGCCAACACCCGATTGGCACGCCCCATAACAGCATTTTGTTCATGAATAAATGTTACACGCCTCGTTAAGGCCGCAATAAAAAGAGGAGGAAAGCTCGGATACCCTCCAAATCCTCCAACAAGAACAGGACGTAATTTATAAAACAACGCCAACGATTGCCCCATACCCCTTAGCAAAGACCAAAACGTCTTTATCAGAGCAAAAGGATGGCGTCGTGTAAATGTTGCCGATGAAACGATATGTGTATGCTCTTCATCAAAGCAGCGAACAAAAGGGCGTGCTCTTTCATCTGTTATTAAATGAACATCATATCCACGCTGCCTTAATTCAACAGAAAGAGCTTCAGCAGGAAAAAGATGTCCACCTGTACCACCAGCCACCAAAACAATAACTTTTTTATCATTCATAAGGGGTATCCAAGACAGAAGAGGAAGAAAAAGCTGAAAGGCGTGCTTCTGGCCAACGACGTGTTAAACTGAGCAAAATGCCCATTGAAAACGCAATCGCCACCATCGAAGAACCACCATAAGAAATAAAAGGCAATGTCATGCCTTTGGGAGGAATTAAGTGAAGATTAACGGCCATATTAATAGCTGATTGAAAGCCAATCATCATTGCTATGCCAGTAATACCAAGACGTATAAAGGAATCACGTGTATTCATGGCTATATACAATGAACGCATAACGATAAAGCCAAAAAGCATCATAATTAATAAACAAAGAATAATACCATACTCTTCAGCAGCAACGGAAAATACAAAATCTGTATGGCTATCAGGAATGATACGTTTTACTGTTCCCTCCCCAGGACCTTGCCCAAACCAACCACCATTCAAAATAGCCTCACGTCCTACATCCACTTGAAACGTATCCCCTTCACCTGTCAAAAAACCATTGATACGCTCGCGCACATGATGCAAAAAAAGATAAGCTAAAATAATTCCTACAACGCCTAAAATGAGAAAGAGAAAAATAATGGTTAGAGGTACACCAGCAATAAAAAACAGCCCCCCCCATGTTGCACTTATTAAAATTGTTTGTCCAATATCAGGCTGCAAAACCAGAAGCACACAACAAATGGCATAAAGTAGAATCGCTAACGTATAACCCAGAATTCCCCTCCTGCGTATCTGTTCTGAAAAAAGCCAAGCGGACATAACCACAAAAGCTGGCTTCATAAATTCTGAAGCCTGTACAGAAAAACCAAATAGTAGAATCCACCTCCGTGCTCCCTTTAATTCTGGACCCCAAAATAAAGTTGCAACCATAAGAGCAAGCGTTACAATGAGCAAAAGAGCACATAAACGACGAATATTAGAAAGCGAAAAAAAGGAAATGGTAACCATCGTAAAAAATGCTGAAATGCTAAAAATGATATGCCACCGAACAAAATAAAAACTATCAGCAATTCCGATTTTTTTTGCAATAATAGGGCTGGCAGCAAAAGACAGCATAATGCCAATTCCCATTAAAATTAAACAAGCTGCAAAGATAGAGCGATCAATCGTCCACCACCAATTAGCAATTGGATCTCTATCTGCACGCGTAACCATGGTATCCACCTTATCCATTTTATAAATTATCTCAAAGTGATATGGTTCCCCAGCCTATTTAACAAACACTTTAAAAACTAAATTACACAAAAAAAGATTCTGGAGTCTTAACGCAAAAATATTTTTTTATAACTGATGATTTTTTTATTGTAACTGCATCACAAAAGAGACAAATTCTTCGCCTCGCATTTCATAATTTTTAAATTGGTCATAACTTGCACAAGCAGGTGACAAAAGAACCGTCACCTCTTTTTCCTTACAACCCATTGCGTCAACAGCTGCTTCACGCACCGCATTTTTCAAAGTTAAGCTCATAGAAAAGGGAAAAGCAGATCCAATAGTGCGAGCAAATTCTTCCGCCGTGCTCCCAATCAAATAGGCTTTACGAATTTTAGGAAAAAATTCTCTAAGAGACTCTATTCCTCCCTTTTTTGCCTGTCCCCCAACAATCCAAAAAATATCATTAAAGGTGGAAAGCGCAGGAGCTGTTGCATCTGCATTAGTCGCCTTGCTGTCATTGATAAACAAAACAGACCCCATTTTACGCACCTGCTGCATACGATGATCCAGCCCTTTATAACTTGCTAAATGCTTGTTCATAGAAGGATCGGTTATTTTTAAAGCCTGCAACGTTGCTAATGCCATAAGGGCATTTTGCGCATTATGACGTCCGCGCAAAGCAGTCATAGACGTCAGATCTGCAAGCATATGACGCTGTCCTTGATAAACAGAAAAGAGCTTAGTCTCATCTGCATAAAAACCATTTTCAACAAAATGATCCTTAGAAATTGCCCCAATTTTTTTTCCCTCATGAAGCAACTGTTGATATAAAACCCTACAAGCTGCATCATCAACTGAAATAAAAGCCTGAGAAGCCTGAGCAATCAGATGCCTTTTGGTTTGCACATAACAGGCAAAACTCCCATGTCGATCAATATGATCAGGTGTTAAATTCAATAAAAGTCCAATGGTCGGCTGAAGAGAGGGAGTAAGATCAATTTGAAATGATGAACATTCAATCACATAGATACGTTTTTTAACAAATGGCTTAAGGGTCAATATTGCCTTTCCGATATTTCCCCCCATCTGCACATCATAACCCATTTTTTCCAACAAATGCGCAAGTAAAGCCGTTGTGGTTGACTTCCCATTCGTCCCCGTAATCGCAATGAAAGGAACATCTTGGTCACAAAAACCATAATGCTGTAAAAAATGCTGGCGCGCACGAACAAATAATTCAATATCACCGATAATTTCTATATTTTTTTTTCGTGCTTTTTCAACAACCCAATGGGGTTGAGGATAATTTAAAGGAACTCCAGGAGCTACAATCAATGCAACAAATTCTGACCAATCTTCATAACGGAGATCTCGCGTTGGAATATTGTGCCGAAAAGCCATCTGCACGCTTGAAGGACTATCATCCCACGCCACCACTTCTGCACCGCCACGCATCAATGCTTGTGCCGTTGCTAGTCCAGACTTTCCTAATCCAAATAAAGCAACTTTTTGTCCTTTATAACACACAACAGAAATCAAAATCTCACCGCAATTTAAGTGTTGAAAGACCAATAAGAGCAAGAACAATTGAAATAATCCAAAAGCGTATCACGACTTGGCTTTCAGTCCAGCCTTTTTTCTCAAAATGATGATGTATCGGTGCCATAAGAAACACTCGTTTTCTTGTTAATTTGAAATAACCAACCTGAATAACGACCGAAAAAGCTTCCACAACAAAAAGCCCACCAATAAGAGCCAAAACAATTTCGTGCTTCGTAGCGACTGCAACAGTCCCTAATAATCCTCCAAGAGCCAACGAACCAGTATCTCCCATAAAAATAGCTGCAGGTGGTGCATTAAACCATAAAAAACCAAGCCCTGCCCCAACAACAGCTCCCAGTAAAACAGCCAATTCACCTGCTCCCGATACATAATGGATTTGGAGATAATCAGCAAAATTCATATTACCAGAAAGATAAGCAATCAGAGCAAAAGATAAGGCTGCAACCATCACAGGAACAATAGCAAGGCCATCAAGTCCATCCGTCAAATTAACCGCATTACCCGTCGCGACAATAACAAAAGCAGAAAAAGGAATAAAAAACCAGCCCAAATTGATAAGATAATCTTTCAAAAAAGGCAAAGCGAATCCAGATGAGCCAATTTGTAGGATGACAAAAGCAGCAATTGCGGCAACACAAAACTCCAAACTTAACCGTGCTTTCCCAGAAAATCCTTTGTCTGTTTGTTTTGTGACCTTAAGATAATCGTCATAAAATCCAATTGCCCCAAAAGAAAGCATAACCAATAGCGATACCCAAAAATAAATATTCGATAAATTACACCACAAAAATGCCGATACCACAATGCCGGTTAAAATCATCAATCCACCCATTGTAGGTGTTCCAGCCTTTTTAAAATGTGTTTGAGGACCATCCGCACGAATCGGTTGCCCCTTACCCTGCCGCAATTTAAGAGAAGCAATGATGCTAGGTCCAAACAAAAAGACGATGAGCCCCGAAGTAAGCATAGCCGCTATCGTGCGAAAAGTAATATAACGAAATACATTCACACCTGGAAGCCAATCACTAAACGAAGAAAAAAACAGCATCATGGTACAAAAAACCTCTTAAAATTATGAAGAAACCGCTTTATAGCGGTCAAGCAATGCAGTCACAATATTTGATGAACAAAGGCTATTGGATGATTTAACCATAAGCAGATCCCCAGAAGAAATTTCTGCTAAAAGGAGAGATAAAATTTTCTCAATATTTTCAGCATAATGAACCTTAACACCAGCAGACAAATCACTAACTAAAGATTTCATCGCCTCACCAAATAGAAAAACCGGATTAGCACCGGAAAGACGTATTGGCTTTATTAAATCACGATGAAGCTTTTCACTATACTCCCCTAACTCTAGCATATCTCCTAAAATAGCAATTCGCCGCCCCTCTTCCCCGACTGGTCCTGTAGCAAGAAGCTCAAGCGCAGCACGCATAGAAGCAGGATTTGCATTATAGCTTTCATCAATGAGATAAAATTCACCCCCATTTGATAAAGACAGTCGATAACGAACACCTCGCCCCTTTTGAGAAGAAAAATGGCGAAAAGAAAGAAGAACAGGCTCTAACTCAACTCCCATAGCATCACAAGCAGCAATAACCCCTAAACTATTTTGCACAATATGGCGTCCGGGAGCACCAATTTGAACCTCCCTATCCCGCTCCCTAATACGTACAATCATAGAAGAACGATCAGTTAGAAGACGTATATCTCGCGCTTGATAATCAGCATTTTTGCTCTCACCAAAGCTTAAGATATTCTTTACACCGCATTTCTTTGCTTTTTGAACAAGATAAGAAAAAAAATCACTATCCGCATTTAAAATGGCAATGCCTTTCTCATCTAATCCTTCAAAAATTTCAGCTTTTGCCTTTGCTA
The DNA here is from genome assembly GCF_042194195.1 of Bartonella sp. MR30HLJHH. Lineage (NCBI taxonomy): Bacteria > Pseudomonadati > Pseudomonadota > Alphaproteobacteria > Hyphomicrobiales > Bartonellaceae > Bartonella > Bartonella sp. MR30HLJHH. The sequence continues at coordinate 54,391 of NZ_JBHIMO010000005.1, read as the reverse complement.
TTTCTTCAAGATTTTTGAAAAAACCCATATGTCCTGCACAAATATGCGTAATGAGAGCAACATGCGGACAAACCAGTTTGACCAGAGGGCGAATTTCATCTCTATGATTCATGCCAATTTCAAAGATACCATAATCACTCTCCATAGGCATCCGCGCTAAAGTGAGTGGAACCCCCCAGCAATTATTTAAAGAAGCGAGGTTCGCATGAACATTCCCAGTCGTTGCAAGTGCTTGTTTCAAAGCTTCTTTTGTCGTTGTTTTTCCCACCGATCCTGTTATCGCAATAATCTTAGCTCTTGAACGTTTGCGTGCAGCTTGTGCAAGTTTTTCTAGGGCTTGCAAAACATCAGGAACAACAATAAGTGGAGCCGATATCTTTTTCATATCCCTTAAACGGTGTTCCGCAACGATAAGAACGCCTGCACCTCGTTCATAAGCTTGCGCAGCAAAATCATGACCATCAAGATGATGCCCCTTAATGCAGAAAAAAATATCACCTTCCGCAAGAGTACGGCTATCAATGGAAACCCCAGAAAAAGTTTCTGGCATGCTTCCTATTACAACACCATTAATTGCAGCAACAAGTGCTTTCTTATCCCATAAAGCTGTCATTTCTTTCGGTTCTCTAGAGCTTCTATCGCTTTCAGACGATCTGAAAAAGGATAAGTTGTCTGCCCTATAATTTGGCCATCCTCATGACCTTTTCCAGCAATGATTAATGTATCACCAACTTTCAAAAGCTCCACCGCGTAAGAAATAGCCTCACCACGATCTGCTATCTCTATTGCTGTTGGCACTGCCTGTAAAATATCCTTGCGTATTTTTTCTGGCATTTCTGTGCGAGGATTATCATCCGTTACAATAACAATATCCGCTTTATCCGCCGCAATTTTTCCCATCAAAGGTCTTTTTCCTTGATCACGATCTCCTCCACAACCAAAAACAACGATCAAACGCCCTTGCGTAAAGGGACGAACAGAAAGCAAAACCTGCTCCAAAGCTTCTGGTTTATGGGCATAATCAATATAAACAGGCGCATTATTTTCTGTCTTTCCGACAAATTCTAACCGCCCAGGTGCCCCCTGCAAAGTTTCAAGCGCAGAAAAAACTTTACGAGGTGAAACACCCGTTGCAATCGCTAACCCCGCTGCCATAAGCGCATTGGCTACCTGAAAATCTCCAGCCAAAGGCAAATCAAATGTATAAATATTATTTTCCACACGACACTCAATACACTGTTTTGAACGTTGATGTTCAACACGATTAATCGTGATAAATTGCCCCTTACGACCAATTGTCAAGACACGGCGGCGCGCTTGTGTAACAACATCAATAACCTTTTGTGAATAGACATCATCAGCAAAAATCAAAGCGGGAGCAGATACAGGCAAAAGTGTATCAAACAACTTCATTTTAGCCCGCAAATAATCCTCTACCCCCATGTGATAATCCATGTGATCTCGCCCTAAATTGGTAAAGGCACCAGCCGTTAAACGAACTCCATCAAGTCGTCCTTGATCAAGCCCATGCGAAGATGCTTCAAGGGCTGCATGTGTAACACCTTCATGGGAAATTTCACAAAGAAGACGATGCAAGACAACCGGATCAGGTGTAGTGAGAGAACCATAAACATTCCGTTTAGGAGAAACAACACCAACCGTTCCTATACTCGCAGCACAAAATCCAACATGAGTCCAAATTTGCCGAATAAAAGAGACAACAGATGTTTTACCACTTGTACCAGTCACAGCAACGACCGTTTCAGGCTGAGAACCGTAAAAACGTGCAGCTGCCAACGCTAAACTATGACGAACATTAGAAACACGTAAAATGGGAACAGACAAGTCCTCAAGAACAGCATGACAATCTGTAACAATTGCTCGTGCACCCCGCTTTATCGCATCATCTATATAGTGTCTTCCATCACTTTTTTTTCCTTGAACAGCGACAAAAACATAGCCTGGCAAGACTTGTCGAGAATCTGCACTGATTCCTGTTATTTCCATTGAAGAAAGATTCTGATCTTCAAGACATTCTGTAAAAACTGTTCCAAACAACATAACGATGCACCTTTTATTCATTTTACCGTTGTTTAACGAAACTTGAATTGCTCTTTTTACTTAAAAGAGGCTCATATTCTTTTTTAAAATCGGGTTTTACACCAAGAAAACTAGCTGTGCGACGAACAATATTAGCAAGCATTGGTCCAGCATTCATCCCCGCTGTTGCTGAACGCTGTCCCTCTGCAGGCTTTGGTTCATCAATAATTGTTAAAACAACGTAAACAGGATCATCAATAGGAAAAGCAGCAAGAAAACTATTGAAATTTTTTGTTTTAGAATATTTTCCATTTTCAACTTTTTCAGCTGTTCCTGTCTTACCACCTACACGATAACCTTCGACTTTTGCATTACGTCCAGAACCAATATCACTATTTAATTTATAAAGGTAACGCATATTTTGACTTGTTTTAGCCTGCAAAACCCGTTTTGCATGGTGCAACGTTTGTCCTTTTGTACGTTTTAAAAATGTCGGAGCAATTAACCAACCACCATTCATTAAAGCAGCAGCCCCAACAGCTGTTTGCAAAGGTGTTGTTGCCATACCATGCCCAAAAGAAATCGTCATAGAATGGATATCCTTCCAATGATGTGGCACAATAGGATGGGCAACTTCAGGCAACTCTGTTGTAAGACGATCCAGTAACCCAAGTTTTTGCAAAAAACCACGATGTTTATCAATCCCTATCGCCAATGCCTCTTTAGCAGAACCAATATTGGAGGAATAAATAAAAACCTCCCATAACGTTAAGGGACGATTTTTTCCATGAAAATCATGAATAGTATACCCTCTACTTGCTTTTATTGGCTTTGAAGCATCAATAATACTGTTTAAATGAAAAATATCGGAATCAAGAGCCATGGCGGTTGTAAAACTTTTAATGATCGATCCCATTTCAAAAGCTCCTGCCGTTATCCGATTGAGACGATCACTTTTTAAAGCTTCAATAGGATTTCCAGGATCAAAATCTGGTAGTGATGCCAAAGCCAAAACTTCCCCCGTATGTATATTTAAAATAACAGCTCCCGCAGCAATTGCCTTATAACGCTTCATAGCCTGAATAAGTTCATCATGAACAATTGCCTGAACACGCACATCAATCGAAAGCTGAACTTGTTTTAATGATTCTTCCATGGCAAGACCAGCGGCACGCAAAGCACTCAACCCCGCATCATCAATATATTTTTCCATACCTGCAATGCCCTGATTATCAACATTCACCATCCCGAGAATATGGGAAGTTACAGATCCATCAGGATAAAAACGACGAATTTCAGTCCGAAAACCAATTCCTGGTATACCAAGAGCCATAATTTGCGTCTTCTGCATTGGTGTTAATCCACGCTGTATCCAAGAAAAACCAGATTTTCTTTTTAAACGCTTATAGGTTTCCTGCCAATTAAGATCAGGCAAAACTGTTGAGAGTAATTCAATTGTCTCATCCACATCAATAATACGTCGTGGCTCAGCAAAAAGTGAATAAGTTTTAATATCTGTTGCCAATAAACGACCATTACGATCAACAATATCAGGCCGTGCCATCAATTGAAGAACTCCTGGCCCCTTTGCTTCTTCAATCTGTCCACCTTCTAACCCATAAGAAATAAGGCAAGCCCCCATGATGCCATATAAAATTAAAAAGCAGAACAACGAAAAAAGCAAACGTGGACGACTAGAATAGGGACGACGAACAGAAACATTATGATTATTCAACGAATTCTTTAAGTGCTTTTTCTTCTGTGAAAATAAAAAAGTCGATTTCATTAATGCGCGCCTTTTTGGACAACACCATTTATCTGAGAAGCCCGATTATTTGTCAAAATATCCTGATTATCTTCCAAGATATTTTGTTTAATCACTTCTTCAATTTGATCATGTATCCGTACCGGAATATCTTTAAACGCCACGATTTGACGCGGCTGTATAACCTCTAACTCAAGTTCTTTTTGATAACGTTTTGCAAGTTTTTGCATGCGTGAAGGCCTTATCATCACAGCCCACTCAGCACGAAGCAAACTTACCGTATTTTTTGCTGCAGCAATTTCATGCTCAAGATGACGGACTTCGTTCATTCGTTTTTGAACATCATATTTTACTTTATAAGTAAGACCTGCCATACAAATCATAATCATCACTAAGATCATATCAAATGTACGAAAAACTGTCATTTCTTGCCGCCTTCAAAACTGGCAATCTCTGCTAAACCAAATAATTTCATATCTGCTACAAGAGCCTCTGCTTCAGTTCGTACACCAATACGCAACCGCGCAGAACGTGAACGAGGATTTTGCTGTAACTCCTCTTCACTTGCAGTTATCCCCCCTTTAAACAAAGGGAAAAATGTTGCTGGAGCCGTTTTTATTTCAGGAAGATAGCGTGATCTCATACACTCTCCTGAACGAAAAGAAAAAAATTTTTTGACCATACGATCTTCAAGAGAATGAAAACTGACAACACCCAAACGACCACCCGGTTTCAAAATGCGTTCAGCAGCAAATAAGCCACGTGCAAGTTCACCAATTTCATCATTAACATAAATGCGAAGAGCCTGAAATACACGTGTTGCAGGATGAATGCGATCTCCCGGCTTACGTCTTATCAACGCTTCGATAGCATACGCCAAATCACCTGTACGCAAAAAAGGCTGAACAACACGACGCTTTTCAATCATCCGTGCAATTCGCCCCGCATAACGCTCTTCTCCTAATATCTTAAAGATACGTGCCAAATCCCTTGCTTTTAAGTGATTTATAACATCGCCAGCAGTAAAACCAGTCTGAGCCATTCGCATATCCAATGGACCATCTTTTTGAAAAGAAAAACCTCTTTCTGCTTCATCAAGCTGCATTGAAGAGACACCAATATCCAAAATAACTGCATCCACCTTCTCTTCAACAACGCGATCCAACTGTGAAAATTCCATTTGCACCAAACGAAGTCGTGGAAAAAATTCTTCAACAAGCGATTGTCCCGCACTAATAGCATGAGGATCACGATCAAGAGCGATCACCTCCGCCCCTGCCTTTAACAAAGCGCGCGTGTAACCACCAGCACCAAAGGTGCCATCAATCACTTTTGCTCCAACCAATGGCATAAGCCCAGCCAAAACTGGCTGCAACAACACTGGAATATGGCGTTCAGCTCTTTGATCCTGCTTTATCAAAATAATCCGTCTTGAAGTTATGCTGTCTCAAATCAACAGCTCTCTCATAGCAACTGATTTTAGAGTAACCTAGCCTTCAACTTTCATATTAATCACAATGAACGAAAAAACTAAAGTTATCCCAAGACAGATCCTAACGCATTATACTTAAAGAAATGTTATAATTTTTTAAAATACTCTTTGCTCAAGTGTCCATTTAAAACACATAGACTCCATAAAAGATCATATAATCGATCTTATAAAATATCGCGTATCATCATGAAATATCAGTCGGCCTATAAGCCGGGTTCTGTAGAGTAAAGCTTACACTTTACATGGCAACCATTCATCTGGGACGGATGTTACCATCCGCCTCGTGCAACCTACCCGAATGACTCGCCCGGAAATCGGCTGCAAATTAAATTTTGCACGTCATTTCTATTTGGTCTTGCTCCCGGTGGGGTTTACCTTGCCACATTCATTACTGAATGCGCGGTGGGCTCTTACTCCACCCTTTCACCCTTACCTATAAAAATAGGCGGTTTACTTTCTGTGGCACTTTCCCTAGGGTCACCCCCGCCGGGTGTTACCCGGCACCGTCTTTCCATGGAGCCCGGACTTTCCTCACCTGCCGCATTTTAGCATTAGACAAGCGCGGCTGCCCAGCCGACTGACGCATTAATTTATAAAACATTTTCAGCTCCGTGAAAATAGCATCTTAAAATATTTTACAACAAACCTGTCTAAAAAGATGTTTTTATTTTAATGAAGCCAGATAAGTTTTCACTTTTGCGCAATATTTCGCCGAAATGGAATTCATTTTTTTTGCAGCATGACCTGCATTATATTTAAGGATTGTACCACACGTACTTCCACCACTGAGTTTATACGCCCGTGCCAAATAACGCAGACCATATTCAAGGTTGGTCGCAGGATCGTACAAATCCTGTACAGAACCACTAAAACCCAACCATCGTGCCGTAGAGGGTTTAATTTGCATCAAACCTATTTCGCCAGCAGCCCCCTTTATACCTGCCTTATAATTACTTTCAACTTTTACAACAGCATGTGCTAAATTAACGGGAACATTATATTTATTCGCAAGTTTCTGAATAAGAAACTCATAAGGACGATCAGGAATCTTAGAAGCAATAATTACTGAAGCTTCTCCTGATTCCGCAACATTTAAGACACTATGAGTCCAACTTATATCAAATACAAAAAATACAGCACACGCTGTACTTAACAAGATTTTCAAAAATTGCATTTTCTTTCTCTTCACTCAAACATTCTCAAATTCTAGCTGCAAATAATTTGCAAATGTATTGTACAAAAAAAGAAAGCAAAAGAACGGCTTGAAAAAGGAAAGAGTAAGACAATTTCAAGATAAAATTCTGCAAAAAAAGAAAATCTCTTTATGCACAAATTATAGATTTATCTATATCATAAAATAAAAAAATAAAGAGACTATAATTAATCTTATAGCGTATTAAATAAAATGATATAATCTACAAATTTTTGCTATCACTATTGTATCACTCAATTTTTATATTAAAAAATAGCATCTTAAAGAGAGACAAGAATATCTTTTTACCGAAGATCCTTAATATCAAAAAAGTTTCACAAAAAATATAAACCGTTATCAACGCTTCTCTCTGGTTAATAAACACCCACAGCACTCTTTATGTCCGATAAAACCTCAACAAATCACAAAACAAATCCCTACCCCCATCATTGCGCAATAAAAAATTCATAAATATACTAAAACCATCATACTCTTTACCAATTCAAAATATTGCAACAGGCTTTTAGCTCTCAAGATTCCTCAAAGAAGCTTTTTACTTCTTTTTTTCAAGAGCCTTTATCCACACAAGCCTCTCACCTGTAGTGCACAAGAAACTGATTTTGATTTTTTCACCATGAATAAATTTAAAACGAGAGAATTTTACAATTCCTAAGATTCTCACTCAATATGAAAATGACAAATTCTCATTATAAAACAATATGCTAAAAAAGTTATATCCGTCTTTGTCCCTACAACAAAGCTTAACAATTACCTTTGTCTGTTTTTTTGAAAATGTTAGAAAACTCAATACCCCCAAAGCCTTTTTTAATAAAAATAGACTTCTCATATTCATTCAAATATTTTTTTCTTTGTCACAGGCTACCATCTTATCAGCCTTGCGCCCCATTTTCAGAAATCATACAAGTGAATAAATATTCTAAACCCCGTAGAACAAAGAAATCTTAAATCCTTTAAAAATTTTTTATTTACCCATATCAAATAAAAAAATAACTGGCTTATAAAATACGATTAACGTGTTTTATTATAGTCAATACTGCTTTTGTCATTGTAGCGATCAATAATGCAATTAACTTGACCAATACACTTAATAGACTTTCTATCACTCCTGTAATGATTACAACATTATCCTTATACTTCGATTACCTACCTTTTGAGTAAGATAAATTTTGCTAATTATCTTACAAATTGATTACCTCTTCATACTTTTCAAAAATTCACGAAAAGCTCTTGCTCCTCAAAATAAACCCCAAAAGCGCGATTAAAAAAACAGCTAAAAATAAGCATTAGCAATGGAAGGACGAGAAATCGCTTTTGAGAGAGCCATAGCAATAGTTTCACCAGATTTGTGAGCCTGCTCACGACTCTGACCACTTTTAAAAGCAAGCGCAATTACATCGCGACGCAGCTGTGCAATAAATAACTCTTGCTGTTGAGGACTCATCTTAGAAAGATGCTTGATAATATCTGGAAAAGACACGGACAATCTCTCTAACAACTCCTCCTCTGTTATATCAAGCTTCTGAGAAGAAAAAGAAGAGCGACCGGAAAAAAACTGATAAACAGCACTACTTCGAGAAGCAAAAAAGACAGCGCCAGAAATAAAAAATACAAATAAAATAAAAATAATACGATGTGAAAAAGATCCCATTATCTCTTACCTAAAGATCACAGAATACAAACATAGTTTCCTTTTATGATTCTCATTATAGCATTCAACAATGCCTCAATAAAGAAAAATCAAATTATTGAAAATGAATACGCTAACACTATCCGCCCAATAAGACCTGCCCCTCTATGTATTTAGGTACTATAGGCGAAACAATAACAGATCTTACACTTCCCCCTGATAACACGCTACAACATCCCCTAAAACAATCATAAAAAGCCTGACTGAGGAAATCCTCAGTCAGGCCAGACAATCTAGGGGATCCACGCGGGGGGGGGGGAGGAGGTTCCCCGATCGTCCTCTCACATCAACCACTAAGATAGCCGATGTAATATCCTTGCTATGGAATAAAATTCTTTAAACAACAAGAAATTCTTATCATCTTCTACGCAAAAAAACATAAAAGAGCTATAAATTGTTTAAAAATGTTAAAATTTAGGCAAAAAAAGTTCAAAACGCCCCATTTTGAAGCAATTTTATTTCAAGAAGCATCAATTAGAATCTACAATCATTATAACTTTTAAATAGTTTCTTTCATAACTCTGATGATCATAATTAAAAAAACCGTAATTTCTACGTATCCACCCTGTAAAAATCAAACGATGTAAAAGTAGAATCACTTTTCCAACAGCAATCACCGCAAAAGAAAAACGTAGATTTTTAAAATCTTACACAAATAACCGTAAAAAATGAAAAACATCTTCTTGCAAGAAAGCTATGAATTATTTAAATAAAAACAATAAATTAGAGAAATAAAATCTTATCTATCTTCATAAAAAATTCTGTAAATGATCATTAAAATATTGTCGCATCTCTCATATAACAATCAATGAAAAATTTAAACAGCTTAATTTTATGAAAAAATAAGAACTCTGAAGGTATTTGTTTCGAATCACGCCCTATAATCGTTCCAAATAATGATAAACTGTTTTACAATAACCAAAAGTTTTAACGCATTTTAACATAACAAACCGAGATCAATGCAGACATTTTCTCTTAATCTCTATCATTTAAATGATCCCGTAAAATAATACATACAGTAGCTTCTATGCTCAAAAATTGTTATAGTCTGTTCTTCTAACGTAAACAATTCATTGATTTACAATCATAACTCATCATTTTACAACTCATATGAGAGATCTCAAGAACGTAAAGTTCCCTTATTTTAAATCTTCGTCTATTGAATCAATGAATAGCCATACTATCGCACATCACAAACAAGAAGAAGCATATGGATAAAAAACATAAAAAGAGTCAAAATACCTTCTATAAACCATTTTAAAGCAAGATCTTCGGTAACATGAGAAGCTGAAACATAAAACGATGATGCCGGCTTATAACTTTTACTTAAACTAAAAACGATGGTTCCCTATCAATTTTACGCTATACCCGCGGATTGCGTCATAAGATAAGCGACAAGCATAAAGAGAAAGAAAATCACTTTGGGCAAAAAAAAATGGACTTATTTAATAACCTTCATACTTCTCATGATAAAGAGATACGAAACTTTAGTATAATATCACGCTTTTCTTTCCTACTTTCAGCCACGGACTATCCATAGATCATCGTCAATCTTATTTTTATGAATATAATGCAAAACACATAGACGAACGCCATATATGAATGCTTGTAGGCAGAGATAAACGTAAAGCCAGAGGCGTTATTATAACCGTTGTTGTACAAAATGTTTTTAAAATTCAGAACATCACTCCAATCCATTACCAATTTATGAATAATTTCATGGTGTCATCTACCAAACTTTTACTTTTTCGTTCTTTTTAGAGCATCTGCTTGTAGCCCTCACGAAAAACTCTAAGGTACTTCTTATATAGGTCCCTGTTTTAAAAAGACATCTTAAGATCTATTAGGCACCACCATCTTTGACAATTATGAAGGTATGAGCCATCACTACATTATATTGTGTAATATTATATCATATTGCAGCCGCTCTCACATTTAGAAAATGTATGAAAGATGTATTTCCTTTTACAAACGGTATTATTTAGATAAATATCTTCTCTTGTAACAGACAAGCAGACTCTTTTGAATTCTGAAACAGAAAATTTAAAATGAAAAAATATTCTTATATTCAAGCCTCTCATTGAAGTCTAAAAAATCAATGATCTTTTAAAACCAATATATTGGCTAATAAAACAAACATGATATCAAGACACCTTACATAATAATCCTCATAGCCTTAACTCCATAAAAGGTGCTTTCATTACACAGCACACAGCCTCCACGCCCCTATGAAACACCAATACTCTCATATAAAAACATAATAAAAATGTAAAAAACAATAGATGATCAATGATTGAATAAAGTTTTATCTCTACGCTATTCCTTGAGAAAAATCAGAGAATAAAGCACGTTAACAAACGCGATTTATGCAAAATCGACTTGTTTATCTTTGATATCGTCAACTAATAAACGCGGATCACGAGCAAGCCAAAGCGTAACCTTACCCTTCTCACTGTTTTCATTTTGTATAGGAGTAAGACAAACCGTTTGTTCTAGGACAAGTCCCGTATTTTTAAGCCATTGTTCTATTTGTAAAGCCGAAAATCCAAAACGCATATGTGCTTGATCAGAATATGAAGACTCAATTTCATGATAACCAAAATCCACAATCAATAAACGTCCATGAGGACGCAAAACACTTGATATCTCATGAAGAAACATTTCAGGATTTTCAAGAAAATGCAAAACCCAATGAAAAATAACTAAATCAAAAGTTGTATCTCCAACAGATAAGTGAAAAACATTGCTATCAAGCACAACTTCAACCGCATGCGTATAAAGATTAGAAAACAATTTTAAGACAGAGTCTCCACCTATTCCAATATTCAGCATCGTTTGAAATGGTTTATCGCCAATGATTTCAAGTAAAGCGTTTTCCACACCATGATCTGCCATATAGGATGACCGTAATACATCCCATTGCAACGTATTTTGTAAGAAATGCTTCTTCCTCGTTTTTTGACGTTGCTTTTTAACATCCTTCAAACGTTCTAAATCATGCGCTAACAACATATCATGCTTTGGCAAAGCCAAAAGAATACTCATTACAATGTCTTTCCCCCAAAAATCATGACAAAGCTTAAAATAAAGGCTATTTCCCTTCTGATAACGCTCAATCAATCGTGCTTCGTACAACAAACGTAAATATCGTGATATACACGCTTGCGACTGACCAAGAATAAAAATAAAATCAGGAATTGTTAAATCTTCATGACGTAAGAGCGTAAGAACACGTAAATGGCTTATTTCTGCGACTGCTTTTAGCAGCACAATCATTGCATCTAAACTTGCACTTTTTCTCATAATTATCCCTTAAACATTCCTATAAACATTTGTTTATAGAAAAAAAAGTCAAGCATAAAACGCGTATTCTCATCTATTTTGTTCTCTCTATTTTATTATACTATGAAAAAAATAGGCTACTGTAAAAACGAACAGATCTTATCCTCCCTGCTTCTCTTTATAATGAGAATACATTGATTTATAATAATAATTCATCATTTTCAACTTGAATAAAACATCGGAATACCGTAAATTTTTCTCATTTCAAACCTATTCATGATAAATCAATTCAAATTATTCTCTTACAGCTCATAAACGGAGGAGACATATGGATAAAAATACCTTTTATGGTCATCTCAAAACAAGAACTGCACACTATTGAGAGAAAATAAATAACATGATGGTGCCAGCTTGCATTTTTATTAAGTAAAGATGATAATGCTTAATGACCAGAGCATTTGTAGAAATAGTGCTTACTCTTCATCCCCTCCTTTTCATTGCAATTTTACAAGCAATAATTGGTTATATATCATGAGTAGAATAACCCTATTTAGGTCATAATTTCATAAAGTATCTCTTACTATTTCTAATGAATAAAAACTTCCACAGAATACACACACACTTTATTTATGAAATAACAAACACGGTACAATACACCATTTTTTCAAAAACGTTGAGATAAGATAAAAAACTCTAGCGTGTAAGAGGTTTATAATTTGCATGCTTAGGATTAAGAGATTCCGCCCCAAGACGACGAACTTTATCAGCCTCATATTCAGCAAAATTACCTTCAAACCATTCTACATGGCCATCACCTTCAAAGGCTAAAATATGTGTTGCCAATCGATCAAGAAACATACGATCATGCGATATGATAACTGCACAACCAGCGAAATTTTCCAATGCATCTTCCAATGCACCCAATGTTTCAGTATCAAGATCATTTGTCGGTTCATCAAGAAGAAGCACATTCCCCCCCTCTTTTAGAAGTTTCGCCAAATGTACGCGATTGCGCTGTCCTCCTGATAAATTTGCCACCTTCTGCTGTTGATCTGCCCCCTTGAAATTAAAAGCCCCACAATAAGCGCGGCTATTCATCTCATATTTGCCTAATTTAATAATGTCATTTCCACCAGAAATTTCCTCCCAAACAGTTTTATTCCCCACCAAGGAATCGCGACTCTGATCCACATAACTCATGTGAACTGTTTCACCGATACGTATTTGACCTGTATCGGGCTGTTCCTGTCCCGTCAACATTTTAAACAAGGTCGACTTTCCCATACCATTGGCCCCAATAACGCCGACAATACCACCAGCAGGAAGTTTAAAAGAAAGAGAATCAATCAATACACGCTCACCATAAGCTTTAGAGAGATTATCAACTTCAATAACAACCTGTCCTAATCTTTCTCCAATAGGGATAATGATTTGCGCCTCTCCAGGACGGCGCTCACGTGCTGCTTGAACCAACTCATCATAAGCCTTAATCCGAGCTTTTGACTTTGCTTGTCGCCCTTTTGGACTAGAAGCAATCCATTCTTGCTCACGTGATAAAGCACGTTGACGCGCTGCCTCTTCACGGCCTTCTTGCGCCAAACGCTTGGCTTTAGCCCCCAAATAAGCAGAATAGTTTCCCTCATAAGGAATACCTCTCCCACGATCTAACTCTAAAATCCAACCCGTCACATTGTCGAGAAAATAACGATCATGGGTTATCAAAAGCACGGCCCCAGGATATTCACGTAAATGCCTTTCAAGCCAAGCCGTCGTTTCAGCATCTAAATGGTTTGTCGGTTCATCCAAAAGTAATAAATCAGGTTTTGACAAAAGCAATTTACAAAGTGCAACACGCCGCTTTTCACCACCCGAAAGTTTTGTTACATCCCCATCGGCTGGCGGACAACCAAGAGCAGCCATAGCCATTTCCACTTGACTTTCTAAATCCCAAAGATTCTGACTGTCAATAATGTCCTGAAGCCGTGCACTTTCATCAGCCGTTTCCTCGCTATAATTCATCATCAATTCATTATAACGCTCAAGAATTTCTTGTTTATCTGCAACACCTTCCATCACATTGCCACGCACATCTTTGCTCGCATCAAGCAAAGGCTCTTGTGGTAGATAGCCACAGCGTGCTCCTTCAGAAATCCATGCTTCTCCCGTATATTCCTTATCTAGCCCAGCCATAATACGTAAAATAGTTGACTTCCCTGCACCATTCGGCCCTAAAATACCGATCTTCGCATCTGGATAAAAAGACAAATGAATATTTTCTAGAACTTTTTTATTGCCGTAAGACTTGTTAAGCCCAGCCATATGATAGATAAATTGACGTGCCATAAATTTCTCTTTATATTGTGCGATATTAAAGATTAGGATTTTGAAAAAACTGCTTTTGCTTTTTGAAACTGTACAGTAAATAGCACTTACATCGTATCAAAAGCTTTTCGCTTTATATTGGTACATTTTTTCTCATCTCACAAGCCCCAGTATGGTCCTGAATGCAAAAAAACATCCCCACAAAAAGCAAAAAACAAATCTTTTTAGCTGTACCTGAAACCTGTTATCAAACATTGCCTCTCTTTTCCATACCAGATATAACGTTGTATTTTTATCGTATTAAACCAACTTATCAATGTAATATGGTACCGAAAAGAAAAGCAATTCTCTATGCGCCTTCTTTTTTCGCTTTATGGGCTTTATATTACGCAGTAAAAAATCCTTCCCTTTTTTCATCGATTTTTTGCTACGGGAAACAATGGTCTTCCCCCCTTGCCTTGATATGGCTTAAATTACGTTTACAAAACGATCGCCGCCTTATGGGATCTGACGTTCCAAGCCCAATGATCATGAAAGCTTTGCATCAACACGTAGCAACAAATGACTACAGTGCTCTTCCAATTGGTACGTGGTTACAATTCGTAAAAAACTATAAAACCAATTGTAAAAACTTATCCGTTCCCCTCTTTTGGCTTGATAATTACAAAAATAATATCAATATCCAGCAAATCATTTCAAAACTTCAAGACGAAATATAGCTTTTTTAAAAATACGATAAAAGATCATCTCATATAGGAATATATTTATGGAAAAAAAAGCCTTAATCGTCATTGATGTTCAAAATGACTTCTTATTAGGTGGAGCACTTGCCGTACCACAAGGTGATGCTATTTTACCCGCCGTCAATAATCTCATAAATCATTTTGACCACGTTATCTTAACCCAAGACTGGCACCCAAAAAACCATTGCAGCTTTGCTTCCTGCTATCCTGAAAAAAAGCCCTATGATACCATCATTCTTGACTATGGTCCTCAAATACTTTGGCCTGATCATTGCATACAAGGAACACAAGGAGCGGAATTTCACCCGTCTCTTAGAGTGGAAAAGGCACAACTTATCCTTAGAAAAGGCTATAATCAAAAAATGGATAGCTATTCTGCTTTTCTTGAAAATGATCAAAAAACACCAACAGGTTTACAAGTTTATCTCAAAGAACATGGTTTTACCAAGCTCATTATGTGTGGCTTAGCAACTGATTTTTGTGTCGGGTTTTCTGCTCTTCACGCTATACAATGCGGTTTTAAAGTCAGTGTTTCATTAAATTCCTGTGCTGGTATTGATGTAAATGGATCACTAAATGCTATGCTTAAAACTATGAACGAAGCTGGTGTAGAACTTTTAATGGTCTCTTAAAATATTCTTCTCTAATCTACCATTGTAATATACTGATTTATAAAGGATAAATTATTTTTCACATATTTAAGTGAGAGTCCAGAATATCGTAAATTCTCTGATTTCAAACCTGTTTCAAAACCATGCTCCTACACGTTACAAAGAGAATCAATGCATGAATAAAAATCATTCAAAAAAACAGTAAAAATGCTTCTTATGAACCATTAAATACAAGAGCTTGTCATACTACTAAAAGCTGCTAAAAAGTATAGCATCAGCTTTCTGTCTTAATATTTAGGACAAAAAGTACCCTAGAGATTGTACATTATTCCCTTCATGGATAATATCATGAAATGGACTCAACTTTAAAACAAAAACACAAATAAGCAATAAAATAGTATTTTATTTTGCATAAAAGACCTCTTTCTATTCAAAGATATGTGATAAACAAAAGCCTGAGAAAAGAAGAAATCTCCATTACTTAGACACAACATGTTTATCCAATTGACGATGCTTAAAACGAATTGAAGAATATAATGCCATTCCAATAATGCAGACTCCCACAAGTCCTGTTAAAACTTCAGGAACCGATATAATCGTTTGCAGATACATAATCACTGCAAGAACTAAAATTGCATAAAAAGCACCATGCTCCAAATAACGATAATGCAATAATGTTCCTGATTCAACCAACATAATTGTCATAGAACGAACGTAAAATGCACCGATACCAAGACCTATCGCAATAATAAAAAGGTTGTGTGAAAAGGCAAAAGCACCAACTACGCCATCGAAAGAAAAACTAGCATCAAGAACTTCTAAATAAAGAAACGCCCCTATTCCCCCGTGAGTTACTGTTGTTAAAGTCTTTTGAGGGGTATCCAAGAGATGACCGACAACTTCAACACCGATAAAGGTCAAAAGTCCATAAAGGGCTGCCAATAAAAAAGTTATTTTATCTTCTGTGTCAATCTGCCCTGAAACAAATAAGATTAAAATCAAAACAATTGCAATATCAATCCCAACAAGCGCCCCAAACTTTTGAGCAGGTCTCTCTATAACATTAAGCCAATGTACCTCTTTTTCAGAATCAAAAAAATATTTTAAGCCAACCATCATAAGGAAAGTTCCTCCAAAAGCAGCAATCCCCATATGTGCATCGATTAAAACTTCAGCATATCGGTGTGGTTCCCATATCGCTAATTTGACTGCCGCAATTGGATTAGTCCCAACAGCAACGACAACCACCAATAATGGAAAAACAATTCGCATCCCAAATACAGCTATCAAAATGCCCCATATAAGAAAACGACGACGCCACAACGGATCCATTCTACTAAGAATACGCGCATTGATAATAGAATTATCAAAAGATAAAGAAATTTCCAAAACTCCTAAAACAAAGCAAATAAAAAAATATTTAAGAAAACCAGTAATACTTTCCGTTTCAAACCAACCAATAACCCCTCCTAAAAAGACACCAATAATCGTGAAAAAAAAAGCAAACCCAAAATAGCGTAATAGGGCCATGATCATTCCTCAAAGTTTATTTTCTCATTCATCTAAAACACACCCATTACAAATCCAAAGTTTGCATCTCTTTAAAGTTGCATCTATTGATGCAGAAGTGTATAGAATATATATGGTAAAGTTACATGAAAACTCTCTCAAAAAAAGCAAGAGATAAATGTAGCAAACAGAGAATTTTGTTTTGAAATGAACATCAATTGTCAATACAATAAGCGAAAGATTTCTTTCTATCCACGAAAATAAAAAAATAAAAAGAAATTAAAGCTATAAATATTGACATTATATCATAGAATATTAATACATAGTGTGCTTTTATTATTTAATGATTTATACCATGATGATTTACTGAGGGAGATAATTCGTGGCACGTCCTGAAACTGAATCAAAAACCATATTTGGAAAACGTTTACGTTATGTACGTCTTGCTTTAGGCGATCCATCACGTGAAACCTTGGCTAAAAATTTTAGCATGACAAAAAATTCCATTGCTTTTTATGAGCGTGGAGAGAGAGAACCCAATCTTAGTGTCTTACAAACATACCGCACTTTATATGGTGTCAATATTAATTGGCTTTTAACTGGACAAGGAAAAATGTTTGACACCGAATATACAAAAGGTGATTTTGACTGGAATTATTTTATTAAAAAAATCGAAGGATTGGAAGAAACACTTGCCAATAGTGATCGTAATGAAAAACTAAATCAAGAAAAAATCAACAGTTCTTATGAAAAATTGCAGCAATATTTGTCAAGACAAGGTTTATCAAGTGGAGTTAACCCTAAAACTACAACCTCTCTGATCGATATGAAAGCTAAAATGGCTAATTCTTACACCCTTAGCTTATTCATTGATTTACTCATTCGAAGCGTATCCCAAAAAGAGGTTATAGCTAATCAATAAACGTTTGTTTCAAAAGAAAAAGCAAGAAATGATAAAACTCTACCAGTATGGAGAAGAGTATTTTTTACTTTATCCATGCTGGTGAAATTTTGTATAATTTATAAAATTTATTTCTGTAATGACAATAAAAATATTCGCATTGTAAATGAAAGTATAGTGTCTTTAAATTAAAAAAAATAATTTTATAGTATAAAATTCTCATTCATATCTTATTGACAAGAATTTTTTTCTTGTTAAAAGAATAATAGCTCTCATAGAAATTATTTTTTAAGGTCAGAAAATTTAAGGGGAATATATTGACGACTTCCTATAGAAACATACATTAGTGTTCACAGACGGATTAGTTAAATATTTATCCTGAAAATTATCAGCTATTTTATGAGGTGGGAAGCATGTATTTTGAGGTGTTTCAAGGAGTTCACAATCAATGGTACTGGCGTTTAATCTCAGGAGATGCACAAAAAATTGCTTTTTCTAGTAAAGGTTATCCAACAAAACAAGATATCCTAGTCAATATTGAACAAATCAAAGAAATTACACATAAGGCTCTTATTAGAGAACTACAGTCCTGACGTTCTTTACCATTAAAACAAACGTTTATTTTGTGTAATGGTATGTTGAGTTGTTTTTGTGACAAATGAAAAGTGATCGTTTTCCCCTCAATGGGAGGGAGTTTTTTTGTTATTTCTGATACTCAAACATAATAATCACATTCTTGCAGATTATTATGTTTGTTTTCGATCATACTTAAGCCTTTATAGAATTTATCAAAAAGAAAGTCCCTTAAGTCTTGTATTTTTCATAAAAAATAAACACACATGAAGAAAAGATAATTTATCAATGAGAATATAATTACTTACAAGATATTAATATCTTTCATATTCCTCTTCTGCATCTGATAATCATAACTGACTTACCCATTTCATCTTCATAAAAAGCAAATATCTCTTTCTTTCTATTATCATGCAATTTTTTAGACCTATTAGCTAAAACTATCGTAGCATTTATACCTTATATCTAAAAAGAACGCGCAGAATTGTTTCCAGCAATAATATAAAATTACTGGATTGTATAGACGCGCTTTTTAATAACCAGCATACCTATAAACTGGTTTATCATCATAAATTCTTATTTTATAACCAAAGACGCTCTGTCTTATAAACTTAAATATTTTCATAAAATCAGAGTAAACTTGAATATTCCCTTTCAATACAATCTCTCCATCAGCACCATAATTGACTTCATTAAAGTTTATCTCTCTCGTCATTCCAATCTTCCTAACACATTTCCAAGCCCTTTAATGCAAAATATGAATACAATCACTCTTTATCATCTTCAGATTTAAGCATTTTTTGATATTTCTTTTCATTTTTTTCATATTGTTTAATTTGTTTTTTCAGTTTTTCAATTGCTTGGTCACGTCTTTTAATCACCATACTTTGCTCTCTAATAGCTCTGTCTCGTTCTTCAGTCATCTTCATAGAATCTCTTAAAAACTCATGTTTTATTCTTCTAGACTCCTCTTTTAAAACTTTCACTTGACTGCGATAATATAAAGAAAACCGAAATATAACCCCGCTGCACAACAAAACAACAACCATTGCTCCCAATAAAATTTCGTTTACACTCATTTAGATCTCCCTTAATTGTCGCTCAAGTGATCATCTTGACCAATTTGTTTCATCCTCAATCAAAAAAAGAATGCAATAAACCGCATGTTCCAAGTGTGAACAATCACTCTCGGCATTCTTATTTTTTCCATTAAAGCCATTGATAAATGACGCACAAAAAATCTCTGAAAGCAGCTAAATCTACACGCTTACACCAATTATTTGCGACACATTTATTGACACAAAATACAAAAAATAAGGAACATCAAATAAAACTAACCACGCAATGCAATCATACAAGCCTTGCCCAAATTGTTCCTATCTTCCTTTTTACGCCATGGGGAATGCGGCTATATATGAAAGTTTTTCATTATTACAAAAATCATCAGTGTCACAAAGCACAGCTTTTCTGTAAAATTTTGCCTTCCCAAAAATCTTTACATCACCATAAATTAAAGCATCACTATAAACTCGAGCCTTTCTATAATCACAAGTATCACCATAAAGTTCAATACATTGAGCATTCAAAACTTGATCAAAAAAGACCGCATTAGCGTAAACATATGCATCTCCACTCATATTCAAATAACTATAAAGTTCTTACCTTTCATAAACATGCAAACTCTTACGAGCGACTACACAACCACATGCTAATGCATTGTTATAAATAACAATATCATTATAAACACAAACCTCATTGTAAACGGCAGCTGCCTTAAAACACATTCATCCCCATAAGGGTTGATCGAATGTATCCTCCTACCAAACAACCACCTTTGTGACTCAGATTACCTTCCTGTTTAATAAAATATCCAAGATCACTTTTTTTAATTTCTCAATTTTTTTAGCGCATATATACGATATACCATCTGATAGTGATCTAATTTATTACAATAAAGGAGAAATCTGTACTCTTTGCCTATGAATTTACATTTTTTCTACAGCCATTATCCTATCTCTTAAGGCTCTAAAGCTTCGTTATACTCACACACCACCTCAACGCAGAATTTTTTTACAAATCCTGATGTTGGGGTATATCTTGATTTATAATGCTGCTACGTATACTATCACAGTGAAATCTCATAAACATACGAGTATGTATCGCCGTTTCTGGTATACACGTTTATTTTTTCACAACCGTGGAACTAAGCAACCATTTTTTATTGATTCGAATCTGAAAGTGTATGGGGACATTTTGTTATTAGTTAAAAACAACTCTATATGCTTCATTAGCGAAGAGCTACACATGGATATTTTCACGCTCCTTGTATCATATATTCTGGATTCGCAACGCAATATTAACGCTATAGCGTAAATATGTAAAGGTCTAAAAATGACAAAGACTGAAAAAGATTGGTTCCAACGCTTAGTTGAATTGATTAAAAGTGACGGACGAACAATGATTGAAATAAGCAGAGCTGCAGGCTGTGGACAAAATTACGTCCAACAAATGATAAATGGAGGAAAGAGGCCTTCAGTAGATAAACTCATGGCTATTTTGAACACACTGGGAAATGCTAGTGCCATATATGTAATAACAGGTTTCAACATCTCCGATGAAGACTTAAAACTCATAACTTTGATTTCGTCTGGAGATAAAAAGAAGATTGAAGCCTTAAATGTTCTGTTGAATGAGCAGAATCTGTAGAATTTTCTACTCTATCCAATATCGCTTGCTTTTGAGACGTTGATAAAGACTCCCATTTCACAATAATATCAGATAAAGTTGTTTCAAATTTTTTATCATTCTTCATAGTCATACTCCATGTAGTCAAACTATATAACGCTAAAGCGTTTAAATATATCTCATACCTTAGAAAAAAATATTTGCAATAGGCAGTATGGAAGCAATTGTGTACAAACTTATTTTACAAAATCAGATGAAGTTCTATTAGTCATGTACCATAGTGAAACAGAAAGCATCACACGATCCAGATCTTCTTATGAAAATTGGTATGATCTATCAAAAACGCGAATAATGTTACGCATATCCTGTGATTCGGACCAATAACAAACTAATGTGAAAATATCCCTGAAGACACTTCTGAACTCTATATAAGAGAACACGAAAAAGCTTTTTTGAAAAAAATATATCACAATTTTATTCTACATAGCACCATCTATGTTTTTTTAACAATATTGCAAAGCAAGAATATAACAATGTTATAGGAATAAATTCTTATAAACAGAGCCACACTATCTAAAACTCTGTAACACGTTTATAGGTAACCTCCCCTCTAAACGCACCTTGTAAATACTAATATAAGTCTCTACCATAAGCAAAAATGATACTATTAAAAATAAAACGAATCACCACGCATAATCTTTGCACGTAACTTATATTGCAGATTTACAACAAGAGAGAAATCCCCTATGTAAATGAAGAATTGTATTTTCAAAGTATGATTTTGAAGAAAAGTATACTTTTCCAAAAAAATTACCCTCTCTACACAATCAATACGAGAAAAATGTTAGCAATACAAAAAAGTGCTAGGTTTACCGAAATATTACCAATCTCTTATGAGAGTAAAATCAAAAAAGACTTCTGCTCTTCAATAATAATTTGGCTTACATGAAAACTCTATAATTTGAGCATTAAGCGAAAAATACACAAAAACAGAAAATGGCATTTTAACGAATGTGCCAATACCATAGAAAACATTTTTTACAGAATAATAAAATGCTTATTACAATAAAATCTGGATGATGCAAAGCGATAGAAAAAATCACTCAATTGACTCTTCAAAGAACCATTGATGAAATTCTTTTCAGAGAACACGCCACCGTCACTATGAACAATATTTCTCAAAAATCAAATAGAACTCCTCTCTTGGGAAAAAAATATCAACAAATGTTATCATCGTTGATCCCACGATACATACGATCGCCTATGGATCGCATTCTCTTATTATACAACCTTTCATCACGATAATGCTATTCGAACGTCTAAAAGACATTAACATCACTCAGAAAAAAGTAAATTTACACTAAATATTTTTTGAGCCATTTGTTCTAAACAGGTACAATCTTTAAAATTGGTTTTATTGGGATCTGTTTATTTACAGAACAAGCATAAATAAACTTATCCAATGAAGCTTTTAGTCTTCTATTTTATGAAGAACATCATACAGAAAAAGTACAAAACAGTATATGAATTAAGAAAGTAAATAGCGCCACATATCAGTTAATCCAAATACTACAATGTTTCAGATGAGAGCACTTCTTTAATGAGACTAAAAAACATACCATCACTTTATATTAAAGCGACTGATAAAAAAATAGCAACAAACAATGACAAAGGATTTTAGAACAAACAGAAAAATAAATAAAAAATGAAAAAGGTAGAATCCCAAATTTTTTATATAAGCTATCCATTTCTCTATTGGCCATTTCCCTATTGGTGGGCCCGGAGGGACTCGAACCCCCAACCAAGCGGTTATGAGCCGCTGGCTCTAACCAATTGAGCTACAGGCCCCATATAGGTTGTTTCTCTCTAAACTAAAATGCCCTATGATACAAGAGCTGACAAAGGTTATAACCCATCTTTTTCTCTTTTCTATTGGTTTTTTTTTCAGTGCCCTAATTTCTTTACAAGAACTCTTAAAAATGAGAGAATAGTTAACTGACAAATATAAAGGTATAGATATGATAGAAAAGAAAATTCAACCACTGAAGGGTTCTCTGGTTAAAGCAGTTATATTAGCATTTGCACTCTTAGCCACATCGTTGGCTGTACGTGCTTATGCTGAAGAAAATAAAATGAAAAATGCAACGATTACAGTGACTGCAATCGGAGAAAGTCAAGCTGCACCGGATATGGCAATTATTAATCTAGCCGTTGTTACCTATGACAAAACTGCCCAAAAGGCATTAGCTTCCAATAATCAATCCATCAATGATATTATAAAAGCTTTTAAAGACAATGGTATCCAAGCAAATGATTTGCAAACATCAGGTTTATCCATTTATCAGTCAACTTCTGATAAACACCACGAAAAAAAGAATAATGAAAAACTCTATCATGTTTCAAATTCTTTAACCGTGCGCATTCGTGATCTTACCAATGCTGGTAAAATCTTTGATCAAGCGATGACACTAGGTGTTAATTCAGTTAACGGCATTACTTTTACCAACGCAGATACAAAGCCATTTTATCAAGAAGCACGTAAAAAAGCCATTACTGAAGCCATTGAAAAAGCGCAAACGATAGCGCAAGCAGCCGATTTGAAATTAGGAAAAATTATTGAAATCAATGAAAAGGATGATTACTACCACCCAACACCACGTCTCATGAGTAGAGCAGCAGATGCAAGCTACGCAAATACAAATTTTGCAGGTGGTGAATTAAATTATAATGTGAGCGTCACTGTCGTCTTTGCGATCGATTAAGTCACCAACTTTTGTATAAAAAATCATATTACTGGCCTTTACATAGAAGACCAGTAATGTGATGAAGATAATCTTCCTCAGATAATAATTCGTCTTCGTAAACCTCTATCTGTCTGCGTGCAGAAATATGCGCTGTATGTACCGTTTGACAATCTCCTGATACCAATGGATGCCACCAATGAAGATCTTTTCCCTCATAAATTAATCTATAAGCACAACTTTCTGGAAGCCAACGCGCTGTTTTAACTGTCGTAATGTCTAGCGATATACAATCTGGTACAATTGATTTACGATGAGCATAATCTCGACACCTACAAGTTTCCCCATCTAAAAGACGACAAGCAATACTGGTTGCATACAGGTCACCCGTATCATCGTCCTCAATTTTATGGAGACAACAACGGCCACAGCCATCACAAAGGCTCTCCCACTCAGAAATGGAAATCTCTTCTAATTTTTTTACTTTCCAAAAGGGAAGTTCTCCACTCATAAACTCAGACACACCTTTTTTAATTAAGACGATCTATAAAAATGAAACGTTTAATTTCTATAATTTCATCTATTTCTGTCTCTTAAAAAAATTCAACTCAATGTATGCTTTAAATCGTTTTCTTAAAATCTATCTGAATAAAAAGAGATTATTCAAAAATAGCGCATATAAATGAACATAATCTATTGAAACATCCCTTTATAAACTGACAAAAAATAAAACATGTCACCTAAAATGATAAAAAAATTCCGCAACGAATACACATTTCTCATCAAAAAATCCGTATGTTGCAATATAAGTTTATTCTTAATAAATCCTATTTCTTAAGAAACGAGCCGCTACACGCAAGATAATGTTTTTCGTTCATTTTTTCAAATGACTACCACACCAGTATTTGCCTTACATCTGTTATTTCAGAAAGAGAAATACAAAATTCAAAAGCTAAGAAAAACATTAAACATCGTAAACTTTCTAGATTATTCAAATTCTTTCATATTCTTCTCAAAAAAAGCATCCAAGTACAATATGACACCCCTCCCCCTTCATTAAAAAG
Organism: Bartonella sp. MR30HLJHH; assembly: GCF_042194195.1. Lineage (NCBI taxonomy): Bacteria > Pseudomonadati > Pseudomonadota > Alphaproteobacteria > Hyphomicrobiales > Bartonellaceae > Bartonella > Bartonella sp. MR30HLJHH. Next base: position 29,763 of record NZ_JBHIMO010000005.1, on the reverse strand, counting down.
AAAGAGAGATTTATTAAAATGCACAAGAATTCCTTTATTTAAGAATCGAGAAAACTACGTAATTTTCGTGAACGGCTAGGATGTTTTAATTTACGAAGTGCCTTTGCTTCAATCTGACGAATACGCTCTCTTGTAACTGAAAATTGTTGTCCTACTTCTTCCAACGTGTGATCTGTATTCATCCCTATTCCAAAACGCATCCGCAAAACACGTTCTTCCCGCGGTGTTAATGAAGCAAGAACACGTGTTGTCGTATCTCGCAGATTAGCTTGGATAGCTGCATCAATTGGTAATAACGCATTCCTATCCTCAATAAAATCACCCAAATGGGAATCATCTTCATCACCAACAGGCGTTTCTAGTGAAATGGGTTCTTTTGCAATTTTAAGAACTTTTCGTACTTTTTCTAACGGCATAGAAAGTTTGCTAGATAATTCTTCTGGTGTTGGTTCTCGTCCAATTTCATGGAGAATCTGACGCGAAGTACGAACGATTTTATTAATTGTTTCAATCATATGAACAGGGATACGAATAGTACGCGCCTGATCAGCAATTGAACGTGTAATAGCCTGACGAATCCACCATGTTGCATAAGTTGAAAACTTGTAGCCGCGCCGATATTCAAACTTATCCACAGCCTTCATCAAACCGATATTACCCTCTTGAATAAGATCAAGAAACTGCAAACCACGATTAGTGTATTTTTTTGCAATTGAAATAACAAGACGCAAATTAGATTCTACCATCTCTTTTTTCGCAATTGTTGATTCGCGTTCACCTTTCTGCACCTGCATAACAATCCGACGAAATTCACCAATCGAAATAGCCGTTTCTTGCGCAAGATTTTGTATCTCACTTCGCAGTTTTTGAATTTCTTTTGCTTCACGCATCGAAAATTCTTTCCAACCAGGTGTGGGCAAAGCAGCAATATAATTCATCCAATCTGCATCCAATTCACGCCCTTGGTATTCTTTTAAAAAATCCTCATGGCCAATACCATAGCTGTTGGCAATCCGTTTCAGCTTACCTTCATTATGAATCAATCTCTTATTGATGTCATAAAGCTGTTCAACCAAAGCTTCGATACGATTTTGGTTTAAAGAAAGAGATTTTACGGCTTGAATCAACTCACCCTTTAATTGAATATATTTCTTCTTCTGAGAAGATGTAAGGGCCCCCTCTTTACGCTCTGCCAAACTGCTTTCAACATGCTGATCTTGTAATTTTCGTAATTTCACATAGGTTTGAGCAATAAAATCCAATGTTTCCATAACTTGAGGACAAAGTTCATTTTCCATTGCAGCAAGCGATAAGTTAACATCGTCATCGTCTTCTTCATCATCATCTTCAATATTTCTCTCTCCTACGCTCTCCCCCATATTACGTATACCAGAAGACATTTTTTCTTCTTCTGTCTTATTAACTTCACTTCGCTCAATAACAGGAGCCTGCTTTGCTTCTGGACCAGCATAAGTCGTTTCAAGATCAATAATTTCACGAAGAAGAATACGCTGTTCTTTTAACTCGTCACGCCAGATAATAAGAGCCTGAAAAGTCAAAGGACTCTCACAAAGTCCCGCAATCATTGTCTCACGCCCTGCTTCAATACGCTTAGCAATGGCAATTTCGCCTTCCCGCGAAAGAAGCTCAACAGCTCCCATCTCCCGCAAATACATACGCACTGGGTCATCCGTACGATCTGTTACTTCGCGTTTATTCGTTGTCGTTGCAATTGCGTGGCTAGAGGCTTCTACTAAATCACCACCCTCTACCGTAACTTCTTCTTCATAATTTTCAGACTCAACTTCATCCTCATCATCCACAACATTAACCCCCATCTCAGAGAACATCGCCAAGATATCTTCAATTTGTTCGGATGTAACCTCGTCAGAAGGAAGAACAGCATTGAGTTCATCCATTGTTACGTAACCATTTTTTTTGGCAAGTTTAATCATTTTCTTGATGGCATCATCAGAAAAATCAAGAAGAGGACCATCCAAACTCGCTTGGCTTGTTACTTCTGCATTATCTTTCTGTTTAACCTTTGTTGCCATACCATAACTCCACTCGATCACTTCACAGTTTTCATGTGACCAGTTTTTTTGTTCTCACTAAAATCTACCAATAGTCTCTCATATATACTCCCTTTTAAGAGATTACTATTGGAAAGAATACATTTTGTATACGCCCTGACATCCAGAAAAACTTTACATCCAGACAAAACCGCAGGAAAACTCCAGAAGTTTCCCCGACACCTCTCAGCCCTTCTGAGATAATCTCTGTACCCTATCGTAAGAACCAATTTCCCGCTTTTCCTAAAATTTACCCGCTTTTCCTAAAATTCAATTGCCATCTTTATGAAAATGTCACTCCCATAAACTTCCTCATCTAAAATTTAAGTGACTGATTCGCATTAAAAAAGCGAATCATTTTATCGTATCTTATGTATTCCCGTCTATTTTTTATCCAACCAACTTCCAAACCCTTCAATCAACGCTTCTGTTGCCTGCATCCGCTCCAGCTCATTTTTTACCTCACGAAGCAGATCAAAAACCTCACTCTTAGGATTTTCTACAAGTTGCTCTTTAATATCCTGTAATCTCTTATGTAGGTGGTGTTCTTGAAGATGCAAGTAGACAGCTTGTTTTAATATCGCACGTGCATCCTCTATAGGGGCTCCACCAAAAATAATACGCATACCAATATTTTGCACAAGATGTTTCATACGCTCTAACAGAGCCTTTTGTCCTCTTTTTTCTAAGAGCGCAACCATCGTCTCTTTATCATGAAGCTGTTGATTCCCAAGAATTTCCAACATAGCTTGATGAAAGCACATTAATTGAGTATTTTTTAATTCTAACTCAGAAAGAAATTCAAAATTTTCATACCACAACTCAGGATAGTAAGCTAAAGTGAGTAAAATCACTGCTTCACGCAAAGGAATAGATTGCGAAGAATTTCGTACTATTTCAGAATTTGCTAACAGAGAAAAGGATTGATCTTTAAAAATCCTATTTGGTGAAGATTGATCATATCGCCCTTCTCCCTTTTTTTTCGAAAAAGAGGGACGAAAAAAATCAAAAAGGCGTTTTTTTACATCTTGCAAATAATAACGACGGACATCTTCATCCTTAATCGTAAAAATTTGTTGTTTTAGTTGTTTTTCTAGCGCTGCTCGTGTCTCTGGAGTTTCAAAATGCTTTCCATAGGTAGCTCGCCACCATAAAAGCTCACTCAAAGGAATTGCTTTTTGCAAAAAAGAAGAAAAAAGTTGTGCTCCACCAGTACAAACAATTTCATCAGGATCTTTTCCTTGTGGCAACAAAACAAAGCGTACACAAACCCCAGCCTTTAAAAGAGGCAACACACGATCAGCAACACGAAAAGCAGCGTTTAAACCAGCATCATCACCATCAAAACACAAAATGGGCTCCTTCCCCATCTGCCATAAAAGCTCAATTTGCGCTTCCGTTAATGCTGTCCCCAAGGGCGCTACAACTCCTTCAAAACCAGCTTTAGTCAATGCAATGACATCCATATACCCCTCAACAACAAGGAGTGAATGATTTTTTTCATCGCCAACAAAGCGACTGTTTTTGCGAGCTGCTACCGCGTTATAAAGTATATTTCCTTTATGAAACAGCACTGTTTCAGGGCTATTGAGATATTTTGCTCGTGTCTCTTTCTCTAATGCACGCCCTCCGAAAGCCACCACACGTCCACGCAAATCTTCGATAGGAAACATAATGCGATTTCTAAATCGGTCATAAGAATCCGCACCCCCCTCATGCACTGTGAGAAGTCCACATTCTTCCATTTGCTTTATTGAAATGCCCCGTGCACTCAAAGCTTCTTTCAAAGCTGTACGCCTTACCGGTGCAAAACCAATACGGAAACGCTCTACGAGCTCTGGTGTCACACCACGTGCATCCAGATAACGACGTGCTTGCACACCTCCTTTATCGCGTAAATTATATTGAAAAAAATCTGTAGCAATTTTCATCACATCATAAAGCTCATCTTTTTCCAGTTGACGTTTATGACTTTGTGAATCCAAAATAGGGAGTTTCATTCCCGCAAAATCAGCCAAACGCTCTACACTTTCTGAAAATTGCAATCCATCAAGCTCACACAAAAAGGTAAAAATATCTCCACTTACACCACAACCAAAACAATAATAGCGCCCTTTATGATCATCACAATGAAAACTTGGCGTTTTTTCACCATGAAATGGACAACAACACCAAAAGTCTCCCCGTGAAGGCTTACTTTTTCGAGGATCAAAATCCACTCGTTGACCAATCACTGTTGAAATTGGGAGTCTAGTACGCAGTTCATTAAGGAAATCGGGCGGGAAACGCATTATCTCTCACAGAGTTTGAAAATTCTTTTTTGCATATTTAACGACTTTAGAGCATAATTCCAATACTTCTTCTTAAGTAGTTGTAAAATTTTAAACTCTTAACTGCATATAACTTTAGAAATGGAGAATGGAAAAGTGATCGAATTTATTGTTCAATATCCGTGGTTAGAGGCTATTTCTTGGCTTATTATTCTTACTATATTTGCCCTTTTAGTCAACTTTCTAGGACGAAAATTACTTATTCACGGAGCCAAAAAACTCTCTTCTTTTCTCCCCAAAAATACAACGATCGATATTAATAATGCTATTCAATACATAGCGGATATCATTTCAGCCTTTATTATTTCGGTTGGTGTTAATTTTATACCAACATTGCCCAATGCATTCAGTACCGTCATCGGTAATGTTGCTAACGCCTTCATTATCTTTTTTGTTGTTCTGACAATTTCTGCCTGTCTGAATGTCATTAACATCCTCTACGAACAACGACCAACAGCACGGTTAAAACCAATAAAAGGTTATATTCAAATTGCTAAAATTGCACTTTTTGCTGTTGCGACAGTTTTAATGGTCGCTACATTGATTGACCGCTCCCCTCTTATTCTTTTCTCCGGTCTTGGTGCAATGGCCGCGGTTCTCATGTTAATTTTTCAAGATACGCTTCTTTCTCTCGTTGCCGGTATTCAAATTTCATCCACTGATATGGTTCGCGTTGGTGATTGGATTGAAATCCCTAATCTCGGTGCCGATGGTGATGTTATTGAAATTGCCCTGCATACTGTTAAAGTTCAAAATTTCGACAATACCATCACCTCAGTTCCTATCCGTAAACTTGTGACCGACCCTTTTAAAAATTGGCGTGGAATGCAAGAATCGGGTGGAAGACGCATCAAACGCTCCCTTTTTATTGATCAATCAAGTATCCATTTTCTCACAGAAGAAGAACAAAAATATCTTTCCCGATTTAATTTATTAGAAAATTATTTCACGCAAAAAGTAGCAGAAATTGACCAATGGAACGCTCAATTAGATAAAAATCATGATGTCTTAGCCAATACGCGCCGTTTAACCAACATTGGAACTTTTCGTGCTTATGTTTTTGCTTATCTACAACAGCATATAAACATCAACCCTAATATGACCTTTATGGCACGGCAATTACCTCCTACAGAAAATGGTTTACCTTTGGAAATTTATTGCTTTACGAACACCACCGTTTGGATAGACTACGAACAAATTCAAGGTGATATTTTCGATCACCTTTATTCCATTCTTCCCTGTTTTGGTCTAAAGGTTTTTCAAAATCCAAGCGGTTATGATTTTAATCAAGTATTAAAAGCAAAAGCGAAATAAAAACGATAAAGTTTAATTTATCAATTTTGAGGCAAACATACTCATAACAACAGAGAAAGAATAAAGTATCATGAATGGTTCATTGGTACTCCTTCATCTTGCCGGCGCTATTTCTTTACTTCTCTGGGCCACACGCATGGTGCGCACAGGAATTGAACGCGCCTATGGTGACAGACTTAAATATAAAATGTGCCACGTCATTTCAAAACCATTGTTTGCGGTAAGTTTTGGGCTTTTTACAGCAATGATTTTACAAAGCTCTACAGCAATAACGCTCCTTGTTGGTTCTTTCGTTGAATCTGGTTTTGTCTCTGGAGTAGCGGGACTTATGGCTGTACGCGGAGGAGAATTAGGATCAGCAATTGTTGTTAAAATTCTCACCTATGATCTCACACTTGTTGTGCCCCTTTGTCTTTTAATTGGCACTTGTATCTTCATGACAACAGAAAAACGTGAGTGGCGTCAAATAGGACGTATTGTCATCGGTATTGGTCTGTTGATTTTATCTTTAGAGATGATAAGTACAGCGACAGAACCTTTACGTGAAAGCGAAATTTTGCCTAGCATCATTCGTTATCTTTCCACCGATCCTGTTTCCACTTTTTTGTTGGCTGCTGGCTTAACCTACCTCTTACATTCATCTATTGCAGGAATCATTTTGCTGGTCAATTTTGCCAACTACGATCTTATCCATACGCAACTCTGTGTTGTCATGGTTCTTGGTGTCAACTTTGGCTCTTCTCTTATAGCACCACTTTTAACGCGCAACGCCTCTCCTAATACCCGCCTCGTTCCCTTAGGAAATTTACTCATGCGTGGGGCCGGTTCAATCCTTGTACTTATCTTATTTCTCTCCTTTCGCCCTCCCATCACATGGCTTGGCAATAACGCCCCTACTCAAGTGATCAACGCCCACATTATTTTTAATGTTTTCATTCTCCTTGCTGGAATACCGCTTTCAAAATGGGTTTTAAAATTAACCACTCAAATTGTTCATATAAGTGCAAAAAAAACGCAAGCCGACAAAACGCTCAATTTATCGGATCAAACAGCTCTTGATGACAGTGTGCTTGAACGCCCCTCTCTCGCTCTCTCGAATGTCATGCGTGAAGTCATTCATATTTGTGATCTTGTAGACATCATGCTAGAAAAAATCATGGGACTTTATGAAAATCCTGATCCCAATATCATTCGTGAGCTCAACCAACTCAACACCATATTGGACAAAAAACATATCGCCATCAAACTTTATCTTGCACGATTAGCGGGACAAAAATTATCTGATGCAGAAGCTCTTCAAACGCAAGAACTTCTAGGCGCCTGTATAAAATTAGACCAAGCAGGCGATATCATTATTCATAATATGCTGATGCTGGTTAAAAAGAAACAACAAAAAGGTTTACGGTTCAGCAGCGAGGGCTGGAATGATCTCCTTCGTTTCCACGCCATTGTACTAGCCAACGCGCATATAGCATTTAACGTTCTCGTCTCACGTGATACACACACTGCACACCTATTGGTACAAAAAAAAGATCAACTACGAAACTTAGAAAAAGAGATGAGTTTAAAACATTTCAAACGTTTGCGTGAAGGTGATCTCAAAAATGTAGAATCATCCAGTCTTCATCTCGACACTGTCCGCGACCTCAAACAAATCAACTCTCTTTTGACCTCAATGATCTACCCCATTTTAGAAGAACAGGGACTTCTTCAAAGTTCTCGCCTACGCACCCCTGCTGAAGAACAAACAGAAAAACCTTAAACTTTTAAATAACTTGAATAAGAAATACATCACATCGATTACTCGCTTTTGAATATGGTCAAGATATTGATTTAATCAAAATATTTTATTATTTGACAATTTAAATGAGCTCTCTTCATCGTAAATTTTTTTCATTTAAAATCTATTCATGATGAATTACTCAAAGTCATTTTTTTGTACATTATAAACAAAGCAGCATGTAAAATAGAACCCTTGAAGAAAGACGTAAAAATGCCCAATCATCTCAAAACCAAGACTGTTAAACACATAAAGAGAAAGTCAAGAGTATGATGGTTCCAACCTAAACTCGCCTTGTAAAAAGGAATTGCCCCACAGTAGCCGCAAAAACAGAAATACTCTATAAGGAATGCAAAACCCCACAAAAATGCAACGTTCATATCAAGAGAATTGCGTTTTGGTGTGCCTAATTGGTAGAGGATCAATCTATACAGCCATTCTATAACGTGTCAACAAAACAGTTTTAATTTCATTTCAAACATCATTGATATCAATTGGCAAGCTCCAAACTTTTAAATATCCATTTTACTTATTGCTTTAATCACAAATCACAATTGTTTTTTTAAACTTAAGAGAGAGCTTAAAAAGCTTATAAATAAACTTTATAACTTCTTAAAACATTTTCACTAATATTTTCTTCTTTTATTCATATCTCTCAAATAATTAATTTATTTATAAATTAAAATGTGTTATATATTTATACTTGTTAAGTATTATTATGATATAAATGTGAATATTATTTTAATATAAAGGAAAATAATAAGTAAAATTTCTAACAGAAATATCCTTTCCACTGGATAAAAAAGGGATAAATCTTGATTTTTATAAAGTTTACTCTAGTTACAATTTAAGTTCAGGCAAAGGAGGGTATCATGGAAGATGCAAACATCGGTTGGATTGCAGCTATTATTATCGGCGGGATTGCAGGTTGGGCTGCACAGTATATTATGAAAAGCCAAACAGGAATATTGTTAAATATTATCTTAGGGATTATTGGCGCTGCGCTAGCAAGCTTTCTTTTTAGTCTTTTAGGTGTAAGTTTTGCTGGTTGGCTTGGCTATCTTATTTCAGGTTTTATAGGAGCCTGTATTCTTATATGGATAGGACAAAAAATTCGATCCTAGAGCATTTATTTTTTATACCTTTTGGGATTCAATAAAAAACTGGGAAACAACTAGAAAAATTTGAAATATTTCCCAGTAACTCGTTGTTACCAGTTTTGATATGATGGTGAGGTGCTTAAGCTGCGATTTTGGGCATACACCATCACCATATTTTAAAACAAAATGCAGTAAAGACCTTTATAACGCACCCATTTCATACCTATATAAACTTACGCATATCAGGAGAGATATGTTGCGTTATTTTAACGCAATACGAACCTATTTTTGTACAGTGCGCGCAAATCTAGCTCATCTTACTGTAATAACAATCCATAAGGTTACAAAAATCACCAACGATGATCAAAGATTCTACCGCATAGCACTTAGCGCCTATACATTTCATCAACAATACCTTTTTTACCGAAAAAATCGAAGAGCTCTTTTGCATTCTTAAGAAATAAAGAGAGAAAGTAAGCAAAAAATGATAAAAAATTTTTCTAATCTGTAAAATAAAAGAATATCTAAAATAAATATATTATAAATACATCTGAATAATATTCAGATAACTTTATTATAAAATAACTACATATTATGTAATATGAAGTAATTTATTACAATTTCAATAATATAATCTATTTTAAATTCTTCTAAAATATATATGTATTACTATAAACTTCTTGATTATAAAGAATACGATCTTCTTTACATCTCAATTCAAAAGGTTTGAATATCTCTTCACTTTCCAAAGTATAAAATAAAGTTTTATTTCTCTTACAGTTTCCTCTTTATATCATCTTACATAGATGATTTTTTATATGCGTTACAAACGAATTTTAAAGCACAAAACATTTTTCCCATTGCTCTCATGCGATAAAGAAATTTCCGTAATGCATTGTGTGAAAGCATCTTGGATAAAACATAATACCTTATTTTGCTTTTTTAATGAAAATGATCCTATAATAGGTATTTTCCGCATATCTTCTTCTAAAGACCTTTGATATCTTCCTGTTAAAATCTTGCTGCTTTTATACTCCTTGTATTATAATAGAGCTATTTATTTTAGTTCGCCCAACATAACATATGGAATAAGACTTTAAATGTGGAGTAAAATGATGTCTGATCTTGAAGATTCCATCTTACCACCTCTAAAGTGGCTCTCTGATCAAAATCCTCCAATACCAGAAAATATTCGCGATTGGCTCATAGAATCGGGTTCAATGACGCTTCGATTAAAAAAATATTGTACCTGCCTCCAAGTTCAACCACAACGCGAATGTTTTATTACGCGAGATCAATTAACAGACGAAGCAGAGCATCTCCCCGAAAGTGCGCGTTATTGGCTACGCGAAATCATATTGATGGGAGATAATAAACCTTGGCTTTTTGGACGCACTGTAATTCCACAAGAAACCCTCCTACACAATCAAGCCTTGATGCATTTGGGAACTGTACCTCTAGGACATTATTTATTTAACTATGACAAATTAACCCGCGATTACATTCATATTGGTCAACAAGGTGTGCTATGGGCACGCCGTTCCCGTTTACGGTTAACGGGTAAACCATTGTTGCTAACTGAACTATTTTTAACAGATTCACCACTGTATCCCCACAAATAGAGATTACTCATTTTATTCTGCATAATTTATAGATTTTATATAGCTTATAAGGGATTTAATCAGAGAAAAGAATTTCAAAATCAGCTCAAAACACATTACAAACAAATACTTATTTTAAAAATATCTTTTCATTTCATCAACTCAGCTTAAAAATGTCTTCTATAGAAAAAACGTTTTAAAGTTCTGATTTTCTTATCATTAAAACCAGTGCTTGAATTAAGAAGATACACACCATATTGATAAATATCATCTACATTTAAATTTCTTGCCGAATAATCACCACTCTAAAAATACGGCAACTCTTTATCAAAAAAATGCTTTGAAACAGCAAAAAAACAACAATACATTCCCCAAAATTGGAAATCTGTATCAATTAGCTAATCATCCTATTTTAAAATTTTTAACAGTGCAGACAATAGATCTTTTTTAAAAAGTAGAAACTCTATAATTTTTTTGATAATAGTTATGTATGTACAAGATAAATAATATTTATCAACATCCTACTGACTTACAAAGGCGAAGCACAATAAAAAACATTTTCCAGTCCCCTTGAATTAATGCGATCTATTGCAATTTTTTACGAAGACTATTGCACACTTTAGAAAAATTCATTTGCCCCGCATACCGTTCCTTAAGCCATGCCATCACCTTACCGATATCGCGTAATTTTTCAGCTTTTGTTTGTGCTAAAGCTTCACAGAGAACCTGTTCTACTTCCATTTCCTTAAGTTGATAAGGAAGAAACTCACGAATAACTTCTATTTCTGCTTGTCCTCTCTCTGCCAATTCTAGGCAACCAGACTCTTTATAGACTCGCATCAATTCTTCACGCTGTTGAAGCATTTTAGTGAAAACAGACTGTATCTGCTGATCATCCACTTCTAACTTCCCTTGATCATAATAAAGAATATCACGATCCCTAACTGCAGCATTCATTAAACGAAGTGTAGCAAGACGCGCACTATCTTGCGCTTTAAAAGCAGCCCTAAGTGCCCCATCAATCTGGTTACGCAACATAAATTTATCCAATTTTGTTCAAGAAAAAAGTGTCTTTTAACCAATCTTTATCCATCTTGCAATGGAGGATAAAAAATAATTAAGGACTCGATCTTCGAAAAGCTAAAACAAGACTTTACCTCTTCATGGAATGTACTTATACTGCCTATTTCAAGCGAAACATTACCAGAATAATATACACAGCATCTGTTAAAGGTATGATTTTTGTGTAAAGTTGATCATTATACCTTTCAGAGAATAAATTGTGGATACATACTATGATACAAGCGACTTCATCCAGCCACCCTTGGAGTATCAAAAAACCTACAGCCCTCTTAGTCTTAGCAGATGGAACCGTTATTGAAGGCAAAGGAGCAGGTGCTACAGGTATCGCTGAAGCTGAAGTGTGTTTTAACACCGCCATCACAGGCTATGAAGAAATCCTCACAGACCCGTCATACACACAACAAATCGTTAATTTTACTTTTCCTCATATAGGAAATGTAGGGGCAAATAGCGAAGATATTGAAGATCTCTCCCCTCTCAATTGTCATGGTGCTGTTGGCGCTATTTTCAAGGCAGACATTACACATCCCTCAAATTATCGTGCCAATGAAAATCTTCATCAATGGCTTAAAACGCGTAAAATTATTGCACTTTGTGGTATTGATACACGTGCGCTCACAATTCTTATTCGTGAAAAAGGTGCGCAAAATGCTGTCATTGCACATGATTCTAATGGAATTTTTGATATTCCTTCATTAAAGAAACGTGCGCAAAAATGGCACGGTCTCGTCAATCTTGACCTTACGAAAGACGTGACATCTCAATCATCAATGCAATGGGATGAAAAACCATGGAGTTGGAATAAAGGATACGGTACAAACAATGTGCACAATCTTCATATCATTGCAATTGACTATGGTATTAAACGCAATATTCTTCGCCTTATGGCAACACAAAAAGCACGCATTACTGTTGTACCTGCCCACACAACTGCAAAAGAAATTCTAGCAATGAACCCTGATGGCGTTTTTCTTTCTAATGGACCAGGGGACCCCGCAGCTACAGCTCAATATGCCGTTCCAACGATCAAAACGTTAATTGATCATAATTTACCAATTTTTGGAATATGTCTTGGTCACCAACTTCTCGCTCTTACGGTTGGTGCAAAAACCATGAAAATGCACCAAGGACATCATGGTGCCAACCACCCAGTTAAAGACCTCAACACTGGAAAAGTTGAGATTGTATCGATGAATCACGGTTTCGCCGTAGATTCTGCCTCTTTACCACAACATGTTCAAGAAACACATATTTCTCTCTTTGATGGTTCAAACTGTGGTATTCGAATCATTGGAAAACCAGTTTTTTCTGTTCAATACCACCCCGAAGCTTCTCCTGGACCACAAGATAGCCACTACCTCTTTCAGCATTTCTGTGATCTCATTATGAATTATAAAAAAATATCTTAAAATAAAATATCTCACCTTCTAGCTTCTCTCCTTTAAATTATATCATCTTCCCATACACAACTATATTATTTTTATACCTACAACTTATTGAATAAGTGTTATTATTTATCATTTTGCAACTAAAATGAGAGCACTGAATAGCTTGAATTTTTCTCATGACTCTCCTCTTAGAATTGTATTCATCAAAATCATTGGCTTCCCCTAAGCAAAATAAGTGTGTCAATAAAAACCATTTTTAAAAAGAGTAAAGTACCTAACCGTACCAAAAGCTCAGAGCTATCGGAACATTGGAAACTGGCAAAGTGAATGATTGGTGCTGCATCTTTTATATACGTAAAGTGAGTAGTGTACGGCAGATCTTATACCATTGACAGTGACTTTTACCTTATATTCTTTATTGGCACTATCATGAAATTGGCGCAAACACATTGAAAGCTATTCCTTCAAATAAGTATTGGATTCACAATACAATTTTAAGCATTCTATTTTGCATGAGAAGCATAATTCCTATTAAAGAATAAAAAAACTAAAGTGCGAGACCACGCAACAAATCTCTACTTTTTACAAGATATTACCGTAAATGGTTTTGAAAGCTGTAAAGCCGAATAAACAAGTGATGGCAACACAGGAAACGGCTTTTCAATTTTACAACTTTAATATTCTTCCAAAATGAGTTTTTTTCGATTCTAGAAGTGATGCAAACAAATATACGCAATATTTTACTTCCAATTTGCCATATAAAATTTGGAATTGTTCGCACAGTACTAATACATCTAACGCAGATACGTTTTAATCTTTGTTTTCAATATGCTGCTGCATTAGCACTGAATATTAATTTGCAAGCAACAGAAAAAATACAGACTCTACTATACAAACAATATCACAAAAAACTTTTTGTTTATCTTGTGCATTCTCTAGCAAAATAGTACGTACCAGCTCTCCTCAACAAATTAACGTACCCGCAAGACAAAAATAACTGTCGCAACGACAAGAAGAAAAAAGCCTCCAACAAAAGGAGCACCAGAAAAATAAAACTGTGCATTTTTATCTGTAAAACATTCAAAAAGAAACACATAAAAAACAGAACCAAATATTAAACTTAACGAAATAACAGATGTCATCGCTCCTTGCAGTTCTCCTTGTACATTTGTTGGTACCTGCGCTGAAGCAATAGCACGTATAGGTGCATGAACAAGATATTCAAGCATTGTACACGTACAAACCATATAAACCATCCACCCCTGCGTCGCAAATGTATAGCCCAGCATAGCAACGGAGGCAAACAAAAGCCCCACTATAACAATATGCCAATCACTCCATCGTTTAGAAAAATAAGGCAAAATGAGAGCGACTACAATAAATTGGCCTATCCCAAAAACACTATAGGAGAGCCCAATAGAAAAAGAACTCCAATCATAGCGTTCTTTTGCAATGAAAGCCCAAATGCTTAACCATACAGATTCCGCAAACCAATAAAGAAAAAAGACCAATAACACCCAAAGAACCATCGGATATTGTTTCAGGTGCCAAAAAGCACCTAAGGGATTTGCCCGCTTAATATCAAAAAAGCGCCTATTCCATAGAGAAAGAGTTTCTGGAAGCATAACCCAAGAAAAAATAAAATTAATGAGTGAAAAACCAGCAGCAAAATAAAACGGAATACGCGGACCAAACTGACCTAAAAAACCACCAATAAACGATCCTAAAATAAACCCCAATGCGGATGCAACGCCTAACAGACCAAAATTGCGTGTACGGGTTTTATCATCGGATATATCCGCAAGATAAGCTGTACAAGTTGCAAAACTAGCACCACTCATCCCTGACAAAAGACGCCCGATAAATAACATAGAATAACTCCATGCTATAGCACATATGAGGTTATCAAGAGCAAAGCAGATAATAGAGAGAAGCAAAATAGGACGACGACCATAACGATCAGAAAGATTGCCAATAACAGGAGCAAACAAAAACTGCATCACTGAATAAGCTGCAAGTAATTTCCCTCTTTCTACAAAAGATGTACTGACATCTTTTCCAGTTAATTGAGAAAAATATTCAGGCAAAATAGGACAAATAATCGCAATGCCAAGAATATCTAACAATAAAGTGATGAACACTAAAACGAGCCCACGCTGAACAAAATTCGGATTGAGCATTTGGTCTTGCATAACATACACACTATTTTACGCATACAATTACTCCCCCGCTATCTTTTTACTCCCTTTTCCTTTTAAAAGTATTCTATACCATATACTTGTCACATATAAAATAATAACAAAGTAAAAATTTAAGTAAGAGTCAAGATAAAAATATAAAATTACATTTTAATTAGTATATCATTGTCAAAGCATAAAAATATTTTTTTTGCATTATACGAACAAAATATTTGTGCGACCAACTCATGAACAAAATTTCATGAAACACAGAGTATTTCCAATAGTTTTAGAGACATTATGATGGATTTTATCAGACATCATTTCCTCTTTTCATACCACCGTTTTTAGGAATCTCAATTCCATTTGATACGTTAGATATCCTCTAGCAATTGAAATCTTTTATAATGATAAGCTCTTAAAAATTTTGCTTACCCTCAGAATGTGCTATAAGATTAAAGCAGCATCACCCGAATAGCTTAACAACGTAAAAAGCTCATCATATTTTTTAAAAATATTCATTTGACAATCATTTTATTTAAAAATAAGTATATTATAGAGAAATATTCTTTGAATCTATAATCTTAGAAACTATTCATATTGCTTGCAATTTGTGTAATCTTAAAAACCATGATTATATCTTTATATTCATTGATGCTCTTAATGATTATATGCTACCGTTAAATCTAATGATAATCATGATACGCATTTTAAAAATAGCACTTTTAGAAACAGTTAGTCATGAATTGTTAATGCAAAAATGGTGTATAGAATGCGAAAAATATCCCTATTAGTTCTCATTTTAATATTGGTAACAGGATGTGATGTTCAGGATTCTGATTCACAAGAGAGTATTTTAGGAAATAAAATAAAAACACAACAAACAACCAACGTAAACTTAGATCCTTATACTCTAAATAAATTAAATGCTCTTCTCAAAAAACGTTCAGAAACAAATTATCAGGAAAAAGGGGCACTAATTGGCTTTCTTTCTGAAGCTTTTTTAGGGACACCTTACCAAGCAAATATGTTACATGGCTCAGAAAATACACCAGAAAAACTGATTATTGATTTTAGAGGCTTAGATTGCTTCACTTATCTGGATTATGTTGAAGCATTGCGCAAATCAATATCCCAACCAGAATTCATAAATAACGTCATAAAAACGCGTTATATTAACGGTAATGTTCATTTTTTAAATCGCAAACATTTTTTTACAGACTGGGCTTATAGAGAATATAAACTCGCCACTGATATTACCGCTGAAATAAGTCCCCATGCGGTAAAAATAGAAAAATATCTCAACAAAAAAGCTGATGGTGAAAGCTATCTACCTGGGTTGCCAGTTGTGAAACGCACGATAACATATATTCCAAGCAACTTTATTAATGAGGAGGTTATAGGTCGTTTACAGTCTGGTGATTTTATTGGTATTTATACAAAACTTGCTGGATTGGATGTAACACACGTAGGCTTCTTTATCATGACAGATAAAGGTCCAATGTTAAGAAATGCTTCTTCACGAAAAGCAAACGAAAAAGTCGTTGATTCTCCTTTTATGGATTATGTTGCAAAAACACCAGGAATCATTGTTTTAAGAGCTCTTTAATAACATCATAGCGATATGAAATATCTTCTCTATTCTTAAAATATATACTGTAGTTATTCAGGTAAACATCTAACTTTGTTTATAGGTATGATAAAATAACTTGTGACGAAATCACGGATTTGTAATCACTTTTACTGGTTGCACGATAAAGACAGGCAAAACTCTATTATAGTACCATGCTTTCCTTTCATATTCTCAACCAAGAGTTATCCATAGATTACCGCTAATCTGATCTTTACGAATATAACGCAAAAGACATAAACGAACGTTTGTAAAAATAAGCAAAAGTAAAGCCAGATATGTTTGGTTGTTGTCTCATAAAGTATTTTATAAAAATTCGATCTATCTCTCTAATTTATTGCGTATAAATTTTTGACTTTATAGCATTGTTTTCCTCATAAAGTCTGTGCTTTTTCTTGTTGTCTATACATTAAAATAACCCTGATGTAGCAGCATATTTATGATTAGGATGCAGCAGTACTGTACGCGTCATTGTAAAATTTTTGATGCCAGATTGGAATGAAAATATGACGGCATCAATTAAAAACCAATTGCTATCTTTAGCATCATTCTTTAATTCAGCTTTGCGATTTTCTAAAGCAACGACAATAATATCCTTTAAAAAATAGAGCTATGAGCATTATTTTTTGTTTTTTTATTCTTTAATGAGCCCCCTATCCTTCATGCAATAAAGAAACACTTAAAACAGAACACATTGTATCGATAAAACAACACATTTATTAGCAACAATAATGATGATTAATCTATGATCACAAACTTTAAAATTTTATTCATAACTTTTATATAAAACTTATAATTAAATCTCATTAAACTTATTACAAAAGCTTCATTCCTCTTCGCCCTAAGAAACGAAACATCTACTCCCAACAGTCTGTAAACAATCCGTTCTCTTAAGTGAATTTAAGCTGCTAACCATTTCATGAGATTCACTTACACAAGAATACACCGGCAAGCCCTATTTTGAATATTTACTCCACACTCTAAAAACACTTAATAGATCAAATTTTATATGCCTTATCTCCCCCCACCTTAAGTGACAGTATTTTAACGAAATAGAATAAATCTTGCCTTAAATACTCTGTTTAACCTTTTATAATTGATTGATGCAAAAATTAAATCAACGAAAGAGATTCATTGTATTGTCGAGAGGTATGAATCGCCCCATCATAAAAAAACAATCTCCATAACATGACAGGCAATTTGAAAAAAATCTTTTTATATAAAAGGTATCACTGTTGTACCGGGAGGCAATTTTGCCTCATCTTCAGGCTCGACATGAATAGAAATACGCACATTATCAAATTCTTTTTGAAGAACACCTTCGATTTTATCACAAATCTTATGTGCTTCTCCTACCTGCATTACAGCAGGCACAACCAAATGAAACTCTATAAAAGTAGCCCTCCCAGCAACACGCGTCCGTAAATCATGGACCTCAAGCGCACCAGATGCATTTGCAGAAATCAGCTCCCGAATCCGCATGCTTTCATTCAATTCAACGCCGACATCCATTAATCCCTGAATAGCATTTCTAATCACCTTCCAGCCCTGTAAGAGAATATTAACGGCAACGATTATCGCTAAAATTGGATCTAAAACTCCCCATCCTCCTACAAAACCAGCAATCAGACCAATTAAAATTGCAAGCGAAGTAAAAACATCTGTTATAAAATGGACTCCATCAGCTTTAAGAGCCGGTGAGCGATGATATTTTCCCTGCCAAATAAGAACCATTCCCCACATACAATTTATGACAGTTGCAATAAGATGAATAACAAGCCATATTCCAGGCTTCTGCAATAATTGAACGGTAGAAAGAGCTATCCATGCCTCTCTTAAAATAACAATTGCCGCAATAATAATGAGTATCCCTTCAAGAATTGCGGAAAAATATTCCGCTTTATGATGCCCAAAGGGATGATCCTGATCCGCTGGCTTCATACTCACTTTAACAGCCCACCATGCTGCCGATGACGCAAGGATATTAACTATTGATTCCAATGCATCAGAATAAAGTGCAACCGAACCTGTGATGTGATATGCCCAATATTTCAAAGCAAAAACAATACACGCAATAAAAATAGAGTATAAAGTTAAGCTTTGTATATTGATTTTTACATCCATGAGCCTCATCCTTTTCTTCACGAAATAGGGAATTAATATTTTCAACCATATAATTATACTTTTGGCATATCGACAATATTTCCTCAATATTACAGAAGCTTCATCATACAATAAACGCCCCAGCTCACCATTATTATCGTAAAAACTGCTCAGTTACACGAACAGCACCAATAAAGGAAGAAGAAAGGAAAATAATAAACAAAGAGCTTTCCCAAGAGCAATCAAACACATCATCTTCATTATTAATCGTTTTTTGAATAACTTAAAGCCATTTCACATCTCATAAACAAAAAACTTGTTTTTGCTCAAATGTATCATGATCATGCGTTATTTTTCAGTCTTATGATGTGCATTATAACCCATCTATAAGCCATCTTTGCACCTTAAAAAATATCTTAGCACCCTAATGTAACCCTACAGGTCAACTGGATTTTAAAATATGACTTACTAAAAAATTGAGATATAAAAAAGAAGAACAGTGATACCCTCAAAAAAAGAATCTGGGCATTGGGGACCCAGATTCTTTTCCCTTAGAAATTAAGGGCATACAGAACTTGGGAAATAGCGGGGACCCAAGATACTGCACCCGATACGAGAAAAAATATATGATTCCGTACCAGTGTTTTCATACTATACCTATGGTTGTGTGTTGTCAATACAAATTCTACCATAAGTTTTAAAATAATGTTTTTTTATCTCTTTTTTTTTAATAAAATAAATTCTAACATCTGGAAATCATAAGAAAAAAGCACTAAAAATCTCGCATGCATTTGAATATCATAACAATCAATGAAACAGATGATCCACGCCTAAAAGCCTATCATAATATCCGTGAAAAAGATCTTGTTGGACGGCAACATCAATTTATTGCTGAAGGCAAAGTAACCTTGTCCGCATTACTGCACTCGAAAGAGTTTTCTGCCATCTCACTGCTCATCGTAGCAAACCGTCTCTCTGGACTTCTACCGCTTTTAGAAAAAACACAGCCTCTATGTCCCATTTATTGTGTTCCACAAAAAGTCATGGATAATATCACCGGCTTCCATGTTCATCGTGGTGTCTTGGGTATTGGTAAACGCAAAACACTGCCATCCTTACAAAGTTTTCTACAACATCTTCCAGAAAAAGCTTTGATTCTTGTTTTATGTGGTATCTCGAATCACGATAATGTGGGATCAATTTTTCGTAATGCAGCAGCCTTTGCCAGTAATGGCATTATTGTCGACAAAACCTCATGCGATCCACTTTATCGTAAATCAATAAGAGTTTCTGCCGGCGCTGCTTTAAAAGTACCCTATACGCAAAACGCTGATATAAATGACATTATAGCTGCTCTAAAGGATAAAAACTTTCATCTTTATGCACTCTCCCCTTCTGCTTCACACACTCTCAAGCAAGCCAGCAAAACTAAAAGAATGGCACTTATTTTTGGAACAGAAGGCGATGGCTTACCGCCCCATATACTACAACAATCAAAAACCTTACGTATTCCCATGACTAACGGTTTTGACAGCCTTAATGTTGCCACAGCCTCAGGTATTGCACTTGCCCATTTTACCAACTTTGAACACTAAAGATGATAACACTTTAAGTTGTAAAACATATCCGATGTTGTATGTTATCCATCAGTCCCAATAATGTTGCTGTTCCCTAGCATTTGAAAGCATTGATTAAAAAACATTTTATATTTTTCTTATCAATGCTTCCCACCCCCTAACCCCGCTCATAACGTGCAAAAGACATAATTTTGATGGATCCAATCATTAAAAAAATTTCAATGAGAAAATCTTCCGGAAGTCTCTCATTCAAGTTTAAGGTTAAAAATTATCATTATAAATCAATTGACTATATTTTACGAAGCTATTGTTTTAGTTCAGAGGAAACAGAATCTTTTGTTTCGAGATTGCATAAAACGCGCTTCAACATCATTTCAGTATCGGCCGCACGTTCTGAATGTGTTACAAATCCTCCCCCAAGAATACGCGCCTCATGACCATTTCCATCATAAAGAACACAAGCTTGCCCTGGTGCCACACCATTTTCACATTCCAATAAATCAACGGAAAAAATACCTTCTTTATAATGTAAGCGCGCAAGGTGAGGAGGACGCGTTGAACGCACCTTTACAGCTACCTCAATACCTTGAGAAGGGAAACTATCTAACGACTCATCACCAAGCCAATTCACATCACGTAAAAAAAGCTTATACGTTTCTAACATTTCACGTGGCCCAACAATAACACGTGCATTTTCCACATCGAGATAAACCACATAAAGCGCCTCACCCGTTGACACCCCAATACCACGACGTTGACCAACTGTATAATTAACAATTCCCGAATGTTTACCTAAAATCTTTCCATCAATATGGACAATAACGCCAGGATTAGCTGCTTCTGGACGCAGTTTTGCGATAACATCTGAATATTTTCCTTGTGGAACAAAACAAATATCCTGACTATCATGCTTATTAGCAACCACAAAGCCCATTTCTGCTGCCATTTCACGAACACGGGTTTTTGGAAGGTCACCAAGTGGAAAACGCAAATAATCAATCTGTTCTTGTGTCGTTGCAAAGAGAAAATAACTCTGATCACGATCATTATC
Source organism: Bartonella sp. MR30HLJHH (assembly GCF_042194195.1). Classification (NCBI taxonomy): domain Bacteria; kingdom Pseudomonadati; phylum Pseudomonadota; class Alphaproteobacteria; order Hyphomicrobiales; family Bartonellaceae; genus Bartonella; species Bartonella sp. MR30HLJHH. The sequence continues at coordinate 8,557 of NZ_JBHIMO010000005.1, read as the reverse complement.
GAGAGGACGAAAGAGTGCTCGATGCGCTCCGTGGGAACGCGAACGAATATAATGTCCCGTAGCCAAAGCATCTGCCCCCAATTCGCGTGCCGTTGCTAATAAATCAGCAAACTTAACCGTTTGATTACATGCAATACATGGTACTGGTGTCTCTCCATGAGCATAGCTTTCTGCAAAAGGGTCAATAACAGCTTCGCGAAAACGCTTTTCATAATCAAGAACATAATGCGGTATTCCTAATGTTTCTGCAACGCGGCGTGCATCCTCAATATCTTGTCCTGCACAACATGCCCCTACCCGATGCGTTGCTGCCCCATGATCATAAAGCTGCAACGTAATGCCAATAACATTATACCCTTCCTTTTTCAAAAGACCTGCAACAACCGATGAATCAACCCCCCCTGACATTGCAACAACAATGCGAGAATCCTCAGGCTGTCCTGGTAAATCAAGACTGTTTAAAAACATGTATTCATTCTCTATTTAATGCTCTGTTTAATAGCTACCCATATGTTAACATTTTGATGTACGCTCTTCAGCACTTTTACACGATTGATTGTCTTTATATTGTTTTTTTATCTTTTCCACAACCATAGGCATTACTTTCTTAAAAGCTGCTGCAAACAAAAAAAGAATGATAGAAATAAGGCATAATAGCAATCGTTTGGGAGAAAACCTTTTTTGCTCTTTTTAAAATCTGAAAAATATTACAAGAAGCTCTTCTACACACTTCACTTAAACTTCTTTTTACGTGCTCAATCACTTTATTAATTTTTTCTTTCAGCGTGTTTAGCTCTTTTTTAAATTTCATGCTCTATAAACGAATCAAGTCCTTGACTAAAGGTAGAGGATACGAATGACCAATTTGATAAAAACACAAATGAAATATGTTATTGGGCCAGATGGAAGTCCGCTTACAATTGCCGACCTACCGCCGCAAACAACACGACGCTGGGTGATTCGTCGCAAAGCTGAAGTTGTTGCGGCTGTCAGAGGTGGATTGTTAAGTCTTGACGAAGCGTGCCAACGTTATACTTTGACTGTAGAAGAATTTCTTTCATGGCAAAGTTTGATCGATGAACACGGCTTAGCGGGATTACGAACGACCAAGATTCAAAACTACAGGCATTAAGTTGCCATTAATTACGATTCGATAACATAAAAAAACTTATAAAACAGCCAAATTTGATAAAAATTTGGCTGTTTTATACTATACCCAAAAGATAAATCTGAAAGAATGGATTTTTCAATAATTGCTTTTATCATCCAACCATTAAATTAGCCAACCATTGAATTAGATTGAATCAAAATATCCTCATCACCCGCAGCAATCTTCTTTTCTCGTGCTTCCAAAAGCTGTGCACGTTGCAGCTCTGTATTAGCTTCATGGAGAGCAATTTCAGCGTTTGTTTTTTGAAGCTGTAAATCACGAATTGAATTGATCAGATTATCACGTCTTTGCCGCGCTGCACGCGCAAAAGCAGAATAAGCGAAATGGTGAACATCATTGTTTCCAGATTTACGTTCTTCATGAGTAATCTGTGCTTCCAGCTCTAACACCATTCGTTCAAATTCTGCGATCATCATCTCAAGCTGTGCAATTTCACGGCGTTTTCCACGCACTTGAAACATCCTCAATCGCACCATATTTTCTCGCGGCTTCATACTCACTACTCCTTGATTGCGCCAACTCAAAACTCGCATTCACACCCAATAAATATCTTTTTAGTTATATGTCTATCCGACAAAAGCAGTCTATTAACTTGAAATTATAATAACTTTCACCTTTCATTAAAGCATCTGAAAATACAATCTGCTTTAAAGAGCAATAACTATTTCTTTACTTTTCCCCCCATTATAAAATGAAGAGGTTTAAAGCTCAGTAAATAAACACTGAAATTGTAAAAAAGTAATTTATAATGCTCTTTTACAAATTTTTTTAAGTTAAAGTTTATAGAAAAAGCCGTTCTTTTTTATTATGTTAAAAAATATGCGATTTTTCTAAAATAATTTTATAGCCTCTTTCAAAAATAAAAATATTTTGTTAACCACTATCATGGATAGTGGGGAATTTAGTAGTGATTGTTACGCGTACTACTGAAATATACATAAACACTTTGTTATAAGTGTTTGATTTCATGAATTGTTTTTATAACAGTGGCTTTGCTAACTGATTATAAAATAGAAATGCTCCTTATGATTCGTGAAGGAGCGAAGTGAGGGATCTAAAATGCGCGTATTATTAATTGAAGATGATAGAGCAGTTACTCAAAGCATTGAGTTAATGTTAAAGTCAGCTAACTTTAATGTTTATATCACTGATCTGGGTGAAGAAGGTATCGATTTAGGAAAACTCTATGATTATGATATCATTTTGCTTGATCTGAATCTGCCCGACATGTCAGGATATGATGTCTTGCGGACTCTAAGGTTGGCAAAAATAAAAACTCCTGTCCTAATCCTTTCTGGTATGAATGCCATTGAAGACAAGGTCCGTGGTTTTGGCTTTGGAGCTGACGACTATATGACGAAGCCTTTTCATAAGGATGAGCTCATTGCACGTATCCATGCAGTTGTTCGTCGTTCGAAAGGGCATGCACAATCGGTTATTGTTACCGGTGATCTCACTGTTAACCTTGATGCAAAAACCGTCGAAGTTGCAGGGCGCCCCGTTCATTTAACCGGAAAAGAGTATCAAATGCTAGAGCTTCTCTCTTTACGTAAAGGTACCACCCTTACTAAGGAAATGTTTCTCAATCATCTCTATGGTGGAATGGATGAACCAGAACTAAAGATTATCGATGTTTTTATCTGTAAATTGCGAAAAAAATTAGAAGCAGTCTCTTCTAGTGTAAATTACATTGATACAGTTTGGGGACGTGGTTATGTATTACGTGATCCTGTTGAAGAGAACGTACGAAAAACCGCTTAAGCAGTGAACATGCACATTGTAAAATCTCGGAGTGTAGCGGGCCGAGATTTTTTCCCGAGATCTGTTCTCTGTTAAAAGTAGAAAACTCGCACACCAAGAATCTCACATAGAAAGCGCTTAAAGCTTAAGAAGTAACCATACCAAATTTACACATATAACCCTATTGCTCATAAGTTCAATCGAAGCCACTTTTCCCAACAAGGCTTAAGCGCTTCTCTCTTATTCAAAGCTTTTTTACACTTTCTAAAACAATACAATGATCATTTTCATCAATATTTATTTTCATCTCTGTCATCTGAGAAAGTAACATTGTGTAATAAAATTGGATGACATGTGCATCAATAAACTCTTTTTGAACTTCTCCACGAAATAACGCAAGGAAATGAGGGGGTATACGGAGAGTTTTACCAAAAACCTCAAATCGAAAAGAACGTTTATTTTCTTCTTGCAAAATCATAACAACAATTTCACCACCACGAGAAACTGTTGCGTTTGCAATCAATAATAAATTAAGCAAAAGTTTAACTTCATCTTTTGGTAACAATAAAGAAGAAGCTTGCCATTTTAAAGTTGCTTTTTCTTCTTTCATATATTGTTGAGCAACCTGCTCTGCAGCCCGTGTATCTATTTGTCCTCCACTTGCACCAGCAAAACCAAAAGCCAATCGCGCAAATTGTAGACGTGCAGCAGCACTCGCAACGGATAAACGCACCAATTGTAAAGCATCTTCTTCAGCTCCTCCTTCATCATAAAGCTCCATTGCATTTTGAATAGCCCCCACAGGTGAAATCAAATCATGGCAAATACGACTACAAAGCAAAGCAGCAAGATCCATAGGCTTCAAAGAAATATCTAACGTCATAATGATTGAAAACTCCTAGATTCAAAAAACAAACTTTATTTTAAAGAAAAACTCTTAATATCTGATGCATAATAGGAAACATTAACAATCATGCTAAAAAAATTTCAGAAATAAATTCAAGAATTTAAATAACCTTATATCTTATTTTTTATTTGAATAGAATGAAAATTCTAATATTATCTTTTTGTTTATCACTAATAAAAGGAGAAAACTCCATGGCTCTCTCTCTGCTCAAATACTGGTACAAAAATATTATATCTTTAATCTTCCTTTTATTCATCACCATAAACACTGCACATGCTCAACTACAACCAATAGAGCAAAACGAACCCCATTATTCACTCCAAGAAATTATTGATTCTGGTCATCTTTTTTTTGGAAAGACAGCCAGTGGTCTGGCTGTTGCAATTCAAAATATTTTTTCACAATACGGTTATCCCAATGCCTATATTTTAGGAGAAGAAGCTTCTGGTGCCTTTTTTGCTGGATTAACCTATGGCGAAGGAAGGGTTTTTACCAAAAGCTATGGTCAACATAAAGTTTTTTGGCAAGGTCCCTCAGTAGGATGGGATTTTGGCGGCCAAGGCTCCCGTTTAATGATCTTAGTCTACAACCTTAATAGCATAAATAATTTATGGAAACGCTATGGTGGTATTTCAGGTTCGGCCTATTTAATTGCAGGTGTTGGTTTTCATGTCCTCAAATACCATAATACCTTGTTAATCCCAATACGTACAGGAATCGGTGCACGCCTTGGTATCAATATAGGATATTTAAAATTAACACCTAGACCGACATGGAATCCGTTTTAAACGTATTCTTATTTGAAAAGGGGTATTATGCTTATTCAATCGTTTCTTTTTTTTATTCTTGGAGTTGCTTTCACTTCTTGGATACTAGTACTTTTGTCTCCTTTTATTTGGCGTAAAGCCGTTCATTTTGCGTATAAAGATGTTTATGCGCAAATGCCATTATCACTCGCGGAAATAGAAGCAAATCACGATTTTCTTCGTGCACAACATGCTGTAGAATTAGCAAACAACCAACAAAAGTACGAATTTTTGCAAAAAAAATACGCCCAACAAAAAATACAACTGAGCCAAGTAACAGAACAATTTTATCGGCTATGCCTCTCCACACAAAATACTCTCACCAAAGAAGCGATAGCAATCAAACAAAATATCGCCACAATACACACTTTCAAAGGAAAGAAAAATGATGCGTGAAAAAATCGCACACTATCAGCAACGTTTACAAAAAATCCAAACTCATGAGCTTGACACGACTGCTAACCACCAATTGCTGGAAGAACTCCGTGAAGAAACAAAAGAACTTGCAGCAACATTGGCAGCTCAAATAGCGCTACAAGAGGGGAATACATCACCCATCAATACATTGATTCAAAAATCAAAAAACAAAAATGACCTAGCATCACGTATTCGCAAAAAAATCGCTTGTCTCTCCAAAAGCCCTGTTAAATAAGTTATCTTTTAAAACACCTTGGATGAAGAGTAAAACCAACAAAGGTTCATTGTAACTTTCATAACCCAAATCCTTTTTATTAAACGTGACTTTCTTGCTAAGCTAAAGGACAAAGTTTCTTAACCCATACCGTTCTGTTAAAAAGCATCTTCTTGTTTAGCAAATTCACTTGCTAATCATATCACCGTCCTAAAGGACAACATTTCATAGATCCTAGAAAGCAAATAATACCAAAAACATTGGTCACACGCTCTAACAAAAAATACCTTCTAAGATGGGGCACCAATAGAGCTCTTACGATAATTTTAAGGATAAAACACGCTCTCAAGAGTGATAAAAATCTCTTATTTTTTGGATAATCATATCCTGATCCGTTTGTGTCAAGTAAGGATGCATTGGTAAACTTAAAACACACTCTCCTAAAGACTCTGAAACAGAAAGGGAATCTTTTACATAAGGAAAGTGTTTATAAGCAGGTTGTTGATGTAAAGGAGTTTTATAATAAATCATTGTAGGGATAGAATTTTTTTGTAAAAAATTTTTTAATTTATCACGTTCTTTTACCTTAATCGTATATTGTGCATAAGCAGAACGAATATTTTCTCCTATTTCTGGAACTGTAACAATATCTCTTAAGCCACTGGAATAGCGTCGAGCAATTTCTACACGCTTTTCCATTTCATCTTCAAAGATCGCAAACTTTTCTAGTAAAATTGCAGCCTGAATGCTATCTAAGCGCGAATTCATGCCAATACGTACATTGTCATATTGCGTTTCACCTTTACCATGAAACAAAATAGAGCGTAAAAGTTCTGCACAATGATCATCATTGGTCATCATAGCGCCTCCATCGCCATAACATCCTAATGGTTTTGCAGGATAAAAACTTGTAGCAGCCACATCACCAAAAGCACCGCACATAGTACTACCGCTTCTTCCACCCATAGATTGAGCAGCATCTTCAATTACAAAAAGATTTTCATTTGCTGCCACTTGAGCAATTTGCACATAGTCAGCAGAAAGCCCAAATAAATCAACAGCAATAATAGCCTTTGGCTTTAGACATCCCTCTTTTTTTACCATTTCGATAGCGTGAGAAAGTTTTTCAACATCAATATTGAATGTATCAGGTAAAACATCAACAAAAACAGGCTTAGCCCCCACCAAAGCAACCACTTCAGCCGTTGCTGAAAATGTAAAACTAGGACAAAACACAGCATCCCCTGGACCAATATTTTTAGCCATAAGAGGCATCTTCAAAGCATCTGTTCCATTAGCACATGCAATCACATGTTTAACGCCAAGATATTCTGCCAATTTCTCTTCAAATTCTGTTACTTCTGGTCCCAAAATATACTTACCACTAGCGACCACATGTGCAATTGCAGAATTAATTTTATCTTCAATACGCGCACGCTGCGCCCCAAGGTCGATGAATTGCATATTAACTCCATTGATCATCACAAGAATGCAAAAGCGCTACCTATCTCTTTTATCTATCATAATTGACACCAGCAGCTGTTAAAATCCGTAAAACCGCAATAGCATCATCACCATTTGTACGAGGTGATTGACGCGTTTCAATACAATGAAGAAAGTGCCGTAATTCGCAAGTAAGCGGCAAATCTTCACAAACATCAATATAATTCAGCTCATCCATGCTAAAAGCCCACTCTTGATTTTCTTTCCAAACGGCAAAATAGTGCATTGCCAATTTACGGCTCCACGGTTCCATATCATCAAAAACGAGCATAGCTTTTGTTCCAACAACAGTTAAACGTCTCTCACGATAAGAACTCAAGCGTGAAGTAAAAAGATGACTACGCACACCATTTGGAAAAGTCATGTGAATATGAGAAAAATCAGAAATCTGATCCACGACAGCAGCCCCCTCACCGCGAATTTCGGAAGGTTCACACCCTGTCAATGCCAAAATCATTGAGAGATCATGAGGCGCAAGATCCCATAGAGCATCGCTGTGTGTGTGAAATTTTCCAAAGCCTAATCTATGAGAATAAATATATCGCACATCTCCCACTTCTCCGTTTTTCACCAATTCACACATTTTTTCAAAAGCCGGATGAAAACGTAAAATATGGCCCACCATAAAAACTCGCTCATAAGCCTCAGCCTCCTGAACTTGGCGTTTAGCATCAGAAACATTCAAGGCTATTGGTTTTTCCACCAAAACATCTTTACCATTTTTAACAGCACGGAGCACATTTTGCGTATGCAATTGTGGCGGCAGTGCTAATACCAGCGCATCAATATCTCGATGCGTAAAAAGACCATCTGGTGTAACAAGCTCTACACCATACATCGTTGCAAAACTAGCAGCACGATCATTATCAATATCAGAGACTGCTGCCAAAGCCCCGAGAGAATGGAGTGTCCGTATATGATTTTCACCCCAATGACCGCATCCTAAAACCGCTACACGTGGCACCATTTTCATGCCTTACCCCACTTTATCATATAAAATTACACTTTTACATATCGAGGATAAAATAGAATGACAAGAGAAAAGCTTAAAAACGATGCTTGACATCTTACTATTCTACCCCTTATATCCGCAAAAGATGTAATTCTTTACAGTTATGATTGCTTATTTTGGCGGAGTAGCTCAGTAGGTTAGAGCAGAGGAATCATAATCCTTGTGTCGGGGGTTCAAATCCCTCCTCCGCTACCATTACTTTTTTGTTGTTGTAGCTTTGTAGCTTGTCAGCGGGTGTAGTGTAGCTGTAGCTTGCCAGCAGGTTTTGTATATTTTGCCACTAGGTTTTGTACCAATTTATTTTTTCTCAAAGAGTTTTAAAGTGGTTCTCAAAGGATCTTCAAAGACCTTTCAAAGATCGTTTAAAGCCTCTTTTCTTTTCTGCTCAAAATCACAATTTGAGATGATCAATCAAATTGACTGATAATTTTTCTGTATCCTAAGCATACTATCAAAAAGAGAAAAAGCGTTTAAGCAATTCGGTCAACTTGATCCTATTTCTCCTTTTAGCAATTGGTGCAAGTTGCACCTATTCCTTACCTCCACACCAAAGTGCGAACTTTTGATTTTGGTCTCAATACTCTTCAACACCGATCAAAGGGTCAAGTTGTCCCTTTGATTTTTTGTCACTCAGAGTTTTCCTTTTCTCTTGTTTTTTTCCCTTGTCTGGCGCTTCGAGTGTAATTTCTGTGGTGTATCCGCTTTGTTTTTCATAGCAGTGGGTGACAGTGGAAGCTTTCCATGGTCCATTGATTTGCCCACGAAACCCTTGCAACACTAGAGGTTG
>NZ_JBHIMO010000049.1:0-3604 GCF_042194195.1 Bartonella sp. MR30HLJHH | reverse complement strand
ACTCCAGAATTTGATAGAATGAAAACTCTTGTTTTGTTAATTGAAGCTTATGAAACAGAACACTATCCTGTTTCTCCTCCTCATCCTATTGAGGCTATTAAATTTAGAATGGAACAAATGAACTTAAGTGCTAAAGATCTTGTTCCTGCGATTGGTCATTTAAATCAATGATAAGGCATTTTATTAGGATTTATGAAATTTTTTCTTGTATTTGGTAACTATACACGATACAATATGTTATGATTTTGGGATTTAAACATAAAGGGCTTGAAGCCTTCTATAATACTGGCATTACAAAAGGAATTCAGTCTGCTCATACTCAAAAGTTAAGGCGTATTCTAGGTGCTCTTGACGTAGCTATATCACCAAATGATTTGAATTATCCGTCCTTTCGATTACATCCTCTAAAAGGTGATCTTAAGGGCTATTGGTCAATTACAGTAAATGGAAATTGGCGTGTAATATTCCGTTTTGTTGGTATAGATGTCGAATTGGTTGATTATCTAGATTATCATTAAATAAGGAGAGCTAAAAAATGATGAAAAACCCTCCACACCCTGGTGAACTCTTGCGTGAAGATGTAATCGCAGAACTTGGCTTATCTGTTAGTGAAACAGCCGAACGGCTTGGTATGTCTCGTGTAGCATTTTCTAGGGTTTTAAATGGGAAAGCCGCTATTAGTCCCAATCTCGCTATTAGGCTTGAAATGGCTGGTGTGAGTACTGCACGTGCTTGGCTAGCTATGCAGGCAAATTATGATTTAGCGCAAGCTCTAAAACATAAACAACCTAAAATACATCCTCTTTTCACGAGTTCTTGTTAGTTCCGTTCTATCGTATTGGAATGCTTTCTGAATGTAATATTATAGCTTAGTTTTGATCATCTTTCTCTTGTGGTTTTTTATAACCATTTATTCTTTCCATAATCTTATAAGAACAGCGCCATCAGCTCCAGCGCCGCTTGGAGAATCAGCTTTATGAGCACCAGCACCCCCACCACCAAAGCCACGCCCTGCTTTTCCTGAACTATAGGAACCTTGTCCCGTTCCTCCAGAGCCCCCCCTTGATGTATCACCCCCAGCATCACCGCCATTACCGCTTGTTTTTCCATTGTTTCCACTCGTTCCAGCACAACCATTTCCGCCTTTAGCAAGTCCTGGATGTTCGTCTGTTGCTAAACCAAAGTTTCCACCTGTACCTCCAGCGCCACCAGAGCCTGAATAGTAGTGAGTCGTACTACCAGTAATCGAGTGAGAGATACGGGCGTCAGCTCCCCCACCACCCTTTCCTCCGGTAGCGGTAATAAAATTTTTGCCAATGGTTGTTGTTTCTCCAGGCTTACCGCTTACAAAATTCTTTGCAATAGAAGCCCCTCCTTTACCAATTGTGATATCCTCGTGACCGTTTAAACTGACTTTATAGCCATACCAGACGGAACAACCACCACCTCCACCACCACCTCCTAATCCTATCCCAAATGCTCTACCACCACTACCGCCACCGCCCCATGCTTGGATCTCAACTTTGGTTTTATCGGTTACCCAATCTGGCCACTCAATTTTTCCATCCTGCGTATAGAGCAATTCAGCATCAGCAAGAGCCGGCCAATTCGTGATTTTATCGGTCAAATCTTTTTTAAGACTCTTTATTTGTGACAAAATGGCGGCATCCACTTGCGCTTTCGTATAAACAAGATCTCCATCGACGTTTAAAGGTCCTTTAAGCAAGCTACCACTCGCACTTAAGTTTGTGACCACTTCACCATTATGGGTGAGATTAAACGACGAATTACCTAACAGTTCTAAGCCACCACTCATAGTGACTTTGCTGGTAAATTTATTATAACTTCGCCATTCATTTGGGCTGGCTAAGCGACCATAGCTTGTGAGATCTTGATTGATCTTGGCTCTAAAATCATCAAGCCCCACAATATCTTCGGTTTTATGTTGATGTGCGCCAAGCAAAGATACAGCACTTCCAAAAGTGAAGTTATTATTGCTTGATTTATAGAGAACATAATTATTTGCGGCATCTTTTGCGCCTTCGATATCGCTTAAATCAGCAAATGAGAAAGTTTTATCCGCTGCCATTTTGCCTTTGAGAGCTGCTTCAAGATCTGCAACATCACTTATGCTATGCGTGTGCTGTAAAGGTGCCTTTCCCTCTACCTTTTCCTCAACATCTGCAATGGCTTGATCAATTTTGGTCAAGTTTTCCCGCAAGATTGGGAATTCAGAACTGATAAAGCGTCCTTCTTTCGGCAATTCCATGTCGAGTTTTTTGGTTTTTGTCATCTCTGTTCTCCCATCACAATATGCCGGCGCCAAAATCGCTCACCATTGACCGTGCCGCCGGTCCACCGGTAAGCGTGAGTTTCAAGCGCGCTTGTTTGGCTGTTTTGTCGCTGCTTACAAATTTGCGCTCTGTCCAAAGCGGCTCGGCAAGTTGTTCTGTTTCGTCGAGTTTCAAAGGGGTGAAAGCACCATCATCCAGTTGCATCTCGAGTGTAAAGGTTGCACCGCCCGGTAAAAAGGTTTTGATATAACTGGTCAGCCTTGCCTTTTCTCCAAAGGAAAAAGCACGGGTGACATAAGTGGCTTCCTTATGGATCTTTCCTGCAATCAATTGAACAGGAGCAAACAAGACAGGTGAAAGCTTTTCGGTGCCTTTGAGAATAGCGCGAAGCTTTACCTTTTCACTGATATATTCGGTAAGGCTGAGTAATTGAAAGGGAAGGAGTTGATAAACCGTGCCATTGTTTCGTTCAATTTCAAAGATGACAGAACACTCACTTGAAGGTAATTCAATGGCTGCGCGTATTTGCAAATCAGAACAATCAACAAGATCAAATGTGCCAAGATCAATGGTTTTTTCTGTTTGTGTGTAGCGGGCTGCCAACACACGAAAGGCTAAAGCCTCATCTTGATGGGCGGACCATGTCTGCGCATTGACAGAAGAAAAGCGTGGACCGGTCACGTAAGGGTGGCTCGAGACGTATCTCTGGTGTTCTGCATCAAAATCCCCAAGCTTTGCTAAAGAGACAGAATGATCAGCATCATCGGTTTTAATGACAAAAGCTGTTAAGCGGTCATCGGGGACAAGGAGTGGTACATCATAGCGTGCCTCTGCCCATCCTAGCTTTGCGCCCTTCATAGAATAAAAGCTTTGCGCTTGAATATCGGCGGTCGGATAGCCATTTTCAGTGGTGACCAAATCAATCACCAGATCATGGTTCTGATTGCCAATTTTACAAAGATGAAAGTCAATCCCTGTTATTTGCCGTGTTTCATCGGGGGTAAAAACTTGCGCTTGTGGGTCTACTTGCGTCCAGATTTTCACCGTGGTGGTGCGCCGCATCACTTTCACATCAATCACACCTTGCCCTGTAAAAAGACCCGTAGCAATGGTTCCACCTTTTCCCCGTGCCACAACATTTTTTGTACCAGCGGTAATGTTTTGTGGAATCTTAAAAGTGCCCTCAAGGGTGCCTTGTCTATCGGCAACAAGGCGGCTCGCTGGCAAGACATCCACACCATCAAAGGTAAGACTTTCCAAGATTTCGCTACTGCCAAAGCCTTCAATTTTAAAGTGAAGGGTAATTTGTC
>NZ_JBHIMO010000048.1:0-3638 GCF_042194195.1 Bartonella sp. MR30HLJHH | reverse complement strand
TACTTTAATCGTTTATTTAGATCGCTAGCTGTTTTGATAATAAAAGCCGTGTCTTAAAGGACGCGGCTTTTTTGCTATAAAGCCGCCCCCCGCGCCGTTATTTACGCTGCTTTATCTACAATCTTTTCATCACCACTAATTTTGCTATCGCCATTCAGCTCTTTTGTATCAATATACGCATTACCGCTAACACTTGCCTTATCATAAACATTTGTCCAACCAGTAATCTGTGCATTCCCATAAACCCATGCATTGCCATAAATCAGTGCTCCAAACCAAACATTAGCATTCCCATAAACACGGGCATTACCAAAAACTTTAGCAAAACCAGTAACAAAAGCATTATCATAAACCTTGGCATTACCCTTTATAACTGCTTTATCGCATACCTCGGCGTTATTAAAAACGCGGGCGCGCCTGTAAACATAAGAAGAACCACAAATCTTAGCATTATCATAAACCTTGGCATTATCATAAACGCTACCATATTCAAAAACCTGAGCATTGTCACAAATACGTGCCTTACCAAAAACATCAGCATGACCAAAAACCTGAGCATCATCAGAAATCCTAGCATCATCAAAAACCCGCGCATTATCACCAACCCAGCAATTGCCATCATGTGACAAGTTGCTTTCACTTTGTATAAAACCACCCAAATCGCCTGCCTTGATATTACCAAAATCTCTTAAAGCGCGTATACGATAAACAGTGCGAACACGATCACTCAAAAGATCTTTCACTGTTTTCATTTCACTTGTTAATTCATACTTTTTATCTAAATTCTGCTTTTGAAGGGGAATGTTATCATTTGCAACTAATAGAGAAGTTGCTTGTTTTTTAACTGTAGCACTCATGCTAGTAATCCTATTCGTAAAGAAGGTTTCTATTGACACCCTATAAGGGCGCCGGGCGCTAGAAACACGGCGAATAGTCCGCTGTGTGCTTTCCCCTAAAAAGGGTATTGTATAACACACTACACCCGACATAAATCGTTATATGCCAATGATAGCATAAAAGAAAGTCAGTATTTTAAAAGGCATGGGAGAGGCTGTATCGTAACCTATCCGCTATTCGCTAAGTGTTTCTACACACTTGATGCCTTTCTAAACGAACCTTTCATTAAAGTCAATACGTATTTTTTATTTTTTTCAATTTTTTCCATTTTGATACCTACCTAATTGAATACCAAGTGCTTTTAAATTTTACTTTTGGTTTTTAGTATAAAATGTAGTGCGTAAATGGACATGTTTATTAAACTGCGTGTATGCAACATGAGAAAGAATGAATAAACTAAAAAAAAGTACCAAATAACGATATCTAAATACCAAAATACAGTATAACTATTTGGAAAAATTAAAACGACAAGTGCTAAACTTATTAGCTTTAAGAGTCGGTGCATATACTGTTGTAAATCACGTGTTAATATCTTCCAACCTGTTGTATCATCATCTTTTTTATATTTTGGATTGTTCTGCAACTCAAAAGGAATATGAGAATTGCATAAAATTACAAAAATATTTGTTATTATTATCAAACCAAAAGATGCAAATATCAAAATACCTTGGATAAAGTAGGGATTTTTTTTAATTCCTAAAAAGCATAAAAATATAAAAATTATAATACCAAACAAGGCTCTTAGCTGCTTATCTGTAAACATATTTATTCCCTGCGGTTTTTGATAATTTTTTGATCTCTTTATTGATCTCGTCTATAAGAGGTTCGTAATTGAGAACGCTTTGCGGAATACCACCCCCATAAACCCATGCTTTCACTTGCGCCTTGGTACTGTAATCAACTTTCTCAGGCATCTCATGATACTGACCACCGTCAAATTCTTCGTATTCTCTTGTGCCATCATCATATTCGTAAAGATTGTAAAAATACTCAGCTACCCCTAATCCCCATGGTGCATATCCAACCGCTGTTGCAACCCACTTTTTTCCCCCCTTCTGTTTACGTTTTTTTAAAAACATCTGGTTTAATATCCCCTATCTAAATCCATAACTTTACCAATGGGTTTATTTGCCTCAAAATGGACTGTACAGAAGCGTTTTTAATTTCAATGTGGTTTTTATCATAAAATCTTTAAATCGCTCTGTACGGTGCCTTTCTGTCAATTTAAACGCATGTCTATTCTCAAAAGCATCAGCAAATTTCACTACTTTGCTGTTTTTTCGGATGCTTTTAAATACGATTTCATGACTGATGCTCCCGACAAAAGCTCTGCTTTCAAATTTCTGCAATACTCTGCAAGCTCTGCTCCTGTTGGCATAAAGGTTTTCGATAATCCTTTTGCTTTTCCGCATATGATATCCTTAACAGCCTGCTTTAGAGCGTATTCTGAAGCATCTGATAAGGCTATGCTGTAATTTAAAGCGATAACATTAGGGTCTATATTTGCCGGTATTTTTAGACCAGAAAGCAAATAAGCAACCGCCTCGATATGTTCAACCGTAACTTTCCGTGAAAGCAGTGCGTGTAAGCGATTACAGTCTTGCAAAACTTGCGATCTCTCCTCCAGCGTCAACGGCTTTCCATGCATAGAGGTTGGAGGGTACACACTCCGGTCCACTCTCTTGGCAAGTGCTTGCAAATGAACTGATAGCCTCTGTATCTCTGCTGCATTCTGATCCATAAGAATTGCTAGTGGTGATTGCTGCTTTGAGTGTACTGAAGCTTTGTGAAAGGCTGTTTGTGAAGTTATTTGTTGAGAGCTTATAGCGTTCGTTTGCATATCGTTTCTCCTGTTCTAATTTCTTGGCTAGCGTTCCATTCTGGTTAATAATCCAACCATACCAAGCACTTTGCCAATCGCGATTGTTTGCATTTCGACATGGGTTAGCTTTCCAATGAAGTTTAAATCTTTCGAATTCTAATAACGCCTCATCATGCGTTAAGCCTTTATCGATTGCGTATTGCAAATCGGGTTCAAAATCTTCTGGTACGCTTCCAAGTTCTTTTTTCCCCTTACTTCGCTTGGCTTTCTTAGGAACGCTTGTCTGCTCGTGAATGGGAGGTTGGTTGGTTTGCTCTGATTGGCTTTCAACATCACACTCGATTGGCTCGTCAACCAAATCGATTGTTTCTAAATCTTCAAAATCAATTTCTTTTTTTAATAAAACGTTAGTTTTATTTTTTTTATATATGTTAATGTTATTGTTAATGGCATTGCGTTCGCATTGCGCAACACTATGCGCATCGTATGCGCTCTGCATGCAATCCGCATATGCGTTTTCTTTTATATGATTATTGTCATTTTTACCTTTTGTTTTATGCCATCTAGAATGAGCTGCTTTTGTTGCTGCTTCTGATTTCTCTTTGCTATCATTTAATTCTAATTCAACATCTGGATTCCACAACCGACCATCTTCTAAACAAATGATATGTCCAGTTTCTAATAAAAGATCTAATGCCTTCTGAAATTTTTTTACTGAGCAGCCAGCCAATAAAGATAACACTTTAAAATTATTCGTAAGCGGCTCTCCTGTGCGAAGCATTTGAAAGCGCAACTTAACATATATGAAACCTTCAAAAGCTGGCAAATATGCAAGATCAAGTAGCCACTTGTCTGCAAAAAGCCTCGTCCATGGTAATTTACTGGACATACCCCAATTCCCTTTCTTTAACTAAATATA
>NZ_JBHIMO010000047.1:0-3673 GCF_042194195.1 Bartonella sp. MR30HLJHH | reverse complement strand
ATCCAACTCGCTAAATCTTCCCCAGCTTGTTCCATACTTGCCTTGGCATCATCAGAGAGCTTTTCGCGGGCAAAAAAGCTTCCCAACCAGCTCCAAAAGTTGGAAAGGCTTTGTTTAAACCCCTCCCACACATTGCCAAACCACCTGCCAACAACGTCAAGTCCTTGTTTGAACTTTTGCCAATGTTCAGAGAAATCAAAAGCATTGGCGATTATATTTTTCCAACGCGTAATGGTGGTGGTATCAGCACCAAAAAAGCGCATGACAGCTTCAAAGGCTTGCCCAAAAGCCCGAGATACCCCCCGTGCAAAGCCCTTCATAAAAGAAGAAAAACGGTCCCAATATTTCCACAAAGCAAAACCAGCAGCCAGTATGACCGCCACAACAGCAGCAACCACAGCCCCTATTGGGGTAAAAATACCCCCCACAACAGAGGAAATACCCGCCCCAACCACTTCGATCACTGTCCCAACAGAGCCAAAAGAGGCAGCAAATGCACTTCCTGAGACAGCAATCCCCCGTAAAGCCCCGACCAACAAGGTCATGGGGCGTAAGAGTCGGAGTGAACTTGCCCCAAGACCCGCGGTTAGCAAGCCCAGCGAGCGCCCTGCGGCTGTTAAGCCACGCCAGCTTGCAGCAACACCACGACTGAGTACTCTAAGCTTGATAAAAGACGTGATCAATTGAAGAAGCCCAAGGCGTGTCCCAGCAAGAGTAAAGCGCAAAACCCGTAGAGCAATATTAAAAGCCATAAGGGCAGCAATGGTTTTGATAATGGCGCTTGTTAAAGTTGGGTGCGCATTCGCCCACGCCATCAACCCATTGGTAAAATTGCCAACACTTTCCATGAGACTGTTGAGGGGGGGCAGAAGCACTTCACCAATGGTAATGCCCAAAGCCACAATGCGGTTTTGTAAGAGTTCAAATTGCCGCATGGCGCCGGTTGCTTGTTTGTCCGCCTCTTGTTCTACGGAGCCTTTAAAGACTTGTGGATCTTTCACATAATCTAAAGCTTGCCCTAACAATTCGGGATTGCCCACCAATTTGGCAAAATCACCAGTAAAATCGCGCCCAGCAATGGCAATCAGCGAACGCATACCCTGTTCAGATTTCGCTAAAACATCAAAAAAGCGTACCAAGGTACCGGTGGCATCTTTGTCCAGATCTTGCATGAATTTTTCGCGGGAAAGCCCGATATTGGCAAAAGCATCTTCAATATGTTTGCCTCCTGCCTGAATACGGGCACTCATGGCATTAAAACCACGCGCGGCACTCTCTGGAACAATCCCAGCAGAAATCATCGCCGTGCCAAAAGCTGCTGTTTCCCGTGCGGTGAGCTTAAACATGGTTGCCGCACCGGTGGCACGATTGGTAAAATCAGACACTTCACTTGCCTTGGCAGCCATGTGGTTAGAGAGATGATTGATGGCATCGCCTAGATCTTCAATGCCTGCCTGATTAAGCTTAAAGACATTGCGCAATTTGGCAAAGCGCTCCCCAATCTGATCTCCCGTCATATCAAAAGCAACAGCCGCTTTGGCAGCATAAATGCTAAAAGCTTCTAGATCTTGTTCGCCAATTCCTGCTTGGCTGGCACTGGTCATCAGTTCCAAAACTTCACGCGCCGCTAGCGGAATCTTGGTGGAGGTTTCAAGCGCAAAACGGCGCAATTCCTTTAAGCGATGAAGGGGGGCGTCCAGAACCTTTTCCAAGCCCTTCATCGATTGATCAAATTGCATGGCTTTATAGAGGGGTGCAATTAAGGTTGCTGTTTGCGCAATGGCACCCACCATACGCCCGCGTGCTTGGATAAAAGCATTTTCCGCATTCTTTGTCGCATCCTCAAGATGCTGAGGGTCAAACCACCCTTTAAAATGCTGCCTTGTCTTGTTTTGGAAATGCGCAACCTCTGAACTGAAGGATGCAAGATCACGCTTGGCAGAAGCTATCCCCTCTTGCAGATGATTGACAAAACGCACAACAAGGGAAACATCCATGACGATTCTTTATCCTAACTGATGGCTTTCATATTCTTGAGCTTTAAGGCGCGCCAGTTCTTCTCGATAGGCAATCACATCCAGCCAATCCATCTGGTTAATTTCTGAAGGCGCCCAGTGATAATAAAGGGCTAGCTCTGCTCCAAATTGTCCGGCAGAGAGGATTGGCGTTGCGTAAAAAAAGCAAAAAAAGCCTTGAAGGCAGCAATAATGTCAACAACATCAAGACGATTAATCAATTCAACCGTTTCATGAGACATATCGGCTAAAAGCACGGCTATTCCTTCCATAGCCTCATGGGTAAATAAAGCCTCACAAAGCTTAAGAACAAGAATATCATTGCCCAATGTTTTTTTATCGTTTTCTACAGCGGGTAGAACGAGCTCTACCAACTGCGGTCCAATCAACACCGCTAATTGGCGTGCTTGCTTGAAGTTTGGGCGATAAAAGGTTAGTTTCTTGCAGAGAGTTTCTTTGCCACCTTTATCTTGATAAAGAAGCGGAACCTGCAATTCCACGTCAATGCTGGTTTGTAAACTTGTCATGATCAATTCCTATAAATTGAGAATAGAGCGGCGGCGAGAACCGATCTCTTGCCCATTGCGGACAAGCCAGCCGCCCCGTTTAAACGAAAAGCGGTGCAAAACAGAACCATCCCAAAATTCCGTATAGTCCCAAACATTTTTGATCTCGCAATCATAGCCTGTAGCTTTTCCAGCTGTTAAGCCTTCACTATCCACTTTGACTAAGCGCCCTGTAACATCAATGGAATGCTCATGCTCGCGTCCATCTTCTTCAGAGATCACATGTTTTTTGCCGGTAAATTTATGACGAAGACCAGGAGGACCACCAAAGATGCCGATAATTTCGGGGGTGTGGCTGCGGATTTTCATTTGTAAACTCAAAGCTTTCACACCAAGACCGCTCACATCAATTTGCATATCAGAGCCGCCTGGTTGATAGGTTTCGGTGATTTCTTCCAACGTGGGCAGTTTCAATGTTTCAAGATCAAGGTGAAGATTCACATCATCATCAACAATCAGCGTAAAACCGCGTACAATGCGTAAAGTCATGCTCTAACTCCTTGCTGCTTTGCGATAAGTTTCAAGCGTATCGCCAAATTGATAAGTCATTTTCTTTTGGATATCTTGCGCCAACCGATCAAAATAAGCGCTATTGCGCCGACTGCCGAAACTCAAATCTTCTAAAGGTGGCACTTCTTCTGCATCAAACTCGACCCGCAATTTTCCCAATTGTAAAGTGCTGTTGGAATTTAAATCGCGGTCAAACCAAACCCGCCCACCCAAAAGCGCTCCACGCGCAATCAGATCATCAAGAAACTGTGTGAGGCTGCGGGTAATGGCAATAACATGTTGACCGGTCAGATTCTCGTCATTGGCCCAAGGGCGGAAACTGTTAATGATCGTTTTTTCCAATGCTGCACGGGTGCGCACCACATTGACAAAACGCCACAATGGGTCACTGGAGGTGGTATGATTTCCCCATAAAATACGTCCATTGGCAGCTACTTCTCCCTGCCCATTTTGACTAAGTCGTGCTGGAATAAAGGTCGCAATATCGGCTTGGTTAAGGCGATTTGCCTCATGATCGATTTCGCCATCAAAATAGCTAATCGGGCGCGCCGTGCCTAAAATGCCATACACATCTTGGTTGGA
>NZ_JBHIMO010000046.1:0-3770 GCF_042194195.1 Bartonella sp. MR30HLJHH | reverse complement strand
TACTTTAATCGTTTATTTAGATCGCTAGCTGTTTTGATAATAAAAGCCGTGTCTTAAAGGACGCGGCTTTTTTGCTACAAAGCAGCCCCCCGCGTTATTTAAGCAGCGTCTTTTAGTGACTGATTATCACCACACATATCTTCAGAAAATTTCTTATTTTCTTTAAGCACAGCATTGCCATAAATCGTTGTAAATTGGCAAATTTGTGCCTTGCCACTCACATGAGCATTATCATGAATTTTTGCACAGGGACCAACACGCGCCGAGCCAGAAACCTTGGCATTGTCATAAATATTGCTACCATCATAAACTATAGCTTTATCAAAAACATGAGCATTGCCATAAGCTTTTGACCACGCAGCAAGGCGTGATTTACCGTAGACATGGGCATCATTAAACACAAGCCCACTCACATACGCATTTTCATAAACACGGGCATTATCATAAATAAGAGCTCCCTCAGTAATAACGGCATTATCACTCACAACGGCATTGCCAAAAACATAGCCACCAATTTTTGCATTTCCATTAATGACTGCATTGTCATAAACATGTGCCTTATCACTCAAAACCCATGCCTTATCACTAATCACAGCATTACCATAAACCTTAGCATAATTCACAACACAAGCATTATTGCGTATTTTGGCATTTTCGGAAACGCTTGCTTGGATAACCATAGCATCATCATAAACCCAGCAATTGCCTTTATGAGACAGATCACTCTCATCTTTAATAAAGCCGCCCAATTGACCAGCTTTAACATCATCAAAATCTCTTAAAGCACGAATGCGATAAAGAGTTTGATTATTAAACACACGCGTTTCATTAGTAAGTTCATATTTTGGAGAAGTTTCTTGATTTGTAACTGTAGCACTCATGCTAGTAATCCTATTCGTTTAAATTGTTTGTTATTAACAGCCCTATAAGGGCGTCGGGCGCTAACAAACACGGCGAATAGTCCGTCGTCACACTTTTCTCATAAAGAGTATTGTATGATGTGACCACACCCGACAAAATCGTTATATGCTAGAGATAGCATAAAAGAAAGTCAGTATTTTAAGAAATGGGAGAAACCTTATCGTGATTTATCCGCTATTCGCTATAGTGTTTGTTAAGCACTTGCCAACCTCAATAAACGAACCTTTCTTTAAAGTCAATACGTATTTTTTATTTTTTTCATTTTGATACCTACCTAGTTGAATATCAAGTGCTTTTAAATTTTACTTTTGGTTTTTAGTATAAAATGTAGTGCGTAAATGAACATGTTTATTAAACTGCGTGTATGCAACATGAGAAAGAATGAACAAACTACAAAAAAGTACCAAAGAACGATATCTAAATACCAAAATACAGTATAACTATTTGGAAAAATTAAAACGACAAGTGCTAAACTTATTAGCTTTAAGAGTCGGTGCATATGCTGTTGTAAATCACGTGTTAATATCTTCCAACCTGTTGTATTTCCGCATTTGTATTTTGGGTTGTTTTGCAACTCAGAAGGAATATTGGAATTGCATAAAATTGCAAAAACCGTTGTGACTATTACCAAAGAAACAGATGCGAATGTCAAAATACTCTGAATAAAGTAAAGATTTTTTTTAATTCCTAAAAAACATAAAAATATAAAAATTATAATACCAAACAAGGCTCTTAGCTGCTTATCTGTAAACATATTTATTTCCTGCGGTTTTTGATAATTTTTTGATCTCTTTATTGAGCTCATCTATAAGAGGTTCGTAATTGAGAACGCTTTGCGGAATACCACCCCCATAAACCCATGCTTTCACTTGCGCCTTGGTACTGTAATCAACTTTCTCAGGCATCTCATGATACTGACCACCGTCAAATTCTTCGTATTCTCTTGTGCCATCATCATATTCGTAAAGATTGTAAAAATACTCAGCTACCCCTAATCCCCATGGTGCATATCCAACCGCTGTTGCAACCCACTTTTTTCCCCCCTTCTGTTTACGTTTTTTTAAAAACATCTGGTTTAATATCCCCTATCTAAATCCATAACTTTACCAATGGGTTTATTCGCCTCAAAATGGACTGTACAGAAGCGTTTTTAATTTCAATGTGGTTTTATCACAAAATCTTTAAATCGCTCTGTACGGTGCCTTTCTGTCAATTTAAACGCACGTCTATTCTCAAAATCATCAGCAAATTTCACTACTTTGCTGTTTTTTCGGATGCTTTTAAATACGATTTCATGACTGATAATCCCGACAAAAGCTCTATTTCTGATCCATAAGTGTCTTTAAGCGTAGATCGCTGTTGCAAGTTGATTGAAGCTTTCTGAAAGGTTATTTGCGAAACTGTTTGTTGATGATTTATAGCATGCGGTTGCATATAGTTTTTCCGTTTCTAATTTTTTGTGTTTCTTAATTACCAATCCATATTCTGGATGCGTAATCCAATTATCCCAAGCGCTTTGCCAATCGCGTTCATTTGCATTTCGACATGGGTTGGATTTTGAAAAGCGTACAAATTTTTCAAATTCTGATAAGGCTTCATCATGCGTTAATCCTTGTTCAGTTGCGTATTGAAAATCGGGTTTGAAATCTTCTAGTATTCTTTCAACCTCTTGTTTTTCGCTTATTTTCTTTGTTCCTTCAAAAAAGTTTGCTTTCTCTGGAAAATAAGCAGGCATCATCGTGTCAAAGATTTCTGAAAGTTTTTTTCCAACCTTTTTAACTTTTCGTGAAGGCAATTTCGCAATCATCGCTTCGTTAATTTGCCATCGGTTGTTAACTTCGTTTGAAAGATTGATATTTTGCTCGCGAATGATTGGTTGTTTGGTTTCTATCGTTTTGATTTGTTCTGATTGGCTTTCAACATCACACTCGATTGCCTTTTCAACAAAATCGTTTGTTTCTAAATTTTCAAAATCAATTTCTCTTTTTGATAAAATAATATTTTTATTTTTTTTGTTATTGTTAATGTTAATGTTATTGTGCATTTCCAAGCATTGCTCGTGCATTGCGTATGCATTGCTTGTGCATTGCTCATGCATTGCACGTGCATCATCATTACTTTTATCTTTGTTTTTATCCCATCTAGCTTTTGCTGCTTTTGAAGCCTTTTCCGAAGCTTTATCTAAATTCTCATTAGAGTTATTGAGTTCTTCCTCAACATCTAAATTCCACAAACGACCGTCTGCTAAACGAACAAGGTATCCTTCTTCAAGCAAGACATTTAACGCTGCTTCGAACTTCTTCACTGAATAACCAGTGTAATTAGATAAAACTTTAATATTATAAAAAAGAGGTTCACCAGTACGCAACATACGTAACCGTAATCGCATATAGATATTGCCCTCTACAGCAGGCAAATAATCAACAACTATTGCCCACTGGTCTGCAAAAAGCCTCGTCCATGGCAACTTAGTTGACATACTTCACCTCCCTTTCTTTATTATTATTGCAAGTGAAATTATCTAGCTCTTCAGTGACGTTATTGAGTTCTTTTTCAACTTCTGAATTCCACAACCCACCATTGTCTAAACGTATGATGAATCCACCTTCAATCAAGGAATTCAAAGCTGCTTCAAACTCTTCTACTGGATAACCAATCCAACGAGCTAATACCCTTAAGTTGTTTAAAATAGGCTCACCAGTATGGAGCATTAGAAGTCGCAACATGACATAGATACATTTCTCGGTCGGCGACAAACAACCAAGAGTAAGAAGCCACTTGTCTGCAAAAAGCCTCGTCCATGGTAATTTACTGGACATACCCCAATTCCCTTTCTTTAACTAAATATA
>NZ_JBHIMO010000045.1:0-4053 GCF_042194195.1 Bartonella sp. MR30HLJHH | reverse complement strand
AAACCTTGGCACCATTAGAAATAGTAGCATTATCACTAATTACGGCATAACCATAAACATGCCCACAGACCTTAGCGGTATCATGAATTTTTGCATTATCATAAATATGAGCGGTTGTATCAAAAACCAATGCTTTGCCATTAACGATAGCATTGCCATACACCTTGGCACCTCTAAAGATTTTCGCGTCATTATAGATTTTAGCATTTTCATAAACAGTTGCATTGAAAAGAACCGTGGCATTATCATAGACCCAGCAATTGCCATCATGGGATAAGTTACTTTCATTTTCAATAAAACCGCCGAGGTCCCCCGCCTTAACATCATCAAAATCTCTTAGAGCACGTATACGGTGTAAAGTAAGACCATCAAAAGTGAATTTTTCATTGGTAAATTCGTATTTTTTTGCAGGCTTTTGTTGATTAACAGGCGCGGTTTCATTTGCAATATTAGAGATAACGGGGGGGATTTTTGAGATATTTGTCATAATTAAATCCTTAACGTAAAATTGTTTGTTATTGACGCTCTTAACAAGCATCGGGCGCTAACAAACACGGCGTTAAGTCCGTTGCTTACACTTTTCCCATAAGGGTATTGTATGATGTAAGCACACCCGACAGAGTCATTATATGCTAATTAACACATAAAAAACAGCCAGTATTTTAAAAACATAGGAAAGGTTGTATCGTAACCTATCCGCTTAACGTAAAGTGTTTGTTAATCACTTGATCATTTATATAACAAAATACGTATTTATTGTCAAATACATTTTATCTTGTTTGATATTTTTTATGTTTTTTAAATTCATTATGTGTAAATATTTATCATGTTCTTATCAATTGCTTCTTTTATATTTATATGCTTTTAAAGCTATATTATTGGCTTTATGAAACGATTGCGTTATTTTCTGAATCTATACATTTATAATATTTAAAAACGCTCTCATAATGCGTATTTTTATCTTTATAACCTATCAATTTTTTACTAAATGAATTTTAATTTTTTTTGTGAATTTTGTTTATAAAGGGCTCTAATGTAAACAATCTATATTAAACGCACTCTATAAACACAACCTGTAATATATATTTTGTAGGGGTTTTGGGGGTGTTTATATTTTTTTCAAAAATTAGGGAATTAAAAGCGTAAAGTAATATAAGTATTCACAACAAAGCTTTTGAAAACAATAAAGCTATCATTTTAGATTACGGTATAACCTCTTAAAGCCAATGTAAAAGAAGCGTATTCACTTTAAGATGGGATTTATTAAAAATCTTAAAGCAATCAAAATAAGAGTATTTAAAAGTGCAAATGATTTTTTTTAGAATGACGCATATAAACTATTCTTTTAAAAAGGGATACTCAATAATAATTAGGTCAATAAGTTATATTAATAGTGAGAATTTTATTCTTTATTGATTCTATTAGTTTTTTCTCTATCTCTCATCTTTTTTGAGCTTTTTTATAGCTTCAAGAGCGAGTTTTTTACGGTCTGTGCTCTTTATGTAGAGAAAAGTTAGAGTATTTTTAACTTTTCATATAATTATTCTTTGAAAAGGTCAGAGTGCGTTCCTGTACGAATAAGATGTAATTTATCTCCTTCTATTCTATAAATAAGCAGCCAATCTGGTTCGATATGAATATCATGATACCCTACCCAATCGCCTTTTAGTGGATGATCACAGTAATGTCTTGGTAATGGCTTTTCTTCAATTAGAAGACTTAATAGTGTACGCAGCTTATTCATATTTTTACTGCGTTTTTCCGCCTTGCGCACGTCACGTTTAAATTGTCTCGAGCGAACAGGTATCAGCATATTAAATGCCTAAATCCTTAAAAAGGGCATCAGCGTTTTTAAATGTCTTACCTTTACCTTCATCTAATTCCTTTATAGCTTTACGTGTGACACTATTAGGTACTTTAAGCTCAAAAGGCAAACAACCTTCTTCAGCGACACGCAAAAATGTTATGCGGATAAGATCTGATGCACTTAATCCCATGCGTTCTAAAGTAATCATCGCTTGTTTTTTCATTTTAGCAGGAATGCGAGCGCGAACAACAGAATCGGCTTTCATGATTTGTATCTCCATTTATAACCTTTGTTATAGTGTAGCTACACTGTGACTTCAAGTCAATTTTTTAGAATTAAAAACCCTCTGGATAGCAGGTATGGCAAAAAAAACTCCACGAAAAGAATCCTTGATTCGCAATAATTAAGAGGAATGTTGCAAAATCCTATTCTCTTAACTTTATTTTGTTATCCCTCATAGTAAAGAAGATTATATCTAATCAACTTAACAAGAGAGGTATAGATTATGGTTATAAGCTCTATACCCCTTATGAGTTTATCATACCCATTATGTGAGTATGCCAAATCTATTCAGTTTCTCTAATTTCTAATTTTGGTAGTTTTTTCACGATTTTCATTGTTTCTAGACTTACAGTAATAATCCTTTGAAACAACTCTAATGGATAAGCAGGGTTGCCAACGGTTTCAACAAGCATAGCGATTGGCATCATTCACAATACCACTCTTTTTATCAGTCTTTACACATTGACGCCCCATAACCCATTCAAGAGCGGGTCTACCATTTACGATATACTCATAAGCTTCAAGAGGGATATCTGTTATTGTGATATTGCTATTGTAAATAACAGTGGTTTTATCTTTATCAGATTTTCCATTTTCTTTACCTGCTTTTGCAAATTTCATTTCAGTTACATAATAAAACTTTTCGGGATTAGAGATCTCTGTAACTTTTGGATTACCCTTTTTAAAGGTCACGGGATAAGGCTCTACAGTTTCATAATTCACGTGCAAATGACCCCAGTTCACGCCCTGCTGTTACAAATTTCCAAAAATCATTAGCACTCTTTACGCAAGGGATACGAGGCAATTCTTTAGAGAGGTTATTGACATAACGAGTGCGATATTCTGAATGCAAGAGACCGTAAACATAATAAAACAGATCATCTTTAGTGTTTTTTTCATTAGGATAAGCAGTTTTGAAATATGCTAATTCTTCATAAGTTATGGCATTACGCAATTTCTTTTTTGCTTATTTTAGTAATAAGCTATCGTCATGCTATTTTTTTATCAAGCGATAATAATGGAGTGTTTCTTGTTGTCTCTAATATGTAACAGTTCCAATAAATTTGGTCTATTCTATGAATAACAGTCTTTACTTGAAGCTCAAGATTATATTACATGCAACACCTTAAAATTAAGAAGCATATAGAGTGTATGATTGTCATTTAACAGTGTAATTATACAAGCTTCAAAAGCGGGGGAAATGATATGGTTTGCACAACTAATAAAGCAGGTGTATACAGTACAGTCTATGCTTTTCCCTCAGATGTTATAAGTATTATTCTCATCAAAAAATTAAAAAATTGTTACGCGGTTGGCGATTTTTTCTGTGACGCTGACGATATGGTTCATTTTGTTGCTCATTTTGAGGACACAATGAATGCATAGATTTTTTTTCACTTTTGTTTTTGCGGCTATTTTGTGCCTTTTCTCGTTGCCGAGTTTTGCCGAAAACATTCGTGAGAAAGCGATTAATCAATCAGAGAGCATCCAACGACAACAAACGCAAGAACAGCGTTTTCAGCAATTACACCGTAGAAACGAAACACATGGGGTATTTTTGCCGGATGATGATACCACATCTGCCTATGGTGCTTCGTCTGGTACAACCTGTTTGCTGATCAAAAGCATTGAATTTGTTGATGCTCAGTTGATTTCTCATACCGACCTTCATGAAGCCATTTCTCTTTGGGAAGGGCGGTGTTTGGGGATTGCCGAAATCAACAAAGTGCTCAAAGCGGTGACCAAGCTTTATATGAAGCGCGGCTATATTGCGGTGCGGGCTTATTTGCCTGAGCAAGATTTAAGCGGCGGTCATCTCAAGATTGTTGTAGTTGAAGGTGTGATGGAAGATATTACCCTTGATGGGCATAAAGTTGGAAGGAAATCTCAAGGAGAAATCACCACGGCTTTTCCAAACCTTATTGGGAAGCCGACCAATCTGCGCCAGATAGAGCAAGGGCTTG
>NZ_JBHIMO010000044.1:0-4060 GCF_042194195.1 Bartonella sp. MR30HLJHH | reverse complement strand
AGGTGCGGGTCGTTATGGGTCCGGTGCACATGCAGGTGTATTGGCAAATGAACTTGGTGCTTTGTCCACAAGTGCTATGGCAGATCAATATAATCGTGATGCAGATCGCATGATGCAAGCCAATGCCATGATAGACCAAG
The DNA here is from genome assembly GCF_042194195.1 of Bartonella sp. MR30HLJHH. Classification (NCBI taxonomy): domain Bacteria; kingdom Pseudomonadati; phylum Pseudomonadota; class Alphaproteobacteria; order Hyphomicrobiales; family Bartonellaceae; genus Bartonella; species Bartonella sp. MR30HLJHH. The sequence continues at coordinate 3,920 of NZ_JBHIMO010000044.1, read as the reverse complement.
CCAATCAAAATCAGTTGGGAGCCTCAAATAACTTCTTACAGGGTTATGGCAATGCCTATTCCAATGCCATACAGGGGGGAGGCGTGCTTGATAATTACAATCAGAGAGTTGTTGATGCTAATCGTGAACGTTGGCTGGAGCAAGACAATAGCGGTTGGAATAAGTTGAATATGCTTATGAACGCCGGTCATGGATTTGCAAGGAATTACGGCACGACGACGAATAATAATACAGCCTCTATGATGCAAGGCAACGACCCTTGGAAGAACGCTATAGGGATTTTAGCTAGTATTGCTAATTTTGCAGGAAAAAAGTGAGGTAGTTATGCAAAATAGTAACGATAACATGTTATCAAGACTTCTTAAGTCTATGCATGTAATAAGCCAATATGTACCACGTATACGTTTCAACGATCTAGAAGACGCCAAACAACAGGCAAAGAATTTACCTTATTTAACCCCTTCTTCCCCTATAGCAACTTTTGGTTCACAATCAAATCCTTTAGGTTTAGCTAAAAATACTTCACCTTTACCAGATGTAAGTTCGTCTTTAAGATCGGCAGGCAGAAAACCAGATGTACCGTCTTCAGTTCCTTCTTTACCAGTAGCGACCTTTGGTTCACAACCAAATCCTTTAGGTATGGAACCTTTGCCTAATGCAATTGAAACTTCAGATTTGGCATCATTGAAACCAAAGCAGTCTCAATTACCAGAGCCTATTTCATCTGTAGAACCACAGAAGTCTGTACAGCCACAACAGAGTATTGTTCCTCACCAAGATACTGGTTCTCAACAGAGTTTTTGGGATCACTTGCGTAGTCCTGAGTTTTTACAAAGATTATCGGATTATGGGATTGGTTATGCATTATCAGATGGGACGATAGCACAAAGTTTAGCGAATGCAGCTATGAATCTTCGTCGTGGTGATATGGAAAGAGAAAAAAGAGGGCAGGTTAATCAGACCGTCGAGTATCTAAAGTCCAAAGGCTATAGCGAAGAAGAAGCGCGGTTCATGGCTGGGAATAAAGATGCGTTGAATGCTTTTCTATTACAAAAAGCGAACGGCGGTTATGATACTAGATCTAAAGAAGAATTGGACCGCCTACGAGAAACGATAGAGCTTAAAAATAGAGAAACTATCAGTAATAATACACTCCATGACATTGAACGTTTTATGAACTATATAGAAGAAAATGGTGAATGGGCTACAGGTAATGCGGCTAGTATACAAGCTCAGTTGGGTGTTCCTCAACACCGTGATATGAGTTCACTGCTTGATTCCATTAAAAATCGTATAGGTATTGATCGTTTAGAAACGATGAGACAGTATTCGCGTAATGGCGCCTCAGGTTTTGGGAATCTCACAGAAAGAGAACTTGATATCTTAAAGAGCTATTTAGGAGAGATAAAGTACAACTTGGGTCATAAAGAGCTCTTGTTTAGGTTGAAAAAAATCCATGAGATTTTGGGTAAGATGAAATCAGACGTATTGGATTTGCTGGAAAACAATAGCATTGCATTAACGCAAGAGAATGTTGATAAGGTTACATCACAGCCGCATTCTAAAGCTCCACAGCAAGGACGTAATGATTTGCCACTTGTTACCAGCAAAGAAGAGGAAGATGCATTGCCTTCCGGTGCACGCTTTATTGGTGAAGATGGAAAGATAAGGGTTAAAGGGGCTTAAAATGGCATATATTCCTTATTCTCGCATTGTTGATGATGTATCCGATAATGATGGTAGGTCTTCGGTGAAGAACAGTCGTGGTAATCAAGGAAAAAAAACAACGGGTTATATTCCTTATTCCCCTCTTGTTGATGATGATACGGCTTCATTTAATACAAAATTTACAGCAGATGATTTTTCATTTGATGATAAAGATCTTACGTGGTTGGATGCGGTTATGAGACATAGCGCATCTGGTGCAACGGCAGGTTATTTTGACGAAATGAAAGCAGTACGTGAAGCAGGTGTGAGGGATTATTGGAGCGGCGATAAAAAGGCAGAAGAGGTTTATAACAGAAGAGTAGCCAAAGAACGTGCTTACCAAAAAGCTTTGGAAGAGAAACATCCATGGTGGTCTTCTGGTGCTTATATTGCTGGTTCGATTTTACCAACAATAGCATCATTTGGTATTCCAGCATTAAATTTTTTGCGAGCAGGTTCGACTTTAGGAGGTTTAGGTAGGGGAGCTCTTGTTGGGGCAGGTTCTGGAGCTTTACACGGTTCTGGTGCAGGAGAAGGTTACAATGATACGGTGAATTCGGCGTTAGCTGGTGGTGTTGGTGGGGCAGTTTTGACGCCGGTTGCTGCTTTAGGAGGTATAGGTATTTCTAAGGCAGTTCGTAGTTTAGGAAATGCTTTAAAATCACCTCCACTTGTAAGGAATTATTTTAATCCTGCTCATAAAGAGGTTTCCAATAAAGCTTTGCGAGAAGTTGCCAAGCAACTTTACGATAATAAAACCCCAAAAATTACCGAACGTCTTAGCTCAGAACCTCAGGAAGTATTTTTGACAGATATTAATGAAAAACTACGACAGACTTTGTGGAATGCGTCTAAAACAAATGAAGATGTTTATAATCTCTTGAAACAAGCGCATGAGAAAAGATTGGGAGGTTCTGTTCAACGTCTTGATGATATGATGGAGCAGACAATTGTTCCATACCAGCATAGCGATACTTTAAGCAGGACGCTTAAACAGCAAGGGAAAGAAGCGCATGATCATCTTTATGAACAAGCAAGGCAAACGCCGATAGGACGAGAGTATTATCCGGCTCTTAATAAACTTTTTGAAAATAAAGGATTTCAAAAAGCTCTCAAAGAAGCTGTCAATACTTTAGAGGAACACCCTCTCAGTATAAATCCTAGAAGGTTTTATGATAGAAGATTTAGCAGTATAACCTATAAACCTACGATAGAGTTATTAGATCAAACTAAGCAGTCTCTTGATGATTTAATCGAAAAAAGTAAGAAACATGGCGATAACCAAAAGATTTTAGGATACGAAGTCCTCAAACAAAATTTGGTAAAAATAATGGACGAAATCTCTCCTACGTACAAAGCAGCACGCGGTAGTGCGGCAAAATTCAAAAACTTTGCAGATAGCTTTGAGGAAGGTAGACAAGCTTTTGGAACAAAGCTTGAAAAGAGTTTTGAAAGGGATGCAGTTCAGGAAAATCTTTTTAAAGGGAATTGGACAAAACAAAATAATACCTATCAGATGGGCATGAGAGATGCCTTAGATGATTTACTCAGAAAAAATGATGACCCTATTAATGAATTTTCTAAACTTTTAAAACAAAATCTTGCATCTGAGAATCTTAAAAGGATGATAGGACCGGAACGGTTTTCTACTTTTAAAAAGGCAGTAGATCAGGAGCAATTCTATTCTGATGCAGCAAAAGAGGGTTTTAGCAAATTTGAAGGCATTCCTAAGATTTCTCTTTTTGATGGAGTTCGTGTACCACATAGTATTCCTGATATACCAGCTCAAGGCTTAAAATTAGCACGAAACATATTTTTTCATCCGAATGCACCAGAGGCGCTACGAGCAAAACGAGAGCTAGAGCGCGGTATAGCGAAATTAGCAACTTTTGGCGTTAAAGGAATGGAGCGCAATGAAATTGCCAAATTGATTCAAAGTGCTTTGAAGTGGCATAAAGCCGGTGTGATAACGGATGAAGGCTTGAAGATTGTTTCTAGAGCTGTAGCAAAAGGGTTAGGTCCTAGTGCTTCAATAGAGTATGCGAAATGACCAGTTATAGTCCTTCAGTTAATCAAGCGATACGGCAAACGGCAGCGCGTTATGGTTTGCCAGAGAGTTATTTATACCGTGTTGCACAAGTGGAAAGTGGAGGGAATCCGAATGCAAGGAATCCCTACTCTTCTGCTGGTGGGTTGTATCAATTTATCGATAG
>NZ_JBHIMO010000043.1:0-4114 GCF_042194195.1 Bartonella sp. MR30HLJHH | reverse complement strand
TCTCCAACAACACACATTGGCTTAGTGATGACAGCTTTCATCATTGCTCCTTTTGAGTCATAATTAATGACATCATTGGTTACTGAATGGCTTTTGATATGTGCAAAATAGATTAGTCTGTTTTATCAATAAAAACAGCAATTTAAGCCCTTTTGAAAGCTTAAGATTTTATCAAATTTTAGGGGGTATCTTTGAATTTTAGACGCAATACACCTAGAGACAGCACAACCATTAAATAAAAATTTTTACACATTGTCAAGAGAAAAAATTTATATTTTGTACATTTTTTGTTTTTAAAAATCTAAACTTAGTATTCAGATAAACAAGAGATGCAATAATAATCCCATTTAAATGAATCTTTTACTTGGCTTTTTGCCTCGTTTCAAAGAACGATGTTTTACGGCACGAGATAAAGATTTGAACCAACTACGTAAGAAATGTTGCTAGCTTAGCAAGGACTTCGTTCATAATCATGGGGGGAACTGCTTCCATTTTCTTTCCCTGACGCGCTCCAATATCAAGAGCACGTGGTTGGTCACAACGTATTATGCCCGTTGTATGTAATCCCACTCCCATTAATGAGACAGTAAAGCCTGCTGTTCTAGCAAAATTTCCTCCGCTTGTAATAGGCAAGACAATAGGTGTTTTCGTTACACGATTAAACGCTTCCGGTGATACAATTAATACAGGACGCGTTCCTTTTTGTTCATAACCCGAAGATGGATCAAGAGATACTAGCCAAATTTCGCCTCGCTTCATCACAACAGCTCTTTACCAACAGGTTTAGCATCAAACCATTCTATATCCTCATCTACAAAATCATCTGACGGATTACATTGGGCTAACAATTCATCAAGAGTATAATTAGGAAATGTTTGTGGTTTCACAACTAATTGTCCATTATCAATAGTCAAACCAACTTGCGCATTTTCAGTAAGATGAAGGACATCAAGCAGTGAAGGTGGTATAGAAAGCATCACTGACCCTCCAACTTTACGTAATTTCGTTGTATGCATAAAAACAACCTCTCTAAAATATTATATAAAAATATAACATTTTAAAAGCTATTTCAAGAGCTTCTGATGTTTTTATAAATATACTAGTAAAACATTTAGCATTTATTTTTTTGGTTAAAATATTTCTGGAGAGCGTTAAGGACTATTCGCAATGAAGGTACAAGGTACGGTAATTCTTGATCTTCACTAACAAGATACTGTAGCGCAGCATAAAAATTATGCTGTCTGTAAAGGTGTTGTGTTTCTTTTATTACCTCTTGCATATTCAAAAATTGTTTTGTTGCAAATTCAACCCATTTTTTTCTAGCTTCTTCATTAGAAGATGAGGGCATTTTATCATAAATTGCACTAGGCAATGTTTTTGCACAGAGATAATCATTTCTCACTTCAAGATATTTTTGCGCAGCATCATATTGGTCTTGATTGATTTCGCCTTGCAAATAAAGCCGCCCAATATAGGTACTGGAAAGTGGATTTTTAGTCTCTTCTATGGTCAAACAGAAGCGTTTGGCACGCATTTCAATTGCCAATTTATCCATGGGTTCATGCGGTGTTTTTGCTCGTGAGATGCGTCCATTTGGTTCTCTGATACATCCTTTAATCCGAGGACGACCACGTTTTGCACGTTTTTTTCTTTTTGTCATATTTTTTTCAATCAGAATGGTATGCTATCATTATTAATGAGTGCACTATGATCAGCAGCCCCTGAAGCGATAGCATAATTTTGAGAAGTAATAGGTGAAGGGGTAGGGGATGCCGATTGATCTTTCTTTGCATCAAGCAAATACAGCTCGCCTTTGTATTGTGGCAAGACAATCTCTGTTGTGTAACGGTCATGCCCATTTTTATCTTGCCATTTGCGTGTCTGTAACTTTCCTTCTATGTAAACCTTTGAACCTTTGTTTAGATATTGAAGTGCAATTTTTGCCAAATGTGGATTAAAAATCACCACGGAATGCCATTCTGTTTTCTCTACTTTTTGATTGGTTTTTTTATCTGTATAGCTCTCAGAAGTCGCTATACTAAAATTGACTATTTCTGCTCCAGAATTCATTGTTTTGCTTTCGGGATTAGCACCAAGGCGCCCGATTAACGTCACTTTATTTAGCATATTTGTAGCCCCATTAGATTTGCAATTTATACATACAAAATCTTAGCATAAATTGCATATTTATTCAATTATTTCAGTTTATTAATAACAGTTTTTTAAGTATTGCATTATAATAGTATTTGACAAATTATTCATCAAAAAACCATGTCACTCAAATGACACGGCTTTCTTATTTCTGCTTTTAACTTTTCAATAAATATCCTTTCATTAAGAGTCTGTATCAAACTTTTTTGTTCGATTTATTGTTGACTATCGAACCTTTTTGTGCGATATTCATTTTATGCAGAAAGGGGAGGCTAAATGAAACGAGAAGCGCTGCTTAGGGAATTACGTAAAGAAGCCAGAAAAAGAGGCATTCATTACAGTGAAGCTCCTGATGCAGGTAAAGGGTCACATTATTTGCTAATTTTTGGAGACAAGACAACCGTTATAAAATCTGGTGAATTGACCCCACTTTACGTGAAAATAATAAAAAAGCAGTTGGGGGTATGAGTTATTCTCTCAATGGCTTAAATTTCTCGTTTCAAAAGCATTTCGATCATGGCGAGGAGACCTAAATATGGAATACACGTATCAAGCAAAACTGGAATCTGATCCAGATGGTGGTTTTATTGTCACCTTTCCAGATGTACCAGAAGCAATAACAGCTGGAGAAAATAGAGCAGAGGCATTAGAGAATGCTGTTGAAGCTTTAGGGTTAGCATTACGGAGCTATCCTATGCGCGGTTTACCTTTACCAGTACCACAGCAATATAAAGACCTTGTAAAGGTCACGGTAGATGCGTGGAATGCTCTTAAACTTGCAGTGGTAGAAGCCTTTAATGAAGCGAATATCACAAAAACAGAATTGGCTAATCGTTTGGGTAAAAAAGAAGCAGAAGCAAGACGCATTCTTGATCCAAATTATCCAACTAAGCTTCAAACATTAGAGCAAGCACTGAGCGTTCTTGGCAAGCAAGTCGTTATTACAATCAAAAACGCGGCTTAACTTCCTCCCCACCTTGTAAAGATGGGGAAGGGGATGTTTTTACTTAAATCTAAGCGGCTTTTACGACAGATCTTGCTAGAACCTGTTTTGCTTCTTTTGTAACTGATTTGTAATGATCAAGCTCTTTTGCGAGGTCATTTGCATCTAACAAACGTCTCATCATCAATCCTAAGATTTCTCCAATACCTGCAGGTTTTTTTAAACACTCATAAGAAAATAATTCATAATCAACAGATTGGTTTTTTAGTTTCTTTTCACAGTCAATAAAGTAGCGTCGAGCCTGTCTACCTTTCTCATTGCGTTCAACCATTGAGAGCTCTTTCGCCATGTCTAGAGTGAGATGATATTCTGTACTTGGACGACCGCCTTTAGGTTTCGGTAAATTTTTACCGAAACTCACAAAGCTTTGATTTTCTTGAGAGGCATTAGGTTTCGCTAAAATTTTAGCGAAACTTGTAAAGTCCTTATTTTCTAGGAAACCATACTCCTCAATGCGATTTTTTATCCAATTTCTAAATTCGGATTTTACTTCTAAAAACATATGCAACTCACGCGCATTTACTGCTTGAACTGTTTCTTGATCAATCGTTTGTTCTGTAATTTTAATAAGAGTGTTCATAGTGAACTCCTGTTCGATTAGACGTTTTTGATTGACACTCAATAAAGAATGCCGGGTGCTCAAAAACACGGCGAACAGTCCGTCGTTACGCTTTTCCCATAAAAGGGTATTGTATAGCGTAACCACACCCGACTAAATCATTATATGCGTGTAACATACAATGAGTCAAAGCCTTTAATGTGCGGAAGAAAAATTGTGTCGGCAATCTATCCGCTGTTCGTTTAAAGTGTTTTTGAGGCACCTAATACCGAAGATATACATTACAGGAATAATGTCAAGAATCGTTCGATAATTTTTTGATCTCTTTATTGATCTCGTCTATAAGAGGTTCGTAATTGAGAACGCTTTTCGGAATAGCACCACCGTAAACCCATGCTTTC